>NZ_JARAML010000014.1:0-116343 GCF_028807375.1 Marinovum sp. PR37 | reverse complement strand
GGCTCCGGCTCTGGCGGGTCGGGCTCTGGTGGCTCCGGCAGCGGCGGCAGCAAAGGCTCCGGTTCCGGCGGTTCGGGATCCGGCGGTTCCGGCAGCGGCGGCAGCAAGGGCTCCGGCTCTGGCGGGTCGGGATCCGGTGGTTCCGGCAGCGGCGGCAGCAAAGGCTCCGGCTCCGGCGGTTCGGGCTCCGGTGGGTCCGGCAGCGGTGGTAGCAAGGGCTCCGGCTCTGGCGGGTCGGGCTCTGGTGGCTCCGGCAGCGGCGGCAGCAAAGGCTCCGGTTCCGGCGGGTCGGGCTCTGGCGGGTCGAAAGGCACTGGTGGCAGTGGCAATGACAAGGCCAGCACGACGAAAGCCTATCACAACGGGGGCGTCGAGGGAGACGGCTATTCCGAGTGGTACGACGCCAACATGGCCGATGAGTTCAAGACCGAGGACAGCGCGCCGGAAAGCTTCGTGCTCGACCTGAGCGACGCCGGCGCGGCCTTTGTGCTCAACGTGACGACCTCCGAGGACGGCACCCAGATGGGCAGCGTCGAATTCCAGGATGCCGATGGCAACCCGGTTGCCTGGGGTCACTTCGGCAACGTCAGCGAGATCATCCTGCCGGATGATCCGACGAGCTACTTCTATACCGAAAGCGATTTCGAGTTCATTGGCGAGCACGGCGAAGGCAAACCGCCGGAAGTCTCGCTCGACGCCTATCTCTCGGTCGCGGAAGAGGGCGACGAGAACGGCGGCACCAAAGGCTCCGGCACGGCGGGATCTGGCACGGGCGGCAGCAAGGGCTCCGGTTCCGGTGGCAGCAAAGGGTCCGGCTCTGGCGGTTCCGGCAGCGGCGGCTCCGGTTCGGGTGGCAGCAAAGGCTCCGGCTCCGGTGGTTCGGGTTCTGGTGGTTCCGGCTCGGGTGGCAGCAAGGGCTCCGGTTCCGGCGGCTCCGGCAGCGGTGGCTCCGGTTCGGGTGGCAGCAAGGGCTCCGGTTCCGGGGGTTCCGGCAGCGGCGGCTCCGGTTCGGGTGGCAGCAAGGGCTCCGGTTCTGGCGGCTCCGGCAGCGGTGGCTCCGGTTCGGGTGGCAGCAAGGGCTCCGGTTCTGGCGGCTCCGGCAGCGGTGGCTCCGGTTCCGGTGGCAGCAAAGGCTCCGGTTCCGGGGGTTCCGGCAGCGGCGGCTCCGGTTCCGGTGGCAGCAAAGGTTCCGGTTCCGGTGGTTCGGGCAGCGGCGGCTCCGGTTCGGGCGGCAGCAAGGGCTCCGGTTCCGGCGGCTCGGGCAGCGGATCCGGAGGCTCCGGTTCCGGCAGCGGTGGCTCGGGCTCTGGCTCGGGCGGTTCCGGCAGCGGATCCGGTGGCTCGGGCTCCGGTGGGTCCAAGGGATCCGGCTCTGGCGGGTCCGGCAGCGGTGGCTCCAAGGGTTCGGGAACCGGCGGGTCCAAGGGTACCGAGGATTGGGCGGCGGCGTCCGGTCTGCCGGCCTTTACCCCCGATCCGACCGATTATCCCGACATGTCGGAAGACGCGGTCATGAAGATGATGACCCAGGGCGCGGACGACCAGGAAACGCCCGAAGACGAGACCCCGGACGACTGGGACGACAGCGACATCATGGTCTGAGCCTCCGGCCCGACATGACGAAAACGCGCGGCACGAGAAATCGTGCCGCGCGTGCCATTTGCAGGCCAGGCCCGCGCGAGGTCAGTAATTCCACATCGTGCCGTCTTCGAGCCGCACGACCGGATGGCTGCCGGGCTGGTATTCGTAGCGCGCGACTTCGGATTCGTCGAAATCCACGCCAAGCCCCGGCGCGTCCGAGACATAGACCATGCCGTTCTCCATCCGGTGCTCCGACGGAAACAGCGCGTCGCATTCCGGGGTGCCCAGCACCAGGTATTCCTGCACGCCAAAGTTCGGCGCCCAGGCGTTGAGATGCGCCTGCGCCGCCATGCAGAGCGGCGAATGACTGGGCGCACCGTGGAAACCGGTCTTGACGTGGTGCAGCGCGGCCAGATCTACGATCCGTTTTACATGGGTGATGCCGCCGGCATAGGTCGCCGCGACGCGGATGTAATCGATCAGCTCCTGCTCGATCAGCTTGTTGCAATCGTAGATCGAATTGAACACCTCGCCGATGGCCACCGGCACCGTGGAATGCCGGCGCAGGAGCTTCAGCGCGTCCTGATCGTCGGCCGGGGTCGGATCTTCCAGCCAGAACAGGCCGACCGGCTCCACCGCCTTGGCAAATTCCGCCGCCTCGCGCGGGGTCAGCCGGTGGTGCACATCGTGCAGGATGTGCAGCTCGGGGCCAAACCGCTCGCGGATCCGCATCAGCGCCTCGGGCATGAAGCGCATGTATTTGCCGCTGTCCCAGATCTCGACCGTGGGCCGGATGCCGGTGTAATCGGTGATGTAGTTCCGGGCGCCCTTTTCCTCCGGCACCGCATAGCTGGCCGTCGGCATGCCGGGAATGCCGCATTGCACCCGCACCGCCTTGTAGCCTTCGTCGACATAGGCGGCGACGGAGTCCATCAAATCCTCGAGATCGGCGCCGGTGGCATGGGCGTAACACATGGCGCCGTCACGACTCTTGCCGCCAAAGAGCTGATACAGCGGCATGTTCGCCAGCTTGCCCTTGATGTCCCAGAGCGCCATGTCGATGGCGCCATATGCCGCCATGGCAATCGGCCCGCGCCGGAAATAGGCGCCGCGATAGAGGAATTGCCAGATATCCTCGGAATTGCGCGGGTCCATGCCGATCAGATTGGGGATCAGGTAATCCTGAAGGTATTTCGCCGGCAGGGTCTCGCGGTTGTTCAGCGTCGCATCGCCGAGACCGTAGACACCCTGATCGGTCATGATCTTGAGCGTGACATAGTTCTTCTTGGGGCCGCCGACAAAGACCTTGGCGTCGGTGATTTTCATGCTGTCTCCTCCTGAAAAAGCCGCCCCCGCGCCCTCTGCGCGGCACCGGGCGGGGAATACCTGGGGCGGGCTCAGCCCAGATCGGTCACATCGGTCCAGCTCCGGTTCTGGCGGAGCCGCTCGATGATCTTCTGGTCGCGGCTGCCCTCTGCAAAGGTCGGGTAGGGCGCCACCGTCTCGCCCTGGATGTCGCGCAGGAACTCCCGGGCGAGGTAATGCCAGCACAATTCGGTCTCGCCCGCGACATCGGGCATCCCGGCGGCAATCTCCGGCGGCAGGGCCTGCGCCTGCCACTGTTTGTCGGCGCCGTAGTGAAAGAGCTGGCCGCTGCCGTAATGGCCCTTGATGTAGATCGCGCCGGCGGTGCCATAGACCACGATGTGATCCTCGTGAAAGCGCGGCACCAGACCGCCGTGCTTGAACAGCACCGACACCGGCTTGTCGGCCAACGGGCTGTCGAGCTGCGCCATCACGGTATACGACCATTCGACATTGCTCTCGCCCCATTGCAGCGCGGGATCCTCCAGGTTCTCGGGGATGAAGTTCCGCCGCGTGGCAAAGTTGTGCACCCCCTCGACGATGGGCGCGCGGCCCAGATCGTCGCGCACCTCGCCGGCGATGTTGAGGATGCGGTCGCCGACAAGGGCGCAGGCAATCGACAGCGTGTGGGTGAAATTGTTGTTGAGCCGCCCGCCGCCCTGTTCGCGGCGGTGCGACCAGCCGAACGGGATCGCGCGCTCGAGGTTGAAATGCGAGATGCATTCGATTTCGGTCGGTTCGCCAATCGCGCCTTCGGCCACTAGTTGCCGGGCGTGCAGCACCGAGGGCGTGTAGCGGAAGCTGGCGGCATAGGCGGTTTTCACCCCCCGGGCGGCCGCCAGATCGCGCAGTTCGACGGCGGTTTCCGCGCTCTCGGTCATCGGTTTGTCGCAGAACACATGGCAGCCGGCGGCAATGGCGGATTTGATCGGCGCGTAATGCGCCCCGCCGGGGGTGGCAATCGAGACGATATCGGGCTGGCAGGCGGCCAGCGCCGCATCCCAATCGGTGCCGGCATAGGGAATGCCGCCGGCCTCGGCCACCTCTTCGACCACCCGCGGCGTGCGGCCGACGATGCCGACAATCTCGGCCCCGGCGCCGCGAAAGGCATCGGCATGGCCTTGGCCGGCAAAGCCGGTGCCGGAAATCAGAACTTTCAACGGGGCGCTCATGGGGTCCTCCTCAAATTAGACGACTAGTATACTAGATGCTTTACTTAAGCGGAGCAATGGCAATTTACACCCCTGCGCAGGACTTGGCCGGTGCGATTTTCCGGTTACATTTCCTCCTGAATTCAGATATTTAACGGGGGATGGCCGGGAATTTCGACAGGAGTGACTTGCATGACGCCCGATTGGATGCGCGACGCCGCCCGACGCTACGAAAGCTGCAACCGGGCGACGCTTCGCTGGCTTGTCGCGCGCGACGATCCGGGGGCCGGCTTCCTCGACACCAAGGTGCATTCGATCACCGGGCAGGATTACGATGCCACCTCGGGGCTGCGCGGCCCCGGGTATACCTATGGCTGGATTCAGGGGCGCGGGCTCGAGGCACTGGCCACATTTGCCGGCCACTACCGGGGCACCGATGCGGCCTTTGCCGCCGAACTGGAAACCGCCGCCTCGGCGCTGTACCGGCGGCTGGCCGAGCTGCACGCCCGCGACGGGCACGCCTATTTCCTGTATGACCGCGACCTGCGGCCGGTGGTGTCGCGCGACGGCGACCTCGCGCCGCAGACCGAAGCCGGCGCGATCTTCAGCTATTCAGATGCCTTCGTGGCCAAGGGGCTCTGTGCCGCCGCACCTCTGTTCGCGCCCGAGGCACAAACCCGCCATCTTGCCTCTCTGATGTCGGTGATCGACGCGATCGAGGACGGCCGGTTCCAGATGGACGAAACCAGGCCATTGTTGCCCGCAAGCGTGGACGCGGAGCCGGACGATTTCGGCCCGCGCATGATCCTGCTGGCGGCGGCGGGGCTGCTGCACCGCCTGGGCCATTCCGACAAGACCGGCTTTGCCGACCGGTTCATCGATCACGTGCTGGAGCGCCATTTCGACCCAGCCTCCGGCCTGCTTCTGACCATCCGCGGCGAGGACATCTGCAACATCGGCCATGCCGTGGAATTCTGCGGCTTTGCCTTCGAACATCTCCTGACCCGCCCCGAAGATCCGCGGATCGCGCCGCTGGTCGACATCCTGCTGCGCTGTCTCGAGGTCGGAATGCAGGGCCCGGGGATCGCGCTGTATCTGTCGGCGCGAACCGGCGAACTGGCTTCGCCGTATTTTCCCTGGTGGCCCATGCCCGAGGCGATCCGCGCCTGTGCCCTGGGCTTTCAGCTGACCGGCGACCGCCGGCTGATCGCGCCCTGGCAAGAGGCCGATGCGGCGTTCTTTTCGCACTATTGGCGCGACGACAAGAGCTTTGCCTATCAGACCAGAACCCTTGAGGGCCCGGTGGATTTTGTCCCGGCGACCCCCGATCTCGACCCCGGCTATCACACCGGGCTGAGCCTTCTGGCCGCGATCCGGGCGATCGGCGCCTAGGCGTCGATACGCGCGCCGGTTTCGGCGTCGAAGAGCTGGGCGAAGGCGGGGTCCACGGTCAGGCGGTGGCGCTCGCCGGGATGGCAATCAAAGCGTTCGCGCAGCAGCGCGGTGATCGACTGGCCGGCCAGATCGGCCTGGATCAGGGTTTCCGATCCGGTCTGCTCGCTCGACTCGATTGTCACGTTCAGCCCGGCTGGCTCGGCGGTATGGCGCAGATGTTCGGGCCGCAGCCCGAGGTCGAAGGCACCCGAGAGCGCCCGGAACTGCGGCAGGTCCAGGCTCTGGCCATCCGCCAGCACCACGGCATCCGCGCCCGCCGTGCTGGTCACCGGCACGAAATTCATCGCCGGCGAGCCGATAAAGCCGGCAACAAAGCGGTTGACCGGGCGGTCATAAAGCTCGAGCGGCCGGCCGACCTGTTCGACGTGGCCGTCGCGCATGACCACCACGATATCGGCCATTGTCATCGCCTCGATCTGGTCATGGGTGACATAGATCGTCGTGGTGCGCAGCCTTTGGTGCATCGCCTTCAGCTCGGCGCGCATCTGCACCCGCAGCTTGGCGTCGAGGTTCGACAGCGGCTCGTCGAACAGAAACACCTGCGGCTGCCGGACGATGGCGCGGCCCATGGCGACCCGCTGGCGCTGCCCGCCGGAAAGCTGCTTGGGAAAGCGGTCGAGAAGCCCGTCGATCCCAAGGATCGTGGCCGCCTCATGCACCGCCGTCTCGATGTCCTTTTTCGGTTTCTTCAGCAGGCGCAGCGAAAACCCCATGTTCTGGGCCACCGTCATATGCGGGTAGAGCGCATAGTTCTGAAACACCATGGCGATGTCGCGGTTCTTGGATTCGACGTCGTTGACCACCCGGTCGCCGATCCGGATGTCGCCGCTGGTGACCTCTTCGAGCCCGGCGATCAGCCGCAGGATGGTCGACTTGCCGCAGCCCGACGGCCCCACCAGCGCGGCAAAGGCGCCTTCGGGGATCTCGAAAGAGACGCCATGCAGGGTCTCGACGGGGCCAAAGCTTTTCCGGAGGTCATTGATTTCAACTTGGGTCATTGCCGGTCTTTCAGAGGTCGGTGAGCGGAGGTCGCGCCTGGTTTCATTCTTTCATGCCGCTTGCCGCGATGCCTTCGACGAAGTTGCGGCGCAACAGGACAAAGGCGAGCACCGAGGGCACCATGACGGCGGCCGAGGCGGCGCTGAGTAGCGAAAGCTCCACGGTATAGGCACTCTGGAAATTCGCCAGACCGACCTCGATGGTGAACGAGGTCTTTCGGGTCAGGGTGATGATCGGCCAGGCAAAGGCGGTCCAGGCCTGGAAGAACGCCAGAACCGCCAGGGCGGCCAGCGGCCCGCGCAACAGCGGCACCACGATATGCCGGAAAATCCAGAATTCGCCGGCGCCATCGATCCGCGCGGCTTCCAGCAGCTCGTCGGGGATCGAGGCGATGACATTCTGGCGGATCAGGAAGATCCCGAAGCTCATCACCAGATAGCCGATCAGCAACCCGGTGATCGAGTTCAGCGCGCCAAGCGCCTTTACCTGGAAATAAAGCGGGATCATGTAGACTTCGAAGGGGATGATCGCCGTGGTCAGGAACAGGATGAAGATTACATTGATCGATCGGAAGGGGAACTTGGCCACCACATAGCCGGCCAGCGCCGAGGTTGCGACAATGGCGATCATCGACAGCGTCGCAAAGGCCAGGCTGTTGAACATCCAGCGCAGCAGCGGCGTCTCGGTGAAGACCGTGACAAAGTTTTCCAGCGTCGGGTTGCGGGGCAGGATGGTGGGCGGCCAGACCAGCATTTCCGCCGGTGTCTTGAAGCCGTTGGCGATCAGCATGATCAGCGGCAGCAGCAGCGCCAGGCAGATGAAGAACAGGCAGACATCGATCAGGAAGTTGCTGCGGCGGGCACGGGCCTTGGCGGACATGGTCACTTCCCCCCTTTCTGACGCAGCATGCCGAACTGCACCGCGGTCAGCACCAGCACGATGGAGAGCAGGATGACAGCCTCGGCGGCGGCATAGCCGACACGGAAGTTCTGAAAGCTGTTTTCCAGCATGTCGAGCACCAGCACCCGCACCAGCCGGCCGGGCGCGCCCTGGGTGTCGGACGCCAGCACATAGGCCTGGGCATAGACGTTGAAGCCGGAAATCAGCGTCACCACCGAGACGTAGAGCGTGATCGGCTTCAACAGCGGCACCGACATGAAGAAAAACGATTGGATGCCGTTGGCGCCGTCCAGCTTGGCGGCCTCATAGACCGATTTCGGCAGGTTGCGAAAGCCGACCAGATAGATCAGCACCGCATAGCCAAGGGTTTGCCAGGACACCAGAAGGATGATGCAGACCACCGACAGCACCGGATCGAACAGCCAGGCCTGCGCCTCGCCGCCAAGTGCCACGATGACCGCGTTGAGCGGCCCGAGCTTGGCATCGAATATCCATTTCCACGCCATCGCCGCCGGCACCAGCGAGACCACATGCGGAATGAAGACCGCGGTTTCGTAGAACCCGGCAAAGCGGCTGCGGGTGCGGTGATAGATCACCCCGGCCAGCGCCATGGACACCGGGATCGTCACCGCCATGGCGCCAAAGGCGATGATGGCGGTATTGGTCAGGGCATCGAGAAACTGGTCGTCGCCAAACAATTCGATGAAATTGGACAGGCCGACAAAGGTCTTGTCCCGCGACAGAAGGTTCCACTGGAACACGCTGAGCCGAAGCGTCTCGACGATGGGATACATCCGCACCCAGCCAAAGATCGCAAAGGTCGGAATGATCGCCATCACGGCGAACAGGAACCGTTTTCGTTTCAGCATCGTCATACCCCTGGTTTCGGGCGGCCCGGCTAGAGAGAGAGGCGCCGGGCCGCCGGATGGCGTTTACTCGGCCAGGATGCCGGCGCGATCGAGGATCGCGTTGGTCTCTTCCTCGGCGGATTCGAGCAGTGCCATCATCGCCGCGTCATCCCCGGCAAGCGAGGGGTCGGCAAAGGCTTCGGTCAGAACCGCCGCGAAACGCGTCAGGATCTCGTTGATCGGTTCGATCGAGGGCAGGGTGAACAGATCGTAATCCTCGGGCAGGTCGACAAAGGCCGAAAACTGCGGCTTGGCCTCGATGACGCCGCTGTAATCCACGCCCGCCCGGTTCGGCAGCCAGCCGACATTGTCGAGCAGCCAGATCAGGTGCTCGGGCTTGTTGGCCTCGATGGCAAAGGCCCAGGCCGCGTCCTGCGCCGCGTCGGAGCCGCCGGAAACATAGAGATTGACCGGCAGCGCGATGGAGCCGCGCGGCAGCAGCGCCGTGTCATAGTTGAGCTCGGGCGCCTTTTTCTCGGTGTCGCCGATCACCCAGCTTTCCCGGATGAACATCGCGGTCTGGCCGCGTTGAAAGGCGGCCGCATCGGCCGGCATGTCGATGGTGACGGTCTTGTCGCCGCTGACCGCGTTCACATATTGCCGCAGCGCCGCCAGACCGGCCTCATTGGCATAGGCGGCGCGGTATTTGTCGCCGACCGGCTCCAGCAGCGCGCCGCCGAACTGGTGCATGTTGATCCAGAACTTCTCGGCAATGCCGCCGCCGCCGCCGGACAGGCGCAGCGACCAGCCCGAGACCGTCGGATTGCCATCGGCATCGCGCTGGGTCAGCTTGGCGGCATAGTCGTCATATTCCTCCATCGTCGTCGGCGGGCCGTCCAGGCCGGCCTCGGCCAGCATGTCGGTGTTGTAGAACAGCGCGCCCTGGCCACGGAACAGCGGCACGCCGTAGACGGTGCCGTCCACCGTGGCGGTGTCGCGGAAGAACGGTTCGAAATTGCCGGCATCATTGACGAAGTCGGCGATGTCGTCGGGCGCGGGCGGCAGCAGATCGTTCACGATATAGCGGTTCGCCGTCGATCCGATGAGTTCGAGTACCGTGGCATCGTCAAGCCCGGACGACAGGCCCAGCGCCACCCGCTTTTCGTGATCGCGCAGGCCGATCGGCTCGACGATCACGTTGAGATCGGGATATTCGTCGCTCATGCCCTCGGCCACGCGCTCGTAGAAATCCGCCAGTTCCGGGAAGCCGCCCCAGATCACGACGTCCTGCGCCTGGGCCGACAGCGTGCCGGCCAGCATCAGCCCGGCAGACCACATGGTCGCCTTGGCGACGGTTCCGTTTCTACCCCTGAATGTCATGTGAACTCTCCTTGTTGTTGGACGTTTTGATTGAACAGCCTTCAGCGGTCGCAATCGCCGCTGTTTCGGCGGCACGTTGGGCTGCTTGGGACAACGCCTCCGCCACGCCGGGCGCGATCGACGCACCCATTCCGTAAAATCTATGTGCTTCCTCAACCTCGTAGCCGCCCGCGTCAAATTCTTCGCGGGGCGGGATATAGCCGGGATTGTCATCGGCATAAGCGATGATGTGGAGCGGCCCGGTTCCGCCCAGCGAATGCCGCAGGTCAAGCGCGGTCCGGGCAAAGATCTCGCCCGGCAGCCCGAGGATGCGCGCCCCGGCCCAGTACAGCGCGGTGCAGCGGGCGGGCATCGGATCGATCTCCCGGCCCATCCTCTGTTCGGCCCACTCCGCCCAGATCGCATGGATATCGCCCGGCGCCTGCGACGCGGCGCGCCAGCGCCGCGCCAGATCTGCGCGGTCGCCCACCTCGCGCGGCGCGAACCTGAGCCTGTCAAAGCCCTCGCCGGCGCCGCTTGCGCCGGTCAGCGGCACCAGATCGGCGGCGAGCGCGGCCTGTGCCACGCCTTCGCCGATGATGCGGGCCCGGTCGTAAGTGCGGTCGCTCTGACGCGCACGGCTCAGCGAGGCGGCGGCGCTGTGCCCGGTGTTCACATCGCCGGCGCAGCCGGTGGCAAAGATCGCAATCGCCCCGGGGCTGGCCGCTTCGAGACGGGCGCGCAGGAAATGCGGGAAATCGGCGGTCCAATGCAGGTTGTCGGCGCCCAGCACCACCGGATGGCAGGCGTAAGAGACGAAATAGGCCAGCACCGTCCCGTCCATCCGGTCAAACCGCAGCACCGGCACCCCCCGGTCGACCGGCCCGCCGGCGTGCCGCCGGTTGCTGGCAAATCCGGGCTCGGCGCCGCATCCGCCGTACAGCCTGGCCGGCTGGCGCGCCTGCGCGGCCTCTTCGATGGCGCGCAGGATACCGGTTTCCAGCCGCCGCAGGAATTCGGCATCGGCGCGGCCCGCCAGCCGGCCCGGCATCGAGACCGGGCCGCCATGGGTATGGGTGGCCGCAAGGGTGATGTTCTGCGCCGGCAGAGGGCTGCGGGCGCGGACCCGCGCCGAGAGCGCGGCGTCGATGCCGATCACGTCCACCGCCACCAGCGCCGTGTCCTCCACCACCAGGGCCCGCACCGTCAACGCATCATGCGCGCCCTCCGCCGGAGCCTGCCGCGCCGCGAACCCGGACATGGCGCCCCCCGGCGGCGGGGTGATATCGACGACCGAGACCCCGACCCGCGTCATGAGCGCACGCTGACGCCGTCAAAGACGATCTCGGCCGGAAGCAGCCGGCCATCGGCGGCGGCGCCTTGGAACAACAGGAAATTGGCCGGCGCACCGGGGCTCAGGGCCAGGTCGCGGCCGATCATCCGCGCCGGGTTGACCGTGGCCATGCGCAGCGCGTCAGTCGCCGGAAAGCCGGTAAAGGCCTGATAGCCGCAGACGATATCCAGCAGGCAGGCGCCGCTGCCGGCCAGGTATTCGGTGCCCGCAATCGCCACTTGGCCGCAGTCGCTGACCTCGACATCGCCGCCGATCGGCGATTGGTAGCGGCCCGGCGCCATGCCGGCGAATTTCACGCTGTCCGAGACAAGAACCACCCGCTCGTCCCCCTTGGCGCGGATCATGGCGCGGGCGGTGGCGCGGGACAGGTGATGACCATCCAGGATCAGACTGGCGGTGAGCCGGTCGTCGGACAATTGCGCCCAGATCGCATTCGGGTGGCGCGGCAGGGTGGCAGCGATGCCGTTGCCCAGATGGGTCGACATCCGCGCCCCGGCGGCAACGGCGCGCGCGATATCCTCTTCCGTCGCGTCGCAATGGCCCAGCGCGACACAGATGCCGCGATCGGCCAGAGCTTTGATATAGGTCGTCGCCCCGGCTGTTTCGGGGGCGAGGGTGACCATCCGCACCAGCCCGCCGGCGGCGTCCTGCCAGCGGGCGAACTCCTCGGTCGCGGGCGGGCGCACATGCGCCAGCGGATGCGCCCCCCTCGGGCCGTCCTTGGGCGAGATCGACGGGCCTTCGACATGGATGCCAGCGATCATCTTGCCGGCCAAGGGCAGGGTCTCCTGCGCCCTGCGGATCGCCGATAGCCGCTGGCAGAGCGCGGCCTCGGAGGCGGTGATCAGCGTCGGCAGAAAGGCCGCCACCCCGACCTTGACCAGCGCCTTGCACAAAGCCTCGACCGCCTCCGGCGTCAGCCTGCCGTCGTTCAGATCATGGCCGCCAAAGCCGTTGACCTGAAGGTCCACGAAGCCGGGCGACAGCAGCGGCAGATCCGCCTCGTCGCACCTGGTCACGGCGGCGATCCGACCGTCGCGCAGATGCAGGGTCTTGCCTTCGCCGCTCAGAACGTCGCGGCCCGAGAACGTGGCGACAGAGGTCAAAGCGCGCGTACCCTTCCGCGAAAGTTGCCCAGGAATTTCCGGTTTGCCTCGTCGCCGCCCGGCGCATTGCCGCTGCGCCAGACCGGCGGCTCGACGCCCTTGTCGCGCAGATGCAGCACCGTGCGGATCACCAGCGTGTTCAGCGCCGTGGCATTGGCAAAGGTCGACACCGCCGCGATGCGTTCCGCCATGCCGGGGATCTCGACGATGGCGTCGCCGATCTGAACCTTGCTGTCGATGGCCACGTCGACCAGATCATGCAGGTTCTGTTTCGACGGATGCCGGGCCGGGTGATCGGCGGCGGTGCTCTCGGCGTGCTGCCGCGAGGAGATGCCGATGGTCTTCACCCCCCGTTCCTTCGCCACCAGTGCCGCGTCGATCAGCGCCGCGTTGATGCCATAGGCGTTCACCAGGATCAGCAGATCGCCGGCGGCCAGCCCCTGGTCCTCGATCACGATCCGGCCATAGCCCGGCGTCCGTTCGATCGCCATCGAGCGCAGAGCGCCGTTCGACAACAGCGTGCCTTCGTCGAGGATGGCATTGACATGCATCAGCCCGCCGGCCCGGAAAAACACCTCTTGCGTGGCCAGGTTGGAATGGCCGCCGGGGCCAAAGACATGCACCAGCCGATCCTCGGCCACATGATCCGCGATCATCCGCGCGGCGGCGTCCAGCGGGCCGGTCTCTTCGCGCTGGATGCGGCGCATCAGCGTGACGACATCCTCCAGATAGCCGGTGCAGATCTCGTCGGCGGTGCGGGGGGTCGGGTCATCCATGCGGGGCGGCCTCGCGGTCAAGGTAGATGGTGCAATTGCGGTGGGTCCGAAGGATACTGGCCGGGCAATCGGTGCTGATCGGCCCTTCCAGCGCCGCCTTGACGGCTGCACGCTTGCGGGCGCCGGGCACCGCGCAGAACAGCGCGTCCGCGGCCATCAGCGTCGGAATGGTCAGCGTGATCGCCCGCTCCGGCACCGCCTCGAATCGCGCGAAACATCCGTCGTCGACCTGTTGCTGGCGGCAGACCCCGTCCAGTTCGACAACCCGCACCGCCTGGCTGTCGTGGAAATCGGCGACCGGCGGGTCGTTGAAGGCGATATGCCCGTTCACCCCGATGCCGAGACAGACGATATCGATCGGCGCCTCGGCCAGACGCGCGGCGTATCCCGCGCAGATCTCGTCGGCGGTGCCCTCGGCGGCAATCCGGTGCACCGCGCCAAAGGGCACCTTGGAAAACAGATGCGCCTCGAGCCAGTTGCCGAACCGCTCCGGCGCCGCGGCCTCGAGGCCGAGGTAATCGTCCATGTGAAAGGCGGTGACCTGCCCCCAGGGAATATCCGGCAGGGCGACCAGGCTGGCCAGCATGTCCGACTGGCTGGGGGCGGCGGCAAAGATGATCCGCACCTCGGCCTTCCGCGCGGCCACCTGGCGGATCCGGGCCGCGACATCCGCGGCAACGGCGGCGCCCAGGGCCGGGCGGGATTCATAAATCTCGACGCAGTATTTTTCGCTCAGCCCGCTGGCCCTGCGGCCCGGCACCTCTGAAACACGCTCGCTACTCTTCATGACTCACATTCCCCTGATTGACAGTCAGCACACCATGCAATCGATTGCATGTCAACGCCTGTCTCTGCAAACCGCCGATTTGGCCGGTTCAGCCCCGTCCGGGTGCGCTCACTGTCTGGCGAATGACCAATTCGGTCTCGAGAACCACGCGCAAATCGCCCTCGGGCGGGGCGCCCAGCGAACTGGCCAGCATTTCGACGGCTTTCTGCCCGGCCTGCGCCGAGGGCCCCGAGACCGTGGTCAACATCGGATAGCCCAGGATGTCATCGCAGCCGACGACGCTGTAATCGGCCGGATTGCTCAGCCCGTTGTCCACCAGACCGCTACAGATGCCATGCGCCAGAACATCGTCGAAGGCGATGCAGGCGGTGGCCCCAAGCGCCAGTAGCTGGGGTACGATCTCGGCCCCCCGGGCGAAAGAGGCGGTTCCGGCGGACAACGTGCTGAGCGTGAGCCCATGCGCCGCCGCGGCGCGGGTGACCGCCTGATGCCGCTGGTCGTTCGACCACGAGTTGTCGGGCCCGCCGGCATAGGTGATGTGGCGATGGCCCAGGCCCGCCAGATGCGCAACCGCCTGCGCCATGCCCTGGCCGGAATCGATCAGCACCCGCGGCACGCCCTCGATGTCGCGGTTGATCAGCACCAGCGGGGTATCGCGCGCCAGATCGTGGATCTGCTGCGACGCCGAGCGGGGCGAGGCCAGAATGGCACCGGCCACCTGATCGGCCAGCCGGTTCAGCAAATCCACCTCCTGGCTGGGGTTTTCATCCGCATTGCCGATGAACACTGCAAACCCGCGTTTCGCGGCTTCTTTCTGCACCGCCAGCGCGATCGGCGGCATGAAGGGGTTGGTCAGATCGGGCACGATCAGCGCGATATTGCTGTTGCGCCCGGTGCGCAGCGCCCGCGCCGCCGAATTCGGCGAATAGCCCAGCTTTAGCGCCACGTCCTTGACGCGTCTGACAGTCTCTTCCAGCAGGATATCGGGATTGTTGAACACCCGCGACACCGTCGAACGGTCCACGCCGGCCGCATGCGCGACCTGTTGAATGGTGACCCGTTTGGTCGCTCTCGGTTTTGGTGCCATGCGGCTGATCTGCCAAAACTCCGGGAATTTTGCAACTCGGACGAGAGCGCATAGGACGAATTATGTAATTGGATGGGCGCCGCGCGCCTCACGTTTGAGTGATTGCTCAATTCATCTATTGAGTGATCGCTCAAAGTTGCCATATCAGTCCGACGCGGCCCGGACGGGCTGCACTGTTCACGCAAGCTACAGACCAACAAAGGATGCCAATGACCGATTTTCCGCTTCACACCGAAGAGACCGCCCCGGACGCCGCCAAGCCGCTGCTGGCGAAATCCAAGGCAGCCTACGGCATGATCCCCGGCCTGCACGCCGTTATGGCCGAAGCACCCGGCCTGCTGGAAGCCTACCAGCGCGTGCATGAGCTCTTCGTGGATTCGAGCTTCGACAAGGACGAACTGACCGTCGTCTGGCAGACCGTCAATGTCGAGAACGCCTGTCACTACTGCGTGCCGGCCCATACCGGCATTGCCAAGAGCATGCAGGTCGATGACGCCATCACCGACGCCCTGCGCAACGGTACGCCGCTGCCGAACGCCCGGCTCGAAGCGCTGCGCAGCTTCACCCTGCAACTGGTCCGCCAGCACGGCAATCTCGAGGAATCCCAGGTGCAGGCCTTCCTCGAGGCCGGCTTCACCAAACGCCACATCCTCGAGGTGATCCTGGGCTACAGCCAGAAGATCATGTCGAACTACACCAACCACCTGGCCGAGACCCCGGTCGACAAGGTGTTCGAGAAATTCGCCTGGGCGCCCGCCGACAAGGCCGCCTGAGCCGCACGTCCCGCCACAACGCGAGGGGCGGCCCGCCGGCCGCCCCTTACACCCGCGCCGGCCGCGCCTTATATCGCCAGGCAGACAGGCCCCAACCCGCCGAAAGGCCGCAAAATGACCGATCAGACCCTTCGTATCGACATCGTCTCTGACGTGATGTGCCCCTGGTGCATCATCGGCTATCGCCAGCTCGCCCAGGCGCTCGAGGCGACCGGCACGCCGCATGAAATCCACTGGCACCCTTTCGAGCTCAACCCCGAGATGCCGCCCGAAGGCCAGAATCTGCGCGCGCATATCACCGAGAAATACGGCTCAACCGCCGAACAATCGGCGCAGAGCCGGGCGCAGATGACCGAGCTGGGCGAAAGCCTCGGCTTTACCTTCTCTTTTGCCGAGGACATGCGGATGCACAACACCTTCGCGGCGCATCAGCTGCTGCACTGGGCCGGCGAACAGGGCCGGAAACAGGCGCTGAAGATGGCGCTGTTCAGCGCGCATTTCACCCACCGCCGCGATCTCTCGGATCCGCAGGTGCTGGCCGATGTCGCCGGCGAAATCGGTCTCAACCGCGCCGAGGCGCTGGCGGTTCTGGCGGACGGTCGCTTTGCCGATATCACCCGCGAGCATGAGCGTTTCTGGCTGCAACAGGGGGTGCGCGGCGTGCCTGCCATGGTGTTCGACAGCAAACATCTTGTCACCGGCGCCCAGGGCGAAGAGAATTATGCCCGCATCCTGACCCATCTGACCCAGCAAGAGGCCTGACCCATGCCGCGCGCCGCGCCCTATGACCGCGACACCACGCTTGAGGCGGCGATGGGGCTGTTCTGGCACAAGGGCTATCACGCCACCTCGCTCAAGGATCTCGAGGCCGCGCTGGCGATGAAACCGGGCAGCATCTATGCCGCCTTCCAGAGCAAGGAGAACCTCTATCTCCTGGCCATGCAGCGTTATTTCGACCGGTTTCGCGGCCAGTTCCGCGACCGGATCGTCGCGGCGGAATCGCCGCTTCAGGCGCTGGCCGATCATCTGCGGGCCTATGCCGCGCTCTCGCCCGGGGATGCCAACGCCCAAGCCTGCATGCTGATCAAGAGCTTTGTCGACACCCGCGGCACCGAACCCGCGATTGCCGAACAATCGCAGGCCTATCTCGCGGCCATGCGCGACGAGATCGCCGCCGCCTTCGCCGCCGCGAAGGCCCGCGGCGAGATTGCCGAGGACAGCGATTGCCCGGCCCTGGCGCGGCGCTATCAGGCCTATGTCAACGCCCTGCGGCTGGAGCTGCATCAGGGCACCGCGGCCGCCGAGGTCGCGGCGCTGGCCGACAGCCTCGCGCGCGAGGTCGAGGCGCTGCGCCGCGCCGGCTAATCGGCGATCCGGCAATCGGTCGCGGCATATTCCGTCATCAGCAGCTCATAGACAAAGATCTCGGCGTCGAGCTCGTTGAGCATGAACTGCCGCCATTCTGCCAGGCTCTCCGGCAGCCCGGCGCCCTCGGCCTGCATCGCGTGCAGCGCCTCGGCAGCGGCGTCGAGATGCCTGCGCAGCCCGGCGTCCTCGTCGGCCTCGGCGATGTCCAGGGCCACCGCCGCCGCGCCAAGCGCCCGGGCGGCCACCAGCCGCCGATGGGAAAAGCCGCCGCCGGGCCCCGCCACCTGCGGAAGAAAACACGACCAGCGCCCGGCCAGGCAGATCAGCGCCGCTTGTTGCCGGTCGACGTAATCATCGGCGCAGAGCGTCTGGATCACCAGCCGGCCCGACCGCGCCACAAGCTGCGCCCCCTGCGCCGCGCCCAGAAGCTGCGCCCCCCGGCTGTGCACCGACAGCGCCCGGAACAGCCCGCCGCTCAGCAGGATCGTCTCGCGCGCGCGCAGCCGCAGCCCCTTGCCGGAACTGTCGATCACCGTGCGCAGCCGGGTCTCCAGCGTCGCCCGCAGGCTCGGCCGGCCGGCCAGTGCCGTCATCGCCCGGCGCGCGCATTCCTCGATCTCGCGCTGTGGCGCCCGGGTCAGCAGGGCATAGCGGCTGCTCGCCTCCTGCCGCGCCTGCACCAGATCGGCACAGCCCGCGACCGGGCAGGCACTGACGCGGCCGACCTCCAGCCGGATCGTCATCGGGCCTCGCCCCGGCCCGCCAGGGGCCGGCATCTCCGGTAAGCACTGCGCCGAAACAAAGTCACCCAAGCCCCCAAAGCCCAAAGCCTGACTTCAGAATAGGTATTCTTTCCCGGATGTTACCATCGGTGCGGCCGTTAAAAAGACGTCAATGGCCACAGCGCCGCCGCGTCAGACCGATTTGACCAACCCGATCGCCCGCAGCCCCGGAACCGGGTATTCCTTGTCGCGGAGGGAATCGATGGTGAACTCCGGTTCAAGCCGCCGCAGCCGCCGGATCGCCAGCCGCAGCTCCTCCATGTCACCGCGCGCCGCATGGATCGCGGTGAGATAGCGCAGCGGCGCCCGGTAAAGCGGCGCCTTCTTCGACGCCCGTTCGGCATAGCGCACCGCATCATCCAGCATCCCGGCGCTGGTGGCGGCGGCACAGCTGAAGGTATCGACCACATAGGAATAAAACCCGCCGCCCTGGATGCGCTGGGAATATTCGCTGTCGCGCAGACCGCGCTCGCCATCGCCCTCCAGCGAATAGGCGGCGCCGCGAAACAGCCAGGCCAGCGGATTGGCACGGTTGATCTCCAGCGCCTGGGTGGCCAGCTCGACGCCGCGCGCCCGGTCGCCCAGGATGAAGGACGAGGTATAGGACACCAGCGCCAGCGTCATCGAGCCATAGGGATCGAGCTCCAGCGCCTTGCGGCACAGCGCATCGGCGTTTTCCTGCAAGGCGCGCTGGTCGCGAAAGTCCTTCTCGGCGCGCTCCAGCGTGGTGACATAGGCCAGCCAGGCCAGGTAGATGCCCTTGCGGTGCACTTCGAAGTTGCGCGCCAGCTGGGTCTTGGCCAGCTTGAGATCGCCGGGCCGATTGCGAAAGATCAGCCGCACCGCGCCCAGCGTGCCGGCGGCCAGGTAATCATTGGTCGCCGCATCCGCATGGCCCGGCGCCAGATCGAGCATGGTGCGCTCGACCGTGCGGTTGACCAGCCGCAGCATCTCGGAATCGTCGAGCAGCGCTACCGGATCGGCGGTGATCGCCGCCGACATCGACCATTTCGGCGCATAGGGTTCACCCTCGGCAAGCGCCACATGCGCCGCCGCCCGCTCGCCGCTGGCCTCGACCCGGGTCGAGAGCAGATATTGCGCCAGATCCTCGGGGCCATTGCGCGCCAGCCTGTCGGGATCGTCGGCGATGGCGGCAATGCGCAGCGCGCACCAGTCGCCGATCGAATTGGCGATGCCATGCGTCAGCAGCCGGTGATGCATCTCGTCGGCCGAGCCGGCGCTGCGGATCTCGACCGGCAGCCGCCGCGCCAGCCGTTCCTGCAGGCTGAACTGGCCGCGCATCTGCGCCAGCCACTCCGACAGCGCGCCATCGGTGCTCTGGACATCCTCGAGAAAGGGCAGGCCCTGCGCGGTCTTTTCGTGCGCCGCGTCGATATCGGTCTCGACCGCGCCGGGACGAAAGGCCACCGCCTTGCGGTCGGCCTGAAAGGCGTCGGCGGCGGGGCCAAGCGCGCTGCGGATTTCGCTGATCGCCTGCCGCAGGCTGGCCAGCGCCTGGGCCTGCGCCCGGTCCGACCACAGGCTCTGCGCCAGATAGGGCCGCGACCGGCACTGATCCGGCGCCATCAGCACCATGGCGACAAGCGCCTTGGCCTTGGCGCCCTTGGGCGTGCGGTCCGCGCCGGCGGCATCGGTGATGCGGAACGGGCCGAACAAGCCGACGCGCAGCTCTGCCGCCCGCGCAGCCGAACCGTCCCCCCCCGGTGTCTGTGCGAGTTCGTTCAAATCACTTGTTCCTCGCGTCGGATTGTTCAAAAGATATCACAAAACAAGGCGCTTACCCCAGCAAAAGCGTTAAAAATTCGCAATTCGGGGCCTTGCCCGACCTGCATGGTTGAGAAATTAATCGCTTATAAACGAATTCTTAACGGATTCGTTCGGGCGGGCCGATCATTTTTTCTACGGCCCAGATAGTCAACCAAGGGAAGAGCCATGTCATTGAACAATATTGGGAATATCGGAAACATCGGGAATATTGGAAACATCGGCAATATCGGCAACATCGGGAATATCGGAAACATCGGCAATATTGGAAACATCGGCAATATCGGTCTCGAAGCGGTGCCCGGCGCGGCCTCGGGCGCGATGATGCTGGCGCGTGACGGGGTGGTTGGCGCCCGTCAGCCGGCGGCCCACACCCCCACCCATCTGCCGATGAACAGCCCCGAGAACCTGTTCCGCTGGGATCCCGGCTCGCGGCAATCGGCGGTCTTTGTCGACACCATGTCGGGCCTCGACGTGGCGTTCGACGTCGCGGCCGAAACCGCCAGCGTCACCGTCGGCGGCGCCAAGCTGTTTCACACCGACCGGCCGAGCGAGGCCGGGTTCACGGCGCAGGTCGATGACATCAAGGCCGCCGCCGATCTGCGCGGCGACCGGGCGCCCGAAATCCTTGCCCAGACCACCGATATCCTGTCCTTCCTCGCGATGCCGCTGTCGCTCAACCTGGCGCGGCACAAATGGACCATCGAGCTGTTGCAGGCGGTGATGCTGCCGGTGGTGGCGGTGGAAAAGGCGCTGAAAAACGGCCTCGCCTGCCGCCGGCCACAGGAATACGACGCCCAGATCCAGCCGATGATCACCGCGCCGGCGCATAGCGCCTTTCCCTCTGGTCACGCCACCGAGGCCTTTGCCATCGCCGAGGTGCTGAGCCTGGTTTCCGGCGCCAGCGGCGACCGGGCCGCCTATGGCGAGCAGATGACGCTTCAGGCCGCGCGCATCGCCCACAACCGCGTGGTTGCCGGCGTGCATTTCCACGTCGACAACATCTGCGGCGCCGCCCTGGGCCGCAGCCTGGCCCGGATGCTGCTGCACCGCGCCGGCGCGCTCGGCGGCCATCACTGCATCGGCGTCAAGGCGCAGACCGCCGCACTGGCCGGGGCGAAGCTCTCGCTCGACGATCTCGACGCCGCCTTTTCCGGCGGCACCGCCGATCACTACGACGCCAGCGAGGTCGCCAGCGTCGCCCCCGCGCCGCTGCTCGCCGCGCTCTTTGCCGCCGCCCAGGACGAATGGACCTGAGATGCCCGGCTGGACAGAAACCCCGCTCGACGCGGATGAGGCGCACCGCCATCCCTACGAGCTCTGGTACGCCAGCCCGCCGGGCGCGGCCGAGATCGGGGCCCCCCGGCCCGACCGCTATTATCCCCAGATCGTCGCGCTCGAGCTCTCGGTCAGCGGCAAGACGACGCCGCTCGGCGCCTTCCTCTCCCGGGCGCACGCAGCCTGGCAGGCGCTGACCCGGCCGGCCCCCGCCGGGGGCAGCGCGCCCTTTGTCGTCACCCCGCATGATGCCGCCTATGCCTTTGCCGCGCTAATGCGCGCCATCCACGCCGGCGAGGCGGCCAGAACCGAACTGCTGCTCTTTCTGCGCGGCGACCTGCTGCAATCGCCGCTCGAACGCCATCTGCCGCGACCGGAAAACGCCGCGCTCGCCGTCACCTCGGCGCAGATCCTGCGCGGCGACACCGGGCTGACCCCGGTGCGCGGCTGCCTGCCGCCCGAGGGCTCCGACACCGCCCTGCTCGCCCCGCTCGAAACCGCGCTGACCGCGGGCACCGCCCTGCCCCCGCGCCCGTCCGAGGCGCCGCCGGTCGGCGTCGTCATCGATCACGCCATCGGTTTCGCCAATCAGGTGTTCCGCCGCCGCACCCCGAAGACCGCCAGCCTGCGCAGCCGCTTCATCCGGTTCTGGGCCCAGGGCGACGGGCTGGACGACAGCCCCGGCATCGGCACCGCGCTTGACGCCGCCCGGATCAACCGCGCCCTGCACGAACTGACAGACAGCCCCTATCGCACCGAAGCCGACCTGTACGAAAGCCTCGGCCTCGCCGCCGACGGCCCCGATCACCACCACCTGAAGAAACGCGCCTCGCATGGCACGGCGGTCGGGCATGTGGCCTTTGGCACCGATCCCGAGGCCCCCGAGGCCGGCCTTGACGGCGTCGATCTGATGGGCATCCAGCTTCCCGCCGCCTCGGTCGCGCGCACCAACGGCCACCTGCACGATCTCTACGTGATCTCCGGGCTCAACTGGCTCTGGTATCACCGGCTGCAAGAGGCGATCGCCGGCCGCCCGGCGCCGGATTACCTTGTCACCCATTCGTTCGGCACCTTTGCCGGGCGGCATGACGGCCTTGACGGGCTCAGCGCCGAGTTCGACCGCAGGCTCGACGCCGGCGAGATCCGCGCCGTCGCCGCCGCCGCCGGCAACAGCCTGCAAAGCGCCACCCACGCAAGGCTCACCGCCGCCGACCTCGCCGACAGCGCGAAATGCGACATCGGCCTTGCCATCCAGCCCGACGACCGCAGCGCCAGTTTCGTGCAGCTCTGGAGCGACCTGGCGGCGCCCGCCGGGGGGTCGGGCTTTCCGGTCGGCCTCTCGCTCACCCTGCCCGACGGCACCAGGCTGGACCCGCCACAGGGCGGCTTCCGCCCCGGTCATGCCTATGATTACGCCATGCGCGGCCAGACAGTGGCCCGGCTCTACTGCCAGCGCAGCCTGCCGCGCGCCGTGCCGGGCGCCCAGGGCCACGAACGCCGCAGGCTCACCCTGGCCATCCCCGCCACCGCCGATGGCCAGGGCCGGCCCGGCACCGCGCCCGAAGGCCTCTGGCGCCTGCGCCTCGGCCCGGCCGAACAGGGGTTCGCCGATCAGGTCGCCCTCTGGGTCGAACGCGGCGAAACCCCCGAGGGCTTTGCCCCCGCCGGCCGCCAAGCCTATCTCGAACACCCGGCCTATCTGCGATTTGACGCCGAGGGCCGCCGCCCCGCCGGCGACACCGGGACCGCGCCGATCAAACGCTTCGGCACGCTTTCGGCCGCCGCCGGCTCGCGCGGGGTCATCACCGCCGGCTCCTGCCGCGCGTCCGATGCCAGCGTCTCGGCGTTTTCCTCGGCCAGCGCCGGGCCCGATCCGGCGCAACCCACCTGCGCCGCCGTGTCGGAAGCCAGCGACATCCGGCCCGACATCCTGGTCACCGGCACCTACAGCGGCAGCACGGTCGCGGTTCGCGGCACCAGCTTCGCCGCGCCCTTCGCACTCAGAACCGCGATGGCCAAGCTGCTCACCGGCGCCCCCGGCACCCCGCGCGAGATCCTGACCCGGAGCCTCGCGCCGTCGGAGGCCGATCCCCGCCACATCGGCCAGGGCCGTGTTCCCGGCATGTTCAGCCCGACGCCCGACAGGTTCACCCGCCGCTAGGATGCCCCCGGGGCGGCGCGGTCAGGGCGCCGCCCCGGCGCCCACCAGCCAGTCACAGAGCAGATGCGCCTGATGCGAGGCATGCGGGCTGACCTTGATGTAGAAATCCAGCGGCGAGGGCACGCTCACATCGAGCAGCGGCACCAGCCGCCCGGCGCGCTCCAGCCCCGCCGTCAACCCCTCCCAGCCCAGCACCGCGCCCATGTCGTCCTCGGCGGCCTGCAAGCCGATGACGTAATTGTTCACCCGCAGCCCGCCGCCCACCGGCCCCTCGTGCCCCAGCGCCCGGCACCAGTCGCGCCACGAGGTCCAGCCGGTCTCGGCCCGGTCGACATGGACCAGCGGCAGCCGCTCGAAATCCGCCACCCGCCGCACCGCATGCCGGGCGGCAAAGCGCGGGCTGGCCAGCGGCTTGATGCAATCGTGGATCAGCAGCCGGCAATCGCCGCTGTCGCGCGCCATGTCGCCGTAATGGATCGCCAGGTCGCTGTCCTCGCCGCCGCTGTCCAGATCGCTGACATTCTGCGCCACGGTGATATGTCCATGCGCGCGCCAGAATGCCCCCAGTCGCGGCGTCAGCCAGAGCGCGCTGACCGCGGTTGTGGCCCGGATCGTCACCGCCGGCCGGGTCGCCCGCGACCGCAGCTGATCCACCGCCCCGGCCATTTCCTCGAAGCCGCGTTGCAGCGCCACCAGCAGATAGGCGCCGGTCTCGGTCAGGCTGACCCCGCGATGATGGCGGCGAAACAGCACCTGCCGCAGCTCGGCCTCCAGCGCCTTGACCTGATGGCTGATCGCCGCCGGGGTGACGTTCAGCTCCTGCGCGGCGGCCTTGAAGCTCTCATGCCGCGCCGCGGCCTCGAAACTGGCAAGCGCGGTCAGGGGCGGCAGATCATAGGGGCTTTGCGACATGAACCTGTCTTGTGCAAGGGGGCCACGATCCGCGATCATGCTGTGCCGTGACGGGATCATGACTCAATCAATCTAAGTCATAGCCGAATATTTTTGCGATTGCCAGCCCGCCCCGGCCGGGCCGAAACTGTCGCGCAACCGCAAAGGAGCGCCGCCGCCATGCTCGACCGCACCGACAGACCCGTCCGCAAGTCCCGCCGCAAAACCCGGCCCGAACGCAGCGCCGCGCCGGGCCAGAACCCGCATCTGCATGTGCCCTTCATCCGCCGCAGGACGCCCCCCTACGACATCCTCGACCCGGCCAGCCTGACGCGGATCGAGGCCGCCGCCGACCGCATCCTCGCCGAGATCGGCATCGAGTTCCGCGACGATCCCGAGACCGTGGAGCTGTTTCGCAAGGCCGGCGGCGTGGTCACCGATCATGGCGAGAACCGCTGGCGCATCCGCTTCGAGCCCGGGCTGATCCGCGCGCTGCTGAAAACCGCCCCCGCGCGCTTTACCCAGCACGCCCGCAACCCGGCCCGGAATGTCGAGATCGGCGGCGATGCGGTGGTCTTTGCCCCCTCCTACGGCTCGCCCTTCGTGATGGATCTCGACCGGGGCCGGCGCTACGGCACGCTCGAGGATTTCCAGAACCTGATCAAGCTCGGCCAGTCCTCGCCCTGGCTGCACCATTCCGGCGGCACCATCTGCGAACCGACCGACGTGGCGGTGAACAAACGCCATCTCGACATGGTCTATAGCCACATCCGCTATTCCGACCGGCCGTTTCTCGGCTCGATCACCGCGCCGGAACGGGCGGCGGATTCGATCGAGATGTGCCGCCTGCTGTTCGGCGCCGATTTCGTCGACCGCCATTGCGTCATTATCGGAAATTTCAACACCACTTCGCCGCTGGTGCTCGACGGGGTGACAACCCGCGGCATCCGCGAATATGCCGGCGCGGGCCAGGGCTCGATCATCCTGCCCTTCCTGCTCGGCGGCGCGGTCGCGCCGCTGACCATGGCCGGCGCGGTGGCCCAGAGCCTGGCGGAATCCATGGTCGGCTGCGCCCTCACCCAACTGGTGCGCCCCGGCGCCCCGGCGGTGCTGGCGGGGTTTTTGTCGTCGATGTCGCTGCGCTCGGGCAGCCCCACCTTCGGCACGCCGGAACCGGCCCTGGGATCGCTGGTCCTGGGTCAGCTCGCCCGGCGGCTGGGCCTGCCGCTGCGCTGCGCCGGCAATTTCAGCACCTCCAAGCGCCCTGACGGCCAGGCAATGCAACAGGCGATGATGTCGATGCTCTCGGCGGTGCAATGCGGCGCCAATTACATCCTGCATTCCGCCGGCTTCCTCGACGGGCTGCTGTCGATGTCCTACGAGAAATTCGTGATGGATTGCGACATGTGCGGCGCGCTGCACGCCTATCTCGGCGGGGTCGAGGTCAGCGACGACAGCCTCGGCGTCGAGGCGCTGGCGCAATACGGGCCGGGCGAACATCTCTTCGGCACCGATCACACCCTGCGCCACTACCAGACCGCCTATTGGGACAGCGGGCTGAACGACGACCAGCCCTGGGAAACCTGGGACGAACAGGGCGCGGAAGATTACGCCGTCCGCGCCAATGCCCGCTGGAAACAGCTCCTGCATGACTATCAGGCGCCCCCGCTCGATTTCGACACCGACATGGCGCTGCGCGATTTCATCGCCCGTGAGAAGGCATCGAAAGAGGACATGTGGTACTGACGCCTTGCGCTGTGCAGGCGGCCATGACGGCATGCCCCAAAGGATAGCCGGCGCGCCCTCTGCTCGGATCTCTACGCATTCGCGACCCGGATCGCGGCCGTTTCCCTTGGTAATGTGATCTCAACCGCTCAGACACCAAGGGAGCCAGAGACCATGACCAACTACATCAACAAAGCCCGGCAAGGCCGCGTCAAAGCCCTCGCCTTTCTGCAACAGAAACAGCTCGGCACCGCCGAGGGCTACGCCTCGCAAAGCCACTTCGGCACCCCGGAAATGATCCGCCGGTCCGAACTCAACCTCTGGGCGCCCGAATTCGGCGGGATGGCACGCACATGATCCTGGTTCTGCTTCTCCTCTCCATCGCCCTCGGCGGCGCCTGCGGCCTGACCGCCTTTCTCTGCGACTACGGCATGTTCCAGTCGCTGGTGATCTACGCCGTCGCTGGCCAGCTGCCCTTCCTCCTGGCGCCGTTGATGGGGCCGATGCTCGGCATCTTCACCCCGTCCGAACCCGACCGCACCCAGGCCTTTCACCCCGGTTTCGCCCCTCTCGAGGCGCGCTGACCACCGCCCCTGGTGTCACGGACAGCCCGGCTTGCCTGCCTTCTGCCTCTTCCGGAGCGCGGCCCTCCAGACCGGCCCCCGGAGCTTCAGGCGCCCAAGCAAAAACAAAATACGAAGGCACCCAAGCGGGCAGCCCGGCACCGAAAGGCGCCGGGCTTTATCGTCCCGGGCGCGGGCTGGCATCACCGCCCCGGGCTCACAGGCTGTCGAGATACGGCGTCTCACCGTCGATCAGCAGGTCCACCAGTTCATGCAGGGCCTGCATCTGCGCCGCCGTGAGCTTGCGGGAAAAATGCGTATTGTTGTCCTGAACCAGCGGCTTGCAGGCCATCAGCTTGCTGCGGCCCGCGGCGGTCAGCCTCAGCTGCCGGTTGCGGCCGTCGTCGGGATCAAGCGTGATCTCGATCAGCCCGTCGCGGGACATCGCCTTGATCAACCGTGACAGCATCGGCCGCGTCACACCCAGGTTGTCGGCAATGCCCGACGGCGTCGAAATCCCCTCCAGCCCGATGCTGCTCAGAACGCACCAGGTCAACCGCGTCAGCCCCTGCGGCGCCAGAACCGCCTCCAGCCGCTGCTGCATCAGGCGCGAGGTCCGGCTCAGCTTGAAGCCGAGCTGCTGCCGCAAGGCATACTCGGCCAGTTGCCGATCTTCGACTGTCTCTTCGCGCACAAGGGCCTCCGTCATCCGAGCCGGCAGGGTGCCGCAAATTCAATTTGCATTATTTGATTAACCATGGCAACTATAAACTCAGGCAATCTTTTACCCGACACAAGAGGCACGCCATGGGCATCCGTCTGTTCTCCGACAAGAACCGCCCCGTCCACATGGGCCGCTATCCTTCGGAACTGCTGGCGCGCAGCTGGACCCTGCCGGATCTGGCGCAGGTTCCGGCCTTTGTGCCGCTGTCCTTCGACCGGTCGGACAGGCCCCATTGCATCGTCAATGCCATGCGCGAGCATCAGGCCATGCTGGACGTGATCCGCGACGGCATCGTCAACCCCGCGATGGCGGCATGCCCGACCGACCCGCTCGAGCGCGCCAACCATATCAAGGCGTTCTCCTACTTTTCCGATGCCGCCGTCACCGGGGTCTGCGCCCTGCCCCGGGCCGCGCGCCTGCCCGAGCCGCACCAGAACCCCGATGTCGCGCGTCTGGCGCAACAGCTGAAAACCCGCCAGACCAAGACCCTGGCCGCCGGCATCGATCAGATCATGGCCGATCTCAAGGAGTCCGCCGAGGCGCCGCCCTCCTCGATCGACGGCCACACCCATGCCGTCGTCTTTCTCTATGAAAACCCGCGGGACCCGCGCCCCGATGAGCCCGGCACCGCCTGGTTCAAAGAGGCTTACGCCCATCGCGCGGCGCTGCTGGCGGCGGAAACCGCCTCGGTGCTGGCGAATTACCTGCGTGTTCTGGGCCATGACGCGCGGGCGCATACCGCCTCCTGCGCCGACGTCGATCTCAACCGGCTGGCGGTCGCGGCGGGGCTGGCCACGGTCGAAAACGGCGTGCTGACCCATCCCTATATCGGCACGCGCTTTGGCCTGTCCGCCATCACCACCAGCTTTGAACTCGCCCCCGATCTGCCGCTGGTGCCGCTGGAACAGCAGCCCAAAACCGCCTTTGGCACCGCCTGGAAGCTGGGGCGCGGCTTTGCCAAGAACGCCTCCAACGCCCTGCCCTACCGCACCCGCCGCTTTGTCGATGGCGCGCATCCCTTCGAAACGCTGAACCGCGTGGACACCCCCACCACCTATATCGACGAGGCCAATGTCGCCCGCGTGCCCAAGCGCGCCGACATGTTCGCCCGGTCGGTGTTCGGCGATCTCGGCAAACATGTGCAGGACGGCGCCCGTGGCGGGCATTACGTGTTCAAGGCCGCGCCCTCCACCGCGCAGCGCCGGGCGCTTGGCGCCTTTACGCTGTTGCAGGACGGTGACCCCGCGCCCGACAAGGCCCGGATCGCGCCCGAGGCCGCCGCCGATCTGATCAAGGCCACCAGCTATTTCCTCGGCCTCGATGCCGTGGGCATTTCCCGCTGCCCGGAGTGGACGTGGTACAGCCACGACGCGCGCGGCGAACCGATCCGGCCCGACCATGACCAGGCGATCAGCATGATCGTCGACCAGGGCTATGAGACCATGGAAGGCTCATCCGGCGACGACTGGATCGCCGTGGCGCAATCGATGCGCGCCTACCTGCGGTTTTCGCTCCTCGGCGGGGTGATCGCCAAACAGATCCGCAACCTCGGCTACAAGGCCAAGGCGCATACGGTGATGGATGGCGAGGTGCTGCAACCGCCGCTCCTGCTGCTGGCCGGGCTGGGCGAGGTCAGCCGCATCGGCGAGGTGATCCTGAACCCGTTTCTCGGCCCCCGGCTGAAATCCGGGGTGGTGACCACCGATCTGCCGATGACCCCGGACAAGCCGATTGATTTCGGGCTGCAAAGGTTCTGCAAGAGCTGCAACAAATGCGCCCGCGAATGCCCCTCGGGGGCGATCACCGCCGGGCCGAAACTGATGTTCAACGGCTATGAGATCTGGAAGAGCGACAGCCAGAAATGCACCACCTACCGGATCACCACGCCGGGCGGGGCGATGTGCGGGCGCTGCATGAAAACCTGCCCCTGGAACCTCGAAGGCCTGTTTGCGGAAAAGCCGTTCCGCTGGGCCGCGATGAACATGCCCGGGGCCGCACCGCTTCTGGCCAAGCTCGATGATTACGTCGAAAACGGATCGCTGAACCCGGTCAAGAAATGGTGGTGGGATCTCGAATTGCAGGCCGATGGCGCCTATCGCCCCACCGACAAGCCGGTCAACACCCGGTCGCTGCAAACCGACCTGGATCTGAAATACGAAGATCAGACCCTGGCCGTCTATCCCGCGCCCTTGGCGCCGCCGCCGCATCCCTACCCCTTTCCGATGGACCGCGAAGCCGGGATCGAGGCCTATCAGGCGATGATCACCGCCGAGGAATACCAGCGCCGCGCCGCCGAGGGCACGCTCGAGCCCTTCCTGCACAAATACACCGCCGATGGCGAAAGCCCGGTCATCCAGGTCACGATCTCCAGGGCCGAGATCATGGCCCAGGGCGTGACGAAATACGAGTTTCGCCCGGTCGATGGCCAGCCGCTGCCCGAATGGCGCGCCGGCGCGCATCTGGATATTGTCGTCGCGCCGGATTTCCTGCGCCAGTATTCCCTGTCCGGCAATCCCGCCGACCGCGACCGTTTTCAGATCGCCGTGCTGCGCGAAGACGCCGGCCGGGGCGGCTCCAAGTTGCTGCACCGGATTTTCAACGAGGGCCGCCGGGTCTTCGTGTCGAAACCGATCAACCATTTCCCGCTGGCGCCCGAGGCCAGCCATTCGGTGCTGATGGGCGGCGGCATCGGCATCACCCCGATGCTCGCCATGGCGCATGAGCTGCACGCCGAGGGCCGGAGCTTCGAGATGCATTATTCCGGCCGGTCCCGCGACACGATGGGCTTTCTGGCCGATATCGAGGGCTTTGCCTGGGCCGACAAGGTTCAGCTCCACATCTCGAACGAAGGCAGCCGCGTCGACCTTGCCGCCATCATGCGGCGCTACGCGCCCGGCTGGCATGTCTATACCTGCGGCGGCGACCGCTACATGCGCGCCGTGATCGACGCCGCCGCCGAAGCCGGCGTCCCGGAAGAGGCGCGGCACCTGGAATATTTCTCGGTGCCCGAGCAGCCCGATTACGTGAACCACGATTTCGAGATCAGGCTGGCCAGATCCGGCAAGCGGCTCACCGTCCCGGCGGACAAGACGGCGGCGGATGTGCTGGTGGATAACGGCTATCCCATCGACATCAAATGCGCCGACGGCATCTGCGGGGTCTGCAAATGCGGGCTGGTCTCGGGCGCGGTCGAGCACCGCGATTTCGTACTGTCCAAGGCGCAGCGCGCCTCCGGGATCATCCTGTGCCAGTCGCGGGCGGCGGAAAAGGACGGCGTTCTGGAGCTTGATCTCTAGATCGGGCAGGCCCGGAATTGCGGCCCGGCGCGGCGGCTTTGCCGCTGGTCCCCCGCGTGGCATGATAAGCAAAAGGCCCCGCCTTCGCAGCTCGCTTCGGGCGCCGCCTCTCGTCATCCGATCCGGCGGGGCCGGTGCCGGTCAATTCGGCGCCGGCCGCGCGCCTCACTCCGGCCGCACCGCCACATCCAGGAGCACCGGCAGACGCTGGTCGCGGATGACCGTCACCGCTTCTTGCAGCACGGCCGGCAGATCCTCGGCCCGGTCCACCCGGCGCGCCCAGAGCCCGCAGGCCTCGGCCACCTGCGCATGGTCCGGGTTCGCCCCGAATTCCGTCAAAGGCACCTGCGCCGCACCCGAGGTCACACCCTCGGGATAGACCTCCAGCGCCGACAACCGCACCGCGTCCCAGCCGGAATTGTTCAGCACCACGGTCAGCACCGGCAGCGCATTGGCCTTGGCGACCTGGTGGCAGACCACCGGATTGGCAAAGAGATGCGACCCGTCGCCCACCACGCAGACCACCAGCCGGTCGCGATCCGCAAGCTGCACGCCCAAGGCCGCCGGGCCGCCCCAGCCCAACCCGCCGGCGGGCGTGTTGCCAAAGAACCGGTTGGCGCCAAGCTCGGGATAAAACGGCGCCGGCGCGCCCCGCTCCGACACCACAACCCCGGTTTCGCCCAGAATGCCGGAGACACATGCGGCCACGTACGCCTTGCTGGCGGTGCCGGTCGATCCGGCCCGGGCCGCCCCGGCCACGCGGGCCAGATAGGCCGCGTGGTCCGCCGCGATGGCCGCGCTGTCCCGCGCCCTGGCCGGCACGGTCTCGAGCGCCGCATCCAGCGCCGCCAGCGTGGCGGCGGTATCGCCCGCCAGCCCCAGCGTGGTGCGATACGACCGCATCGGCATCCGCGCATGCAGCGGGTCCGGCCCGACATGGATCACCTTGGCCGAGGCGCGGGGGCGGTTGTGATGTTCGATCCAGGCCACCGGCGCATCGACCACCAGCACCACATCCGCCTCCGGCAGCCGCTGCGACAGATCCGGCCCGACCGCCATCGGATGGGTGCCGCGAAACACCTTGCGCGTGGCAAAGACCTCGGCCACCGGCAGGTCATGCGCCTCGGCCAGATGCTCCAGCACCGCCGCCACCCTACCGCCGGGATCGCCGCGCTGGCAGATGATCAGCGGATTTTCCGCCGCCGCCAGCCAGCCGGCGGCGGTGGCGATGTCCTCCGCCGCCGCCGCCCCGGCCCGCGACGGCGCCTGAAGCGGATCGGCCGCGACATCGGCGCCGGTCAGCTCGGTCAGCGGCTCGCGCGGCAGGCTGAGGTACACCGGCCCTTCCGGCGCGCTCTTGGCGACGGCCAGCGCGCGCGACAGCAGCGCCGGAACCGTTTCCGGGTAGCGCAGCTCGAAATGCCACTTCACCACGTCGCGCACCAGCGACGCCTGATCGAATTGCTCCTGCCCGTACTGGATCGGCGTGCGCCGGGCGCCGGGGCGGTCGTGTTCGGTCAGCGGCGTGCGGCCCGACATCAGCAGCACCGGCACATCGTCGGCGCGGGCATTGATCATCGCCATCGCCGCATTGGCCAGCCCGACATTGACATGCACCATCGCCGCCTGCGGCCGCCCGGTCGCCAGCCAATAGCCATGCGCCATGCCCACCAGCGCCGATTCATGCGGCACGATCACCGGTTCCGGCAGATCGGGCGAGCCGCTGCCCACCCGCGCATAGGCTTCGACGATCGGGGCGAAATCGCTGCCTGCATTGGCAAGGAAATGATCCATGCCCTGCGCCTTCAGGCTGCGCAGCAAGAGCTCGCCGCCCGACATGGAGTTCTTGAGATCTTTCATATCGATGTTCCCTTGGTTCCCGTCAGACCCGCTGCATCCTGTCGCGCACCGCCAGCACCGAGGAATAGGTCGATACGCAATAGGGCACGAGAAAGGTCAGCCCGATCCGGGCCAGCGCGGCGCCGTCTATCGCGCCGGCGATCAGCCGGTGGCCATGGTTGATGAGCGCCAGCACCACCCCCACCACCAGCGCGATGCGCGCGGCCCGGATCACGACGCTGCGCTCGGTGGCGATGGCCCAGAACGCCGGCGGGGTGTCTTGGCGCGCGGCGCTCACAGCAGAAAGCCCCCGGGCCCGGAAATCGAATGCGCCTCGGTAAAGGCCAGCACGCCGTCATAGCCCAGATTGCGCCCGATGCCCGAGTTCTTGACGCCGCCAAACGGCCCGCGCCCGTCCTGCGCCATCGGCCCATGGCCGTTCAGATAGGTATAGCCCGCCTCCAGCCTACGCGCGACGCGCAGCGCGCGCTCGGCATCCGGCGTCCAGACCGACGAACAGAGGCCGAATTCGCTGTCATTGGCCAGCGCAACGGCCTCGTCGTCGTTGCGGAACTTCATGATCGGCAGGCAGGGGCCGAATTGTTCCTCGCGCACGATCGACAGGCCGGGATCGGCATCATAGACCAGCACCGGCTTCTGGAAATAGCCGCCACCGTCATAAAGCGCCGGGTCCGGCACCTGCCCGCATTCGCGCAGCTCCGCCCCGCTGGCGCGGGCCTCGGCGATCATGTCGGTCACCACCTTCAGCTGTCTGGCATTGTTGACCGGCCCCATGGTCGTCTCGGGCAAGAGCCCGTCGCCCACCACCGCCCGCTCGCAGGCGGCGGTAAAGCCATCGACCACCTCGTCATAGCGGCTCTCATGCACATACATCCGCTTCAGCGCCATGCAGATCTGGCCCGAAGATGCGAAGGCGGCCCAGTACATCTTGTCGAACACCGCGTCGTTCAACTCGATGTCTTCCAGCATCAGCGCCGCGTCATTGCCGCCCAGCTCCAGCGTCACCGGCGTCAGGTTCTCGGCCGCGACCTTCATCACGTGTTTGCCCACCGGCACCGAGCCGGTGAAGTTCACCTTGCGCACCAACGGATGGCCGGTCAGCACATCGCCGATCTCGCGGCTCGATCCGGTGAGCACATTGACCACGCCGGGCGGCAGAAGTTTCGCGATGATCTGCAAGGTCAGCATCGGCGCCAGCGCCGAGTTTTCCGCCGGCTTGACCACCACGGTATTGCCGGTCACCAGCGCCTGCGGCAGCTTGGCGCCGAGGATCGACAGCGGCCAGTTCCACGGCACGATCAGCGCCGCCACCCCGCGCGGCTGGCGGGTGATGATGGTGTCGAACGCCGGGCCGGCCTCGGCCGGGCCCATCTTTTCGTCAATCGCCATGCGCTCGCCATAGGCGGCGGCCTGCATGAAGCGATCCCCCAGCCGCGACATCTCCAACAGGGTCTCGCGGGCGATCTTGCCGTGTTCGCGGGTAAAGAGCCGCGAGCGGAACTGCACATCTGCCTCATCCGCCGTCAGCGCCCCGGCCACCTCGCGCAACAGGCGCGCGCGTTCGGCAAAGCCCAGATCGGCCCAGGCCGGAAAGGCCGCATGCGCCGCGCCGACAGCGGCCTCGACATCCCTGGCCGTGGCCGCCGCCGCATGGCCCACCAGCTCTGCCGGCCGCGCCGGGTTGAACAGGTCATAGGTCGCCCCGTTCGATGCCGGGCGCGCCGCGCCATCCACAAAGATCCCGGTCTCTACAATCCGGTCCATGGTGCTCATGCCGGCCTCCTCCCCTTGTTTCTGATCCGCCACGCCGGCGCGAACGCCGCAGCCCTGCTGATGCGTGCTTTGTATCCAAAAAACGCGGATACCCTCCCATATGACATATTCGTAGCATGAACGTATCCGTATTTCAAGAACGGATGCATATTCCGCCAAACACCGGCAACATCGCGACAAATGCTCGATCAATGTATTCAAAGCGGCCGAGACCCGGGCTCCGACGCCCTCTCGCAAAAACGCCCCCGCATCGCTGCGGGGGCGCATGGCCTTGCGATCGCCGGGGCCGTCAGCCGCCGAGAAACCGGTCGAGCTGGTCCCACAGGCTGTCGTCCAGCTTCAGCCGCAGCTTGAGGTAAAACCCGTCCTCGAAGATGGCGCTGTCATAAGGCAGGGTTTCGCGGGCGTGGGTATACCCCAGCGATACCATCACCCCCTCATCCACCACCAGCCCCGCCTCGACCCCCAGCGCCTGGCTGGAAAAGCCGCTGTTGTCCCACATGTGGTAGGCATTGACCGAGGCCTCGAGCCGGTTGGCGATCACCTCGCCGGTCACCCCGGCCTGCACCAGCTGCATCAGCCCGGTCGCATCGGCGCCGTTCTCGAAGCCCTGGGCGCTGTACTGGCCGGCGTATTTGCCGTTCAGCCGCAGCCGCGGGTTGGCGTCCCAGGTGCCGGCGACCGACCAGAGATGATCGACGCTGCGGATGGTGTTCACCTCGAGTCGGTTCTCGTACCAGGCCAGCACATTGGCCCGCGCCTCGTTTTTCGGCCGATAGGACATGCCGGTGCGCAGCCGGTGCCGGTGCTTGTCGGCGCCGTCGCGGCCGTCAAAGGCGTAGCGGCTGCGCGCCAGCAAGGTCAGATCGGGCGAGACCTGCCCGGCCAGGCCAAGATCGGTAAACGCGGTATAGCCGGCCGACTCGACGGTCTGGTCAAACGCGGCCTCGCCGATCCACCGGCCATCTTCCGAGGTCCACTTGGCCCCAAGCGCCAGGCTGGTCAGGCGGCTGTCCGCCGCGCCCAGGTCAAAGCTGTGCTCCAGCCCGGCGCGCAGCGAGACCCGTTCGCTCAGCTCCCATTTGCCATTGAGGCCCTGCACCACCCGGGTGCCCTGATCGACGGCCGAGGTCATCTCGGACCGGCCGGTCAGCCATTCGGTCATGCGGTATTCGGCACCGATCTGCGCATCGGTCAGCGCGTCGCCCAGCGGCCCGAAGGACAGTTCGGCCTGGCCAAAGATCCGCAGCCCGTCGCGCAGCTCGTAATCGCCACCGATCCGCAGCGTGCCCTGCTCGACGCCGACGAGCGGCAATTCGAGATCGAAGGAGAGTTTCACGCCCGGTGTGCTCTCGGGCCGCCATTCGGCGTTCTGCACCCAGAGCAGCTCGGTGCCCTCGTCGGCATCGGCTTGCAGATCGCGCGACAGGCGCAGCGCGTCGGTCCGGCGGGTGGTCTCGCTGATCTTGCGGCGCACCCCCAGCTCGGCATTGGCGCGTTCGGTCCCGGCAATCCGGTCCTGCACGTATTCCGCGCTGGCGGTCAGCGCCGCGGTCTCGGTCAGCTTGGTCTCATACGACAGCTTGGCCTGGGTCGTGCCGGGGCGCACCGGCGCACCGGGCGGGGCGAAATCCTCGCTCGCGGTCGAGGCCTCGATCTGGAACCGGCTCTCGTCGGTGGCGTATTCGTAGGCGATCCGCGCCGCCGTGCCCTGCGCGCCCTGTCCATTCTCGGACCGGGCGATCTCGGCGGTGACGCTGGCGTTGCGGCTCAGCTGGTGTTCGACAAAGCCGGCATCGATGGCAAAGCGCTCGTCGCTGCCCTCGCGCCCGTCAGACCGCACCACCCGCACCCCGGCGCGGCTGCGCTCGGACAGGTCGATCCCGGCTTCGGCACCGTACAGCCAATAGGTCTCGTCGCCCTCGCCTTCGATCTGATAGGTCACCCGCACCGAGATCGGGTTGCCCTCCTCGTCGGCCTGCCGCAGCGGGGTGTCAAAGATGATCGTGTTGCGGAAATAATCCAGCGTGTAGTCGATCAGCCGCCGCAGCCGCGTGGTCGACAGGATCTCGCCGGTGTCTTCGTCGCGCAACAGCAGCTCCACCAGGTCCGAGCCCTCGCGGAAATCGCGCAGGTCGATGTCATAGGGCCCCGAGATGCCGCGGCCGCGAAGCTCGACGGTGCGGCTTTTCTGCGCCGTGCGCGCGGCAAAGACGGTCACCCGGGCGGTCTCGCCTTCCCAATGCGCCTTCACGCCGGTGGTCACATCGCGGTAGCCGCCCAGCTTGAAGGCCGGATCCTCGGGTTCGATGGCGATATCGCCATAGAGGATGTAAGAGGCGCCCTTCTCGACCTTGACGAACAGGTTGGTCGAGGATTGCGCGTCGAACCCGCGTTCGGAATTGTCGCCGTAGACCGGGTAATATTCATCGGCGCGAATGTCGCGGAACAGCCGGTCCTCGGTGTCGCGATCCGAGCTGTAGCGCAGGGTCAGCAGCGCGTCGCCACGGATCCGGCCCTTGAGATAGACCTCGCCGCGCAGGCCTGAAACGCTGTCCTCAAAGGGGCTGAGCGCGGTGTCCTCGACGTGCAGCGCCCCGTCCCGCAGACCGACCGCGCCTTCGATCAGGCCGACCAGAATGCGATCGGCCAGGTCGGGCTTGAACAGGATGCGGGTGCTGGCGTCGCCAAAGCCGCTTTGCACGCCGATGGTCTCGGGGCCGGCGTTCTGCGGCGCCAGCAGATCATAGGTCGCCTCGCCATTGTCGAGATAGACCTGCACCCCGGGCTGATCGTCGCGGATGTCGGTCACGTCCCATTCGGCGTTGCGCGCCATCAGCGTCACCACGGCGGCGGCCTGCGCCGGGTTGCCGCGCGCGTCGAGAATGCGCACCAGCACCGGGATCGCGCTGCCGGGGGCGGCCTGGGCCTCGGCCGGGGCGACAATCTCGATCCGCGCCGGATCGCCGGGGGCGGTGATGGTGATCTCGGCGGATTTGCGGGCGATGCCAAAGGGATCGGTGCCGCTCAGCCGGATCTTGTTGGCGCCGGGATTGAGCCGCAGGGCGATATATTCCTTGGCCTGAAGGTTGCCGCCTTCCCAGACCGCATGTTCCCCCACCCGGTCGCCGCCGACCTCCTTGCCATTGACCTCGAGCCGCAGGGTCAGATCCGCCGGGCCCTTCACCCGCAGCTTGAGGCTGCGACGGCTGACCCGGTCGCCATCGGCAAGCCCGAGAAAGCCAAAGCCCTGATCGAGCTGCTTGATGATCTCTTCCAGCGTGCCGGGCTGATTGGCGGCCTCGGCCTGATCGGCCGGCAGATCCGCGGCACCGGTCAGCGGCGTCTGGCTGCCATAGACCTGGGTGGTGGTCGCAAGTCCGGCCTCGGAGCGCGCCGAACGGCTGTCCGGGTTGCCGCCGTCGATCGGCAGATCCGAGAGCAGCTTGGCCTCGCCGTCGTCGCGGTCCTGCATCGCCTCGGCACGGCGCTGCACCTCGGCAAAGGCGGCCGGGGTACAGCCTTCGAGCGGGAAATTCTCGGCCCGAAGCTCGCCCCGCTTGAGCGCCACCAGGCGCGAGCCGGCTTGCAGCATGTCGGCGGTCCGCGACACCCGCGGTTTCGCCGAAAGCGGCAGGGTCGAGGATTGCAGCGCCAGCACATGGCTGATCGGCTTCAGCCCGAACAGCGAATATTTGCCGTCGCGGTCGGTGACCACCGCCAGCCCCTGCTGGGTGACAAGACGCACGCCGGGCACACCGATCTCGGCGTCACCGTCCATGATGCCGTTTTCGTTGCAGTCGAGAAAGACCGAGCCGAGGATCGTGCCTTCGCGCGAAAACACCCCGCCCTCGGCGTTCAGCCGCACCTTGGCGCGGGCGATGTTCGACAGCCGGCGCTGGCCGGTGCCGGCCTGATCGCCGAACAGCACCGCCTCGTTGATCCGGTCGCCGCTCTTGGTGGTGGGGGTGAAGCGCAGCACATATTCCAGCGTCACGCTCTCCAGCGGCGCCAGATCGCCAAGCTCGAAGACCACCGCGCCGGCGCCATCGGCCTGCGGATCGTCGATCTTTTCGCCGGCCAGCCGGGCCGAGTCGCCGACCATCACCGCATTGCGCGGCAGCCGGTCCGAGATCCGCGCCCCGATCAGCGCCTGGTTCATGTTGTTGGTGGCGGTCAGGGTGTAGAGCACGAATTCGCCCGATTGCACCTTGGTCTTGTTGGCGGATTTCTCCAGCGCCAGCGGCACGCCGTAAAACGGATCAAGCGGGATGTCCATCCGCGCCATCATGCCGCCGCCATGGGTCCAGACCTGACCGAAGGAGGCCCGCGGCATCACCTTCCGGCCATAGCCGCCAAAGGCATCGCGCACCGAGGGAAAGCTGTATTCGGCGGGCGGGCGCACCATCAGGCTGTAATCGCCGGGCACGGCCTGGCCCATCGCGGCAAAACCGTCGGGCCCCGAGGTCGAGGTGGCGACAACGGTGCCCGAGGCATCGGTCAGCTCGATCACCGCGCCGGCGACAGCGGCGTTGGTGACGCTGTCGAACACCATCAGGCCGGGGGTGATCATCAGGTCGTCGGCGGCGGAAATCCCGGCGCAGACCACCAGGCCCGACAGCAGGTCACCCTGCACCGAGGCCATCACGCCATCGCCCGCCACAGGAGTCAGCATCTCGGCGATCGGCAGCGCGGCGGTGTCGAAAATGCCGGTGTTGGGGCCGGTTTCGGTGGCGGTGACATATTCCACATCGCCGGTGATGGTGCTGCGCACCTCGATCTCGACCCGGTCGATCTCGCGGCTGATGTTGCAGGCGCCGGACACCACGCGCAGCGCGGTATCGGTGCCGGGATCGGTGAAATCGACGCGCTCGTCGGTCTGCGGATCGACGAAATCGAGCGTGATGCTGGCCTCGGCCGCCCCGGCCAGGCGCACCCGGTTCGAGGGCACCTGATGCATGCGCGAGGCGCCTTCGACAAAGGTCTCGGCGATGTTGAGCACTTCGCCGGCGCTCAGCGCGAGCGGGCGCAGCACGGTGAAATGCACCTCGCGGAACTGGCCCACCGGATAGGCCCCGCGGTGAAAGAACGCCACCGCGTCGACGGTGGCCGGATCGGCCGGCCGGGACGAGACATATTGTTGCTCCGGCGTACCTTGCAGATGGTAGAGCGTGACCAGCGACATGGTGCTGCCGGCCGAGACGAACTCGGTGTTGAGCGGGATCGCATCGCGCACCACCACGCCGGTGGCGGCCGTGCCGTCGATCATGATCGGCGCGCCGTTGACGCTGTCATAGGCGGCAACCGGGCTTTGCGAATTGTTGTAGAGCCGCAGGCGATAGGTGATCTGCGTGCCTTCGGCGGTCTGCATGTGGCTGAAGGTCTTTTCCAGCTGCAAGGCGGCATCGACGATCTCGACGCTGCCCATCGCCTGGCCGTGGCTGGCGGCGGCGACGGCACCATTGGCGGATTTGCCACTGGCCATCAGCTCGGACATCAGGGTATCGCCGGGGGTGGCGTCATGGGCCACGTCGAAGACATAGATCAGCGCGAGGGTCTCGTCGACGCCCAGCGTCACGGTCTCGCCCATGGCGATTTCGCGGTCGGCGCTGTCGACGATGCCGTTGCCGTTGACGTCGATGAACAGGCTGCGGTCGGTGATCACCCCGGTGGTGCCGCTGTCGGCGACGTCGAAATCCATCTCGAGCACGACGTTGCCCACGTTGGTCACGTCATACTGATGAAACGAGGTGGCGCCGCGGGCCAGGATCAGGTCGCTTCGGCCCGAGAGCTCGAAGGCCGGAACGGCGACAACCGTGGCGGCGACGGTGTTGGAACGGACGGTTTCGACCAGGCCGAGGCGGGCGTTGAAATAGCTCGCGGTGGCGGTGTTGCGGATGATCAGCCCGGCGCTGGCGGTCTGGCTGCCGGCGGTCTGGGCAAAGGCGACCGCCGCGCCGCAGGTGGCTGCCATGATGAAGGCGAGCAGGAGCGGCGCGAAAAGCTTGAACCAGTCTATTCTTGAGAACCACATGAAACACAACCCGAACTCTGAAGGGAAAGGAGGGGGGTCCACCCGGCCCCGGGGAGGGCTGGGCCGGATGGACCGGGGGTCGTTACTCGGAGACCTTCACGGTGAACTCGAGCCGGGCAAAGTCACCGGGCAGAACCGTGTTGTGGAAGCTGTCCGCAGTGGTGCCGGTGATGGTCACCGAGGATGCGGGCTCGGCCGGATAGACCGAGTAGGTGCAGGCGCCGCCGCAGGTGTGGATCGTCGAGTAGGCCGGGGCCACGTCGCGGATACGCACGTTTCCTGCATTGGTCGTGCCGGTGTTCTCCGCTTCGATCTGGTAGCGGATGCATTGGCCCGGCTCGACGTCGAGACGGTTCTTGGTGAAGGTGCCAGGCGCACCGGTGCAGAGCGGATCGATGTACTGCATCTTGGTCAGCGTCACGTCACCCGAGACGATCACCACCTTGTCGTTCACCGCGTTGTCGGCAGTGTCGACATCGGTATCGGCGCCCGCGTTCAGCGTGTTCGCCAGGGCGATGGTGCCGATTTCGGACAGGCCGGGGGTGGCGCTCGACGGGGTCTGCACCCGATAGATCAGCGAGATCTGGTCGCCTGCGGCAAGCCCGTTGGTGCCCGCTGCAACACCGTCAACCAGGTCGTCGAAGTTGTCGACGATGACCTCGGTCGCATCGATCACGCCGTTCTGGTTGGCGTCCCAGTAGATCGCGCCGGAGAAGTCGGTCAGACCGCTCTGGGAGATCGCACCTTCGGTGATCGCGACGTTCGAGTTGTTGGTCACGGTGTGCACCATGTCGACGATGCCGCCGGGGGCTGCCTGGGCTTCCTGATCGGCCTCGATGGCCACGTCGACAACCTTGTTGATGGTCAGCTGGTTGACGATGCGGTCGGATTGGCCGGTGACGGCCGACGACACCAGGATGTCGATCGGGTTGTCGCTCGGCGGATAGCCTTCGGTCGGCGTGATGACGACGTTGAAGTCCTTGCTGCCGCCCGCCGGGATGGTGCCGGTGTTGGAGACAACGGTTCCGTCAAGCGTCTGGAACTCCACGGTCCAGCCCGCCGGAATGGCCTGCGCCAGTTCCAGGTTGAAGCTGTCCGAGGTGGTGCCGCCGTTTTCGACGTTCATCGGGAAGGACACCGCCACACCGGGATCGGTGGTCTGGGTCACCCAGGGCAGGCCGCCATTGGTCGGCGCCGCGCCGTCACCTTCGGATCCCGCGACCTTGTTCTCGAGGTCGATGGCCGAGGCCAGAACCGCACCGGTGTATTCCGCGGTCGAGCTGTCGAAGGTGCCGCTGTTTTCCGAGGTCGCCACCACATTGGCGGTGTACTCGGTGGTCGGAACCGGGGTCACATCGGTCGGCAGGGTCGCCAGCAGGGTCACCTTGACCGCGTCACCCGAAACCAGCGGGCCGACGGTGCCGACGATCGGCGTCGCGCCGTCTTCCGCGACCATGCGGAAGGTGGTGCCGGCCGGGAAGTCGACGTTGTTGACGTCAAGCGTGTAGCTGTCGGTCACGTTCGAGGTATTCGAGATCACGAATTCGAACGGGATTGTCGCGCCCTGATAGACATCGGCATTGTCGGTCACCACGTCATTGGCGGCGGCGTCGGTGTCGGTGGCCGAGGCGACGGTGCCGTCACGGGTGCCGTCCAGGTTGATCTTGGTGTCGTCGATTTCCAGGCTGAACTGCTCGTCCACGGTCACCGAGGCGGTGTTCGAGTCCGGGAAGGCCGCGCCGTCGACGGTCTGGGTGGCGGTGTTGGGGATGATGCCAGCCGGAGCACTGTCGGCGATGGTGGCCTTGAAGGTCACGCTGCCGGAGCGGCCCGAGGGCACTTCGGACAGGATGAACTGCAAGGTCTGGGCGTTGTCGTAGGACCAGGCAATGGTCTGGCCGCCGCCGTTGGTCTGGTCGGTGGCATTGGCCGCGTTGGCTTCGCCAAGGGGCCCGGTCGCATCCGACCAGGTGGCCGAGTTCGCCACATAGTTCAGGCGGCCGTCGAGGATGTCGCGGACCACGTAGTTGTTGGCCGAGACCAGGCCGGTCGACGAATAGGTCAGCGTGATGGTGACTTCATCGCCGGAGTCGACAATCGCGTTGTTGCCGGTGCCCGAGGCGGGATCGACGGTCATCGACTTGACGACTTCGACAATCGCGCCGTTCGAGATGGTCAGCGTGTCGACATTGGCGTCGGTGACGGTGTTGTCGAGCGCCGAAACGGCGAGGACGTCAATGTTGTCGGTGCCGGTCTGGGTCGAGGAGGCCGAGGCCTCGATGATGAAGCCGTATTGCTCACCGGGCGCCAGCACCGGGGTGCTGGTGATCGGCGTGGCGCTGTCGGCGACACCGTCCATGTTGGCATCCGGGTAGAACACCAGGGTGGTGTCCAGGGCGCCCGAGTCCTGCTCGGTCGCGGTCAGCGCGAAGCTGTCGGGGCCGTTGCCGTCGTTGGTCACGATGTGCGGCAGAAAGGCCTTGCCGCCCGGGGCGATGGCTTCCGAATTGTCGGAGATCATCGTCAGGCCGGCGACCTGCTGGACGACGGTCTCGACCTTGTTCGACGTGACCGTGATGGTATCGCCGGAGCTGTTGGTATAGGTGGCAACCGCCTGGTTGCCGATGACCGAACCGGCCTCTGGTGCGGCAGCATAGGCTGCGGCCCCGAAAACCGACATGAGAGCGACAGCACTACAGCCGCGTTTGAAGTGCGCTTGAGTATTCACTTGTATTCACCATTGAACATATTGAGTTGACGGGGCTCCACCCCCGGGGACGAGGACCGGAGGGATCAGTTGACGACCACCCGGTAGGAGTTCAGGGCCTCGTCGCCGGCGGCGAGCGAGGTGCCGAGCGTCCAGCGGACGGCTTCGACGATGTCTTCGGGAACCGGTTCCATGCGCACGGTTCCGTCGTCTTCGATGATCTTGCGCAGCGCCGGCAGGGTCGACCATTCGAGGCCCGGCAGCTCGGGGTCCATTTCGGCCTGGATCTCGAAGGTGGCGTCATGCGAGCTCTGCTCGGTGCCCAGCTTCAGGGTCACGCCCTCGGGCACCGGACCGACGATGACCAGGTCGGCCATGGCGTCATCGCTGAGGTTCTCGTGCTGGATCGCGAAATGGATGGTCTCGCCGGGCTTGACGCTCTCGCGCTCGACGAGCTGCTCGAGGCCGGCCTCATCGCTTTCGACGATGAACAGTTCGAAATTGGCGCGCAACTCCTCGGCCTGAAGGGCCAGGGCCGATGTGGCGAGCATCGCCACTCCCAGACCTGCGCGGGTGATGGTCGTTACGAGGCACATAGTTAAAGTCTCCTGCTGTCAGGCGGGCCGGCGGGCCGGCATCGCTTGTCGGGTTGATCGGCCCACCTCGGAGATGAGGCGAACTACAGCGACTTTTTCGCGTGAATGGCCTGCTGCTCACATCCCCGAGACCGGATAGGAGAGGGCACCGGTTGGCGGATCCCGCACTGCCAAAGCGCGCCGCGCGTCCGGTTGGACGGCAGGCTCTGCACCATGGGCGGGTCGCCCTGTCCGAAGGGATAGGCGGTTTTGCCGCCCGGCGGGCGCCTCGGCCCGGGAAATCCGGTCAAAGCGCAGGCTCCGGGCCGGCGGCTGCTGGGGATTCGCTATCAGAGGCGGCGGTCAAGCTCTTGTCGGCAAAGGGCGAATCGGTCGGGCGACCGTATCGGAGCGACGCCGCGAAGGATCAGCGCCGCCAGCAAAGGGCACGCCGCCTATACCGCCGGAGAGGCCCGCCAAGACGAAAGAAGCCGCCCGAAGGCGGCTTCATTCTGCAAGGAGATGCGGTCTGGGATGTTCTCCGGCTCGGTCTGAGCCCGGCGCGCGCGGGGTGGGATCAGACGAAGCCGGCTTCCTTGGCGATCAGCGCCGCATGGGTCCGGTTGCGGGCGTTCAGCTTGCGGCTGAGGGTCTTGACGTGCAGCTTGACCGTGACCTCCTGAAGATCGAGATCGCGGGCGATGGCCTTGTTCGACTGCGCCTTGGTCAGCCCGATCAACACCTGCTTTTCCCGGTCGGTCAGCAATTCGTCGAAGGCATGCGCCGGGTCGTCTTCCTTCTGCGCCATGAAGCTCACCGGGGCAAAGGTCTCGCCGGCGGCCATGAAGCGCACCGCGTTGCGCAGCGACCGCGCCGCCATGGTCTTGGGCAGGAACCCGGCCGCCCCGGCCTCGAGCGCCTCTTCGGCGACGGTGCGCGAGGCGGTGCCGGAGAGAATGCCCACCGGGTTGCGGCCATTGACCTCGATGGTTTCGGACAGGCCGTCGAGCCCGTTCATTCCGGGCATGTCGAAATCCAGCAGGACCAGATCGAACGGTCCTTTCTGCCGGATCAGCGACAGCGCCCCGCCCAGATCGTCGGCGGTGTGTACCTAGATGCCATCACCTTCGAGGAAGGCCGCAATGGTGTCGCGCACCAATTCATGATCGTCTGCTATCAGAACATGCATTCTGTCTTGTTCCTATCTCGGCGACCCTTCGGCCACTTGTTACCCATTTCGCTCATTCCGCGCAAGTCTATGGAATAGTTCTGCCTTAGAGTGAACGCATTCTACAATCCGTATGTATGCTCTAGCGGCGGCGCTTACGGTCGATCAACCCTAATGTGCGACACCAATACCACTGACACTCGGCGACTATACCAAAGGTTATAACGAGCATCCTAATACGCCAATGCAGTATGCGATCAGGACGGATTAATATGGCTCGTACAAACCCTGCACTTTAAAGAGTAAGGACCCCGCGATGACCTTGACCCTCAGGCCCCCTTCGACCATGGCCGCGATGCTTTTGCTGACACTGGCCTTTTTTGCCACCACCGCCCTGTCCGAAACGTTGAAGGCACCGGAGGGCGAGGTCATCCTGACGGTCACCGGCAACGTGCATGTCACCAATGCGATGGACAAGGCGGAGTTCGATCTCGAGATGCTCGAGGCGCTGCCGGCCACCGAATTCACCACCTCGACGATCTGGACCGCCGGCGAACAGACCTATACCGGTGTCGAGCTGAAGACCTTTCTCGACAGCCTGGAGGCCACCGGTACAATGATCGATGCCACCGCGATCAACGATTATTCGGTCGAAATCCCGATCAGCGACGCGGTCGAAGGCGGGCCGATCCTGGCCTACAAGAGCGATGGCGCCTATATGTCCCGCCGCGACAAGGGCCCGATCTGGCTGATCTATCCCTATGATCAGAACGCCGACTACCGGTCCGAAACGATCTACAGCCGGAGCATCTGGCAGCTTGACCGGCTCAACGTCAAGTAATTCAGAAGTTAAGACAAAAGGGCGGACCGCATGGCGATCGGCGCAAATATTTCGCACGACAACAGCCTGCGATTTCGCAGGCTTCGCCTTGTGGTGCTGGTCATTGTCCTGGGCGGCCTGGCCACCGCCGGGCTGATCGCGGTCGAGCTTGGCGGCAAGATCCGCGAGCTCAGGCAGGTGCCGCGCGACAATATCCAGTGGAATACCGCGCAGCTCGAGGTGGATTTCCTCAAGTTGCGCACGGCGCTCGACGCCGCCATCGAAGATCCCGCCACGCTCGACGAGCTGCGCAAGCAATTCGACATCTTCTACAGCCGGGTGAAAACGCTCGAAGGCTCGACCCAGACGCTGAACCTCGCGGACAACCCCGAGCTGCGGACGCATCGGCACGACCTCGAGCATTTCCTGATGATGACGGTGCCGCTGATCGATTCCTCCGATGCCGTTCTGATCGATGCGCTGCCGCAGATCGATAGCTGGATCGAGGAGCTCGTCGCGACCCCGCGGCTGTTCGCGCTGGGGGCGGTCCAGGTCATGGCCAGCCTGTCGGACCAGCAGCGGACCGAGATCGTCGAGCTGTTGCGCCGCCTGGCGCTGGTTGCTCTCGGGGTGTTCGGCGCGCTGATCCTGACCCTGGCGACGATGACCTGGCAGCGGCTCGAACTGTCGCGCCGCGCGGCCGCGATCTCCCGCGCCGGGCGGATGCGGGAATCGACGCTGCGCGCCTCGCTCGACGCCATCGTGGTGATCGATGATCAGGGGCTGATCACCGATTTCAACGGCTCGGCGGAAAAGATCTTCGGCTTTCGCAAGGACGAGATCATCGGCCGCAAGCTGTCCGAAACCATCGTGCCGCCGGCCTTCCGCGAGGCCCATGCCGAGGGATTTGTGCGCTACACCTCCTCCGACACCTCCAACATCGTCGATCAGGGCCGGCTCGAGCTGATCGCCATGCACCGCGACGGCCACGAATTTCCGATCGAAGTGTCGATCTCGGAAACCGCGGGCGAGACCGGGCCGGCCTTTGTCTCTTATATCCGCGACATCACCGAGGAAAAGCGCGCCAAGGCCGAGTTGCAGCAGGCCCGCGACGACGCGCTCACCGCCTTCCGCGAGAAATCGCATTTCTTCGCGGTGATGAGCCACGAGATGCGCACCCCGCTCAACGGCATCATGTCGGCGCTCGACCTGATGACCGACGATCCTTTGACCGACAAGCAGAAACGCTATGTCACGATTGCCGAATCCTCCAGCCAGGTGTTGCTGGGCCATATCAACGACGTGCTGCTGATCGAACGGCTCGATTCCGGCGAAAGGACCGCCCCGCTCGCGCCCTTCCGTCCGGTCGCACTGGTCGACGCCGTGGCCGACAGCATGCGGCCGGTGGCCGGGCAGCAGAACACCACCGTGGTGACCGAGCACAGCGGCCCCGACGCCTGTGTCCTGGGCCAGTCGCGGGCGCTGCAACAGGTGGTGATGAACCTGCTGAGCAATGCCGTCAAATTCACCCCCAGCGGCAAGGTGACGATCCGCACCGCCACCCGCGCGGCCGGCAATGACGAGGTCGAGCTTGCCATCGCGGTGGCCGACACCGGCATCGGCATCTCCGAGGAGGATCAGGCGCGGATCTTCGAGGATTTCGTCACCATCGATTCCCCGTACGAGCGGACGGCCACCGGCACCGGCCTCGGGCTGGGCATTGTCCGCCGCCTGGTGCAGCAGATGCAGGGCGAGGTGACCTGCGAGAGCGTGCCCGACGAAGGCACCACCTTTCATGTCACCCTCACCCTGCCCCGCGCCGAGGACGAGGACCGGCCCGCCGCCGCCTCCGGCCCCGCCCGCGACACCGCCGAGATCGCCCCGCTCGATGTGCTGGTGGTCGAGGACAACCCGATCAATGCCGAGGTGCTCGAGGCGATGCTGCTGCGCGAGGGTCACAAGGTCTCGCATGCCAGCGACGGCTTCGAAGGCGTCCATGTGGCCAGCCGCACGCATTTCGACCTGATCCTGATGGATGTCAGCATGCCGAACATGAACGGCATCAAGGCCACTCAGGAAATCCGCGCCTCGCGCGGGCTGTCCAAGAATTCGCCGATCTATGCCGTCACCGCCCACGCCATGCCGAACGAGGTCAAGGAGTTTCTCGCCGCCGGGATGGCGGGCTGCGTGCTCAAGCCGATCCGGCCCGACGCGCTGCGCAAAGTGCTGCACGAGGTCGCGCGCGACCAGGAACACGGCCAGGTGACGGCCCAACCCCATGCCCCGGAGGAAACCGACATGACAAACGCCATGCTGATCGATCTCGACAGCCTCGAAGACATCGCCGCGCTGCTGGGCCAGGAGCGGTTCGACGCCAAGCTCGACAGCTTTGCGACCGAAGCCGAAGACGTGTTGCGCCAGATCGATGCCGCCGCCGCCGCCGGCGACCTGCCGGCGCTGCAATCCGACGCCCATCGTCTTGCCGGCTCTTGCGGGGTCTTTGGTGCAGTGGCGCTGCACCGCGAACTTCAGGCGATCGAGGCGCGCTGCAAGGCCGATGACAAAACGGCCGCCCTCGACATGGCGGCCGGTCTCCCGCAAACTTGGGAGGCGACGCGCCGGGCGCTCAACACGGCGCGGGTCTGAGCCCTGCCCCCGGTCACTGACCGAGGATACGTTTGACGTAGTTGCGGGTCTCGCGGAACGGCGGCACGCCACCGTATTTGCGCACCGCCCCCGGCCCGGCATTATAAGCCGCCAGCGCCAGCCGCCAGTCGCCGAAGCGGTCATATTGCGCGCGCAGGTACTTGGCCCCGCCGCGCAGGTTCTGCACCGGATCATGCGGATTGACCTTCAGCTCGCGCGCCGTGCCCGGCATCAGCTGCGTCAGCCCGATGGCGCCGACATGCGACCGCGCCTTGCTGTTCCAGCCCGATTCCTGCTGGATCAGCGCCAGAAAGAGCTCTTCGGGAATGCGAAAGGCCGAAGCCTGGCGCTTGGCCTCGTCCAGATAGGCCCCGACATGTTTGCCTCGCGGCCTGACCTTGATCCGGGCCAGTTGCAGGCTGCCGGCGGTGGCAATCACCGCCGAGGCGCCCACCGGCGGCGGCGCGGGCGCCACATCGCTGCGGGTCGACGTCACGCCGACACGTCGGTCGATCACCGCCGATTGTGCCTGCAAGATCTCCATCCGGCTGGCGCCTGCGGCGCTGAACAGCGCATCCGCCAGCATCGGGGTCGGGCAGGCCAAGAGAACGAGGGGTAGCAGTCGCCTTGTCACAAACACGTCACTCACTCCTAAAGTTGATTACCAAAGAAGCAGTAGCGGTTTCCCGGCGAGATTTCGGCGACCCGGATGTCGAGCGCAGGGCGCAAAAGGTTAGCCGCCCCAAGGCTTTCGAGAGCGCGCGGCACCGCACCGGACGACACAGGCCAAGGAATGGGTTGCACGGCGGCGCCGGCATGCCTATACGTCAACCCACGCAGGGGAGTCCCGCCGAGGGGACTGAGAGGCAGACAGGGCTTTGGCCCGGTGACGCGACCCTTTGAACCTGACCCAGTTGACACTGGCGTAGGAAGCTGAGGGCGCATCATGGGGGGTTCCCCCGGCTCCCTGACAAGTCGGCCCCGCGCCGCCGCCTCCTCTCCCGGATCATCTGGTGTCTTTTTGAGACTTGAGCTTGAGGAGCGCCACAATGAACGTGCCAAACCCCACCATCACCACCGGCCCCCTGCCCGCATCGCGCAAGATCCACGTGCCGGGCGTGCTGCACCCCGAGATCCGCGTGCCGATGCGCGAGATCTCGGTGCATCCCACCGCCGGCGAGCCGCCGCTGCCGGTCTATGACAGCTCCGGCCCCTATACCGACCCCGACGCGCAGATCGACATTGCCAAGGGCCTGGCGCCGCTGCGCCGCGCCTGGATCGAGGCGCGCGGCGATGTCGAGGAATACGACGGCCGCGAGGTCAAGCCCGAAGACAACGGCTTTGTGCAGGGTGACCGGCTGACGCCGGAGTTCCCGGTGCGCCCGCGCCCGCTGCGCGGCAAGGGCGCCGTCACCCAGCTCGCCTATGCCCGCGCCGGCATCGTCACGCCCGAGATGGAATTCGTCGCCATCCGCGAGAACCAGCTGCGCGAAGCGGTGGGCCCACGCGACGGCGAGGATTGGGGCGCCAACCTGCCCGACCACGTGACGCCCGAGTTCGTCCGCGACGAGATCGCCGCCGGCCGCGCCATCATCCCGGTCAACATCAACCACCCGGAAAGCGAACCGATGATCATCGGCCGCAACTTCCTGGTCAAGATCAACGCCAACATGGGCACCTCGGCCGTGACCTCTTCGATGGAAGAGGAAGTCGACAAGCTGGTCTGGTCGATCCGCTGGGGCGCCGACACGGTGATGGACCTCTCGACCGGCCGCAACATCCACAACACCCGCGAATGGATCATCCGCAACAGCCCGGTCCCGATCGGCACGGTGCCGATCTATCAGGCGCTGGAAAAGGTCAACGGCATCGCCGAAGACCTGACCTGGGAGGTGTTCCGCGACACGCTGATCGAACAGGCCGAACAGGGCGTCGATTACTTCACCATCCACGCCGGCGTGCGGCTGCACATGGTCCCGATGACCGCCAAACGCGTCACCGGCATCGTCTCGCGCGGGGGCTCGATCATGGCGAAATGGTGCCTGCACCACCACAAGGAGAGCTTCCTCTACGAGCATTTCGACGAGATCTGCGACATCTGCCGCCAGTACGACGTCAGCTTTTCGCTGGGCGACGGTCTGCGCCCCGGCTCGATCGCCGATGCCAATGACGAGGCGCAGTTTGCCGAGCTGGAGACCCTGGGCGAGCTGACCAAGATCGCCTGGGCCAAGGATTGCCAGGTGATGATCGAAGGGCCGGGCCACGTCGCCATGCACAAGATCAAGGAGAACATGGACAAGCAGCTCGAGTGCTGCCACGAGGCGCCGTTCTATACCCTCGGGCCGCTCACCACGGATATCGCGCCGGGCTATGACCACATCACCTCCGGCATTGGTGCCGCGATGATCGGCTGGTTCGGCTGCGCCATGCTCTGTTACGTGACGCCCAAGGAACACCTTGGCCTGCCCGACCGCGACGACGTGAAAACCGGGGTGATCACCTACAAGATCGCCGCCCATGCCGCCGATCTGGCCAAGGGCATGCCCGGCGCGCAGCGGCGCGACGACGCGCTGTCGCGCGCCCGCTTCGAGTTCCGCTGGGAAGACCAGTTCAACCTGGCGCTCGACCCGGAGACCGCGCGCGATTTCCACGACCAGACCCTGCCGAAAGAGGCGCACAAGGTGGCGCATTTCTGCTCGATGTGCGGGCCCAAGTTCTGCTCGATGCGGATCAGCCACGACATCCGCGCCGAAGCGCAGAAAGAGGGCATGGAAGCGATGGCCGCCAAGTTCCGCGAGGGCGGCGAGCTGTATGTGCCCGCGAAAAAGGCGGAACCGGCGGAATGACCACGCTCCGCATTGCCGGGGCGGGGCTCGCGGGCCTCGTCTGCGGCTATGAGCTGGCGCGCCGGGGGGCGCGGGTGGTGCTCTATGAGCGCGCGCCCACCCTCGGCACCGCCAGCGTGGCGCGCTTTGCCGGCGGCATGCTGGCGCCCTGGTGCGAGGCCGCCACGGCCGAGCCCGAGGTGGTGACCCTGGGCCGGGGCGCCGCCGATTGGTGGGCGCAGGTGACAGAGGTGACGCGGCGCGGCACGCTGGTGCTGGCACCGCCGCGCGACCGGGCCGAGCTCTCGCGGTTCGCCCGGCGGACCGAGGCGCATCGGCCGGTGGATGACGCGGCGATCACCGCGCTCGAGCCCGACCTTGCCGGGCGCTTCTCGCAGGGGCTGCATTTCGCGCAGGAGGCGCATCTCGACCCTTCCCGGGCGCTGCAAGATCTGGCGCGGGGGATCGCGGCCCATGGCGGCGAGATCCGCCATGGCACCGACGCCCCCCGGCGGATCGACATCGATTGCACCGGCATGGCGGCCCCCCTGCCCGATCTGCGCCCGGTGCGCGGCGAGATGGCGGTGCTGCATTGCCCCGAGGTGTCGATCACCCGCACCCTGCGGCTGTTGCACCCGCGCATCCCGCTCTATCTCGTGCCGCGCGGCGGCGGCACCTATATGATCGGCGCCACCATGGTAGAAAGCTCGTCGGACCGGCCCGCCACCCTGCGCGCGCTGACAGAGCTGTTTTCCGCCGCCTTTGCCCTGCATCCCGGCTTCGCCGAGGCGGCGGTGATCCGCAGCGGCGCCGGGCTGCGCCCGGCTTTCCCCGACAACCTGCCGCGCCTGACCTGTCAGGAGGGCATCTGGCACCTCAACGGCCTTTATCGCCACGGCTTCCTGCTGGCCCCCGCCATGGCGCAACGGCTGGCCGACACACTGATCCCGGAGACTGGACATGAAGATACTGGTGAACGCAGAACCGCGTGAGGTCTCGGGCCTCACCCTGTCCGAGGCGCTGGCCGAGCTGGGCTTTGACAGCCCCGCCGTCGCCACCGCGCTGAACGGCGATTTCGTGCCGCGCGACAGCCGCGCCGCGACCGCCTTGCAACACGGCGACCGGCTGGAAGTGCTGGCCCCGATGCAGGGAGGCTGAGATGCGGATCTACGGAGAGACAATCGCCTCGCGGCTGCTGCTCGGCACCGCGCAATACCCCTCGCCCGCCGTTTTGCAGGACGCGATCCGCGCCAGCGGCACCGGCCTTGTCACCGTCTCGCTGCGCCGCGAAACCGTCGATGGCGCCGGCGAGGGCTTTTGGCGCACCCTGCGCGAGACCGGTGCCCGCATCCTGCCCAACACCGCCGGCTGCCACACCGTCAAGGAAGCGGTGACCACCGCCCATATGGCGCGCGAGGTCTTTGCCACCGACTGGCTCAAGCTCGAGGTGATCGGCCATGCCGATACCCTGCAACCGGATGTCTTTGCCCTGGTCGAGGCGGCGCGGATCCTCACCTCGGAGGGTTTCAAGGTGTTTCCCTATACCACCGATGATCTGGTGGTCGGCGAACGGCTGCTTGATGCCGGCTGCGAGCTGCTGATGCCCTGGGGCGCGCCGATCGGCTCGGGCCAGGGGCTGCGCAATCCCGATGCCCTGCGCGCCATGCGGGCGCATTTCCCCGGTGTTCCGCTGGTGGTCGACGCCGGCATCGGCCGGCCCTCCGACGCGGCGCAGGCGATGGAGCTCGGCATGGATGCGGTGCTCCTGAACACCGCCGTGGCCCAGGCCGGCGACCCCGCCGGGATGGCACGCGCCATGGCGCTGGCCGTCGAGGCCGGGCGCGCGGGCTTTGACGCCGACCCGATGGACCGCCGCGACCTGGCGGTGCCCTCGACCCCGGTGCTCGGCCTGGCGGAGCTGGCGTGATGCAGCGGTTCTATCTGATCGTGGGCCATGTCGCCCGGCTGGAACTCTTGGTGCCGCAGGGGGTGCAACTGGTGCAGCTGCGCATCAAGGATCAGCCCGAGGCCGAGGTGCGGCGCCAGATCGCCCGCGCCCGCGATATCTGTGCCGTGCAGGGCGCGCAGCTGGTGGTCAACGATTACTGGCGGGCGGCGCTCGATCTGAACTGTTCCTTCGTGCATCTCGGGCAGGAGGACATGGAGACCGCCGATTTCGCCGCCCTGCGCCGTGCCGGGGTGCGCTTTGGCCTGTCGACCCATGACGACGCGGAACTGGAGCGCGCCCTCTCGCTCGATCCGGCCTATGTGGCGCTTGGCCCGGTCTATCCGACATTGCTGAAAAAGATGAAATGGGCGCCGCAGGGCCTTGACCGGGTGACCGACTGGAAACGCCGTACCGGCCGGGTGCCGCTGGTGGCCATCGGCGGGCTGACGCCCGAGCGCGCGCCCGGGGTTCTGGCGGCCGGCGCCGACAGCCTCGCGGTGGTGACCGATGTGCAGCAGGCCGAAGACCCCGAGGCGCGGGTGCGCGACTGGCTGAAGGTCTGCCAATGAGCCGCTATGCCCGCCAGGAGATCCTGCCCGAGGTCGGCGCCGCCGGCCAGGAGCGGCTGCGCCAGGCGCATGTCGTTGTGATCGGCGCCGGCGGGCTGGGCTGTCCGGTGCTGCAATATCTCGCCGGTGCCGGTGTCGGGCGGATCACGCTCTTTGATCCCGACCATGTCGAGGAAAGCAACCTGCACCGCCAGCCGCTCTACCGCATGGCGGACCTTGGCCGCCCCAAGGCGGAGGCCGCCGCCGAAGCCTTGCGCGGCTTCAACCCCGAGGTACGGCTGCGCGCCCATGTGGCGCCGCTGGGGCCCGGCCTTGCCCCCGGTCTGGTGCAGGCGGCCGATCTGGTGATCGATGCCGCCGACAGTTTCGCGGTGTCTTACATCTTGTCCGACGCCTGCCTCGCCGCCGGCACGCCGCTGATCTCGGCCAGCGCGCTGGGCCAGTCGGGTTATGCCGGTGGATTCTGCGGTGGCGCGCCGTCGCTGCGCGCGGTTTTTCCCGATCTGCCAACCTCGGGCGCCACCTGCGCCACCGCCGGCGTCCTCGGCCCGGCGGTCGGCATGATCGGCAGCTTGCAGGCGCAGCTGGCCTTGCAGCTTCTGCTCGGCACCGGCGCGCCGCTGGGCCGGGTGGTCTCGGTCGATCTGGCCACGATGCGCTTTGGCGGTTTCACCTTCCTCGGCAGCCCCGAACCGGCGCGCCCCTGGCTCTTTCTGGCGCCCGCGATGCTGCGCCCGGACGATCTGGTGATCGAGCTGCGTGACGCCGCCGAAGCCCCCTGCCCGATCACGCCAGAGGCGCTGCGGCTGCCCATGGAAGAGGTTCCCGGACTGACCCCCGCCCCCGGGCAACGGCTGGTCCTGTGCTGCGCCTCGGGGCTGCGCGCCTGGCGCGCGAGCTTGACGTTGCAGGCGCAAGGCATTGAAAATATGTCGATTATCGCCGCAAAGGCCTGCGCGTGACGGGGAAATTGCCCATGGGCAATTTTGTCATTCCGCCGCCATCTCCTCTTCGGCTGCCGGCAGCCAGACGGTGAACTCGGCGCCGCCGGCCTTGCGGTTGCGCACCGAGATCAGCCCGCCGGCGCGCTGGATCAACGTCTGCGAGATCGACAGGCCAAGGCCGGTGCCCTCGCCCCGCTTGGTGGTGAAAAACGGATCGAAAACCGCGCTCAGCATCGCGTCGGGCACCCCGGGGCCGCTGTCACGTACCTTGAGCGCGGTGCCGCGGCGACCGTTGCGGCGCGCTTCGGTCAGGAGAAGCGCGAGCCGGCCGCCCTGGCCCATGGCCTGCACCGCGTTGATGATCAGGTTGACGACCACCTGCTGCATCTCGCCGGGGGCAATGCGCACCGGCGGCACGTCGTCCAGCCGGGTTTCGACCCGGACACCGGCCTTGTCGATCACATGCTCCACCAGAACCAGGCAATCGCCGAGCACCGGGGCAAGATCGACCTGGCCGCCCATTTCCTCGATCTCGCCGGGGGCGGCGAATTTCAGCAGCTTGCCGACAATCGCCTGAATGCGCCCGACTTGGGCGTCGATCAGGTTGAGCTCGGTCGCGACCGGGGCGGCGCGCTCCTGCAAGGCTTCGCGCATCACGTCGAGATTGCCTTGGATCACCGCCACCGGATTGTTGATCTCATGCGCCACGCCGGCGGTGATCTCGCCGATCGAGGCCAGCTTTTCGCTCATCACCAACTGCCGGTAGGTTTCTTCCAGCTTGGCATTGGCCGCACGCAGCTCGGCGGTGCGTTCCTCGACGCGGGTGTTCAGCTCATCGGCCCAGGCGCGCAGCTTGCGGTCGCGGTCCTGCACCTGGTCGAGCAGATCGTCGAGATGGCCGGCGACGGCGGCAATCTCGTCGCGCCGCTTCATCCGCCCGATCCGCGCCGAAAGGTCGCCGCGTCCGACCCGGGCCATGGTCTGGGTCATCCGCTCCAGCGGCGCAAAGATGCCGCCGGCCATCCAGAGAAACACCGGCGCCGAGAGCACCAGAACCGCAAAGAACGCCGCCAGCATCCACAGGAAGGCCTGCCGCTTGGCGGCGGTGAACGGCGCCTCGAGAAAGCCGACATAGAGCATGCCCACACGGTCGCCGAAACTGTCGGTCAGCGGCATATAGGCCGAAATATACCAGTCGTTGACCACGAAGGCGCGGTCGAGCCAGGTCTTGCCCTGGCCCAGAACCTGGCCGCGCACCGCCGCCGAGACCCGGGTGCCAAGCGCGCGCACATCCTCGAACAGCCGCACGTTGGTGCTGACCCGCACGTCATCAAGGAACAGTGTCGCCGTGCCCTGCCGTTCGCCGCCGGTGACGGCGTTGAGATAGACCAGCGCGTTGATCGAATCGATGAAATCCAGGTTGCGGTTCAACAGGATGCCCCCCACCAGCACGCCGTCATGTCCGGGCAGGCGCACCGGGCTGGCGGAATGCACCACCATGCCGCGATCCTCGACCTCGCGGTCGGTGGGCACCGCGGCCTCGGTCTCGATCAGCGGGATGCGGGCCTGTGCGGCCAGCGGCGCCGGCAGCGCCCCGGCGGGAAAGATATCGATCCGGGTGTCGGGGCGGCTGAGCCCGGCGGCAATCACCGGCCAGCGGTCGGCCTGCGCGCCGGCGGCCTCGGCCGGCAGGTAATACAGGAAATCCAGGCCCAGTTCGGCCTGCTTTTGCCGGAAATACGCCGCCGGATCGCCCTCGGCCAGCACTTCGGCGAATTCGACCGAGCCGGCCAGACCGTGCAGCTCTTCGCCGGTGCCGGTCATCAGCCGGTTGAGATATTGCTCGGCAATCCGCAGGTCGCTTTCGACATTGGCGATCAGCACCTTGTCGTAATCCGCCGTCCAGCGGGTCATGCCGAGCAGCAGGAGCAGCGGCATCAGCAGGATCAGGGGAGCAAGCGCCAGGATCAGCAGGCGCAGGCGAACCGATTGCATCAAGAGACCCTCCCGCCGGCCAGACTATCGGCGGCCGACGGGGCGCGCAAACTCAGATCGGGTTTTTCTCGGCATAGGTCCGAAAGAACGCCAGAAACGCCCGGTCGGGATCGCGCGCGGGCTCTCTGCCCCGGCTCCAGTCGCGCCATTCGCCCTCGACGTGATAGATGTCATACCCCGGGTGGCGCAGCCGCGCGGTCTCGTAGGTTTCGCTGCGCAGGGCGGTGCCGCGGCTTTCCAGCCAGGCCGGCCGCGGCCGGGGTTCCGGCACCAGCCGCTCTTCGGTGCCGGCCATCCGCGCCTTGCGGCCCACCTTGGAAAAGCTCAGCTCGCGTTCCGCCTGGGCCGAGGTGCCGCTGTCCTTGCGCCACCAGCGCAGCTCGACATGGGTCACCCGCCGGCCGGTCTTGACCGGCTCGATCTCGACCACATAGTCGCTCAGCGCATTGACCTCGGCCATCGCCGGCTCGATCGCCCGCAGCTTGAGGTTCGACCAGGAGGTGAGCTTGCCCTTGGCCACGCCGAGAATGCCGCGCAGATCCTCGAGGCTGAAGCGTTCCGACGAGCGATAGCGCAGATTGCCGCGTTTCTGGATCATCTCGTAAAGCGTCAGCGCATATTTCGACGACAGCGCGAACATCACCTCGCGTTGCAGGCGGGCAAAGACGGTGCTGTCCTTGATGATCCGCCGCAGCCGCTGCGGGATCTCGTATTCCAGCAGCCCGTCGCGCCGCGTGGTCTCGATATTGCCGCCCAGAAGCTGCACCCGCTCGATCGCCTCTTCGCCGTCGCGGGTGACGCGGACCTTGACGATCGAGGACATCAGCCGCTCGATGCTCTCGCCGACCCGGTCGTTTGAATTGTGCGAGCCGCGCAGATCGGCCTTGGCGATCACATGGGTCACCGGCTTGTCGATGGCATCCCAGGCGTTTTCCAGCAGCTGGTTGTAGATCCGGCGGTCCGCCAGCGTCAGCGGGGTGACCTCGACAAGGTCGACCAGCTCGCCGGGTTTGACGAGGCTTTCGGCGTTTGGCCGCGCCTCGATGGTGCGATAAGGTTTGCCTGTGGCCACGTGCGTTACCTGACTGCTCTTACTTTTGTAGGCCTTTGGGCGTAAGATATCAAAAGCCGACGCCCCCGTCCATCACCCGAAAGGTAAGCTTTCGCGCCGGGGATTCGCGCCACCCGATTCGCAATGCCCTGCCCCGCAAGGCTTTTTTCAACGGTTTTTTGCCCCTGTGGCGCGCACCCGAAAGGTAAGTTTTCCGCCCTGCCCGATCCGTAAGCCCAGCCGCCCCGATGCGTAAGGACAAACACCCCGAAGCGTAAGCCATGCCGCCCCGGGACGTAAGAATTGGACGGAATTTCCGTGGTTTGGCAATGCGTTGGATGACGCGAACAAAGAATCCTTGAATCCAGAACAAGAGGGTTTTTCAAATTTGGATTTTTGGGGGTTTTGCCTGCCGCCCGGACACCGTTCGAAGCCGCGACCCGGCCAAGCTTACTTTTCGGGTGCCTCGCGGTGCGAAAAAGCCCCGAGGTTCGGAAATTGGGGGCTTCTCCGGTGTTTTCGCGGCATTGGCGGGCAATCGCGCAACTTCCGCTATTTTCGGCATCCGCCGCCGGATTTCGCACTTGAGACGGCCGGCCACAGGGTCCATGATTCGCGTCAAACCACCCCCCTGAGAGGTAGGACATGGAGCAGTCAGCCCTTCCCCCGGTGTCCCTGCGCGAGCTCGACCAGCTTGCCGGGCGCGCCTCCACCGTCATCTCGCGCCTGCGCGACCGCCTGTATGCCCCCGGCACCGAAAAGCGGCTCGAGCTGCAATTCAACGTGCGCCGCGCCGCCGAGATGGTCGGACGCAGCGAAAAAGCGATCCGCGACGCCGAGGCCGACGGCCGCCTGCCGGCGCCGGAGAAAGACCCCGAGACCGGGCGGCGCACCGGCTACAGCCTGACCGATGTGAACCGCATGCGCCAGCTTTTCGGCACCTTGCCGCATCGGGCGCCCGACGATCCGGCGATGGTGCTGGCGGTTCAGAACTTCAAGGGCGGTGTCGGCAAATCGACCACCGTCTGTCACCTGGCGCAATATCTCGCGCTCAAGGGCTATCGCGTCTGCGTCATCGATTGCGACAGCCAGGCTTCGACCACCTCGGTTTTCGGGTTGAACCCCGACGTCGATGTAGATGAAGACGAGGACACGCTTTACCCGTTCTTTCGCCATGGCGGCCCGCCCGATCTGAGCTATGCGCTGCGCGCCACCTATTGGCCGAACATCGCGCTGATCCCCGCCAATTTGGGCCTCTATGACGCCGAATATGAATTCGCCGCCCGCATGGCGCGCGAGAAATCCTTTGTGCTCGACCGGCTGCGTCACGGTATCGAGACCATCAAGGACCGCTTTGATGTCATCCTGCTTGATCCGCCGCCGGCGCTTGGCATGCTTTCGCTGTCGGTGCTGCGCGCGGCCGAGGCGCTGGTGATCCCGGCGCCGCCCAACAACATCGATTTCGGCTCAACCGCGCATTTCCTCAAGATGCTCGGCGCCACGCTCAATGAGCTGGCCGAGGCCGGAGGCGCGCGGGATTATGCATTTGTTAAAATTCTTGCGACCAAGATGAATGACACCAAATCGGCGCATGTCGCCATCAAGCGGATGATGGATGCGGTCTTTCCCATGGATATGCTTCTCTCTGTGCAGAAGGACAGTGCCGAGATCGACAACGCGACGGCCAATCTCTCGACGGTCTACGAGCTGACCGGCGCCGCCACCCGCACCGAGACCCACAAGCGCTGCCGCGCTTATCTCGATGCGGTGGGCCGCGAGATCGAGATTCTGATCCGCAAGACCTGGCCGAGCCATCACGCGCAGCTGCGCAAGGAAGGACTGCTATGACCCGCAAGCATGATGCCATTTTCGACGATGTTCTCAGCGGCTTTGACGCCCCCGACCCGGCCGAAGAAGACCGGGCCGGCGCGCGATTTCTCAAACGCACCACCACAATCTCCGAGCGGCTTTCGGGCGAGCTCGAGGAGAAGACCCTGCGCTGGGTCGACCCCGCCCGCTGCCGCATGTGGGACCGGCACAATCGCGAATATGCGCTGCTCAACGAAGACAATTGCCGCGACCTGATCGATGGCATTCGCTCGCAGGGGCGGCAGGAATTTCCCGCCATCGTGCGCACCTCTGACGATCCGGATTACGACTTCGAGGTGATCTGTGGCGCCCGGCGGCATTTCGCGGTGAGCTGGCTTCGGGCCAACAATTACACCCAGTTCAAATATCTCGTCGAGCTGCGTGACCTGTCGGATGAAGAGGCCTTTCGTCTTGCCGATATCGAGAACCGCGACCGCGAGGACATCTCGGATTACGAGCGGGCGATCGATTATGCCGATGCCGTGGAGCGCTATTACGGCGGCAAGCAGAAGGCGATGGCCGAGCGGCTCGAGGTGTCGCAACCCTGGCTGTCGCGTTACCTGCAACTGGCGAAACTGCCCGAAGAGATCGTCGCCGCCTTTGCCTCGGTGCGCGACATCCGCGAGCGCAACGCCCGCGAGCTGAAGCCGCTTCTGGGGGAGGCCGTGGTCGCCGAACGCGTGCTCGATGCCGCCCGGACCATCGCCCGCGAGCAGGCCCAGGCGCGGCGCGGCAGCGGGGCCTTTGTCGATGGGGCGGCGGTCATGCGGCGGCTGGTCAACGCCGGCAAGCCGGCCGCCCCGAAGCCGCCGCGCGCGGGCAAGATCTATCGACGCTCATCTGGCGAGGCCGGTATCGAAGTCCGTCGCAAGGGGCGCAAGGTTCTGGTGGAGTTCGAGGATTCGCTGTCGCGCCCGCAGCTTGTGGCGGCTTTTGACGCCTACTTGAAAGATCGCTTCTCGCACTGACCCGGAAAATTGCCCACGGGCAATTTTTGCACGGTGAGGCCCCGGCGCGAGGCCGGGGCGCGCCGGCCCCCGTCCCGGCCTCGCACCGGGACCCCGTGGCTCGCACGGCACAATTGCCCATGGGCAATTTTTTGCAGCCGGACAATTTGACCGGGTTTTGTCGGGCGAGCGACTTCGCTGCGGCCAGTCTGACCCAATCGCTGATCCGTCGTCAAAACCGGCTGGCATCCCTCTGCGGGGAATGCCAGTTTGCCCGAAACGGGAGGGACATCCGGGGATGGTGGATATCTGGAGCGGTCTGGTGCAGGCGGCCTGGCTGGTGGGGACGCTTGATGCGGAACTGCTGGAAATCGCCTTGCGCTCGCTCAAGGTCACGCTCTCGGCGCTGGTTATTGCCAGCCTGATCGCCCTGCCCCTGGCGGCCTTGCTCGCAGTGCGCCGCTTCAGGTTTCGCCGCACGGTGATTGCGGTGCTGAATGCGTTGATGGGACTGCCGCCGGTGGTTGTGGGTCTGGTGGTCTATGTGCTGCTGTCGCGCTCGGGCCCGCTTGGCGTGCTGGGGCTGCTGTTCACGCCGACGGCCATGGTGATCGCCCAGGTCGTCATCATCGTGCCGCTGATTGCCTCGATCGCGCATCAGTCGATCCGCGATCTCTGGCAGGAATACCACGATCTGCTGATCTCGATGAACGTCACCCAGGGACAGAAGATCCGCACCCTGCTGTGGGACAGCCGCCGAGCGCTGCTGACCGCCGCGCTGGCGGGGTTTGGCCGTGGCATCGGCGAGGTGGGCGCGATCATGATCGTCGGCGGCAATATCGATCATGCCACGCGGGTGCTGACCACCGCGATTGCGCTCGAGACCGGGAAAGGCAACTTCGCGCTGGCGCTGGCCTTGGGGTTCGTGCTGATCGCCTTGGCGATTGCGGTCAATCTCGCGATCCATGCGCTCAGCCGGACCGAGCGGGAGGGGCGCTGGTGAGCGACTTGTTTCCGGTCAGGCTCGAGGCGGCCCGAGCCACGCGGCGCGGCAGGACGCTGGTCGGCCCGGTCGATCTCGAACTCGACGGCGCCGGGACAACCGTGGTGATCGGCCCCAACGGCGCCGGCAAGACGACCTTTCTGCGTATGTTGCACGGCACGGCGCGGCTGGGGGGCGGGCGGATTCGCTGGAATTGCACCACCGAAGAGGCGCGGCATCACCAGTGTTTCGTGTTTCAGCAGCCGGTGATGCTGCGGCGCACGGTGATGCAGAACCTGATCTACCCGCTGCGCATGCGCGGCATGTCGCGCGGCGAGGCCGAAGACCGCGCGCGGCGCTGGGCCGCGCGGGTGGGGCTGGGCTCGATGCTGACCCGCCAGGCGCCGGTACTGTCCGGCGGCGAGCGGCAGAAGCTGGCGCTGGCGCGGGCGATGATCACCGAGCCGAAGCTGCTGTTTCTCGACGAGCCCTGCGCCTCGCTCGATGGCCGGGCGATGCGCGAGATCGAGGAGATCCTGCAAGAGGCCCGGGCCGGTGGCATGCGGCTGATCCTCTCGACCCACGATATGGGCCAGGCGCGGCGGCTGGCCGATGAGGTGCTGTTTCTGCTGCATGGCAGGCTGCACGACCGGGGCGCCGGACCGGAATTTTTCACCCAGCCCGCCACGCCTCAGGCGCGGGCCTTTCTGAACGGAGATATTGTCGAATGAAACATCTGATCCTGTCGCTGGCGCTGATCGCGTGTTCCGGCGCCGCCCTGGCCGCCGAGACGATGAAAATGGCCGTTACCACGTCGTTCCATAATTCCGGGCTGGCGGATGTGTTGCTGCCGCGGATCGCGGCGGACCTCGATCTCGAGGTGCAGCTTCTGGTGGTTGGCACGGGGCAGGCGATGCGGCTGGGCGAGGCGGGTGACGTCGATGCCATCCTGGTGCATTCGCGCGGCGCCGAAGAGACATTTGTCGCGGCAGGGCACGGCACCCACCGGCGCGAGATCATGTACAACGATTTTGTCTTCATCGGGCCCGAGAGCGACCCTGCCGATATCGCCGGTGCGCCGAGCGCCACCGAGGCGCTGCAACGCATTGCCGCGGCCGAGGCGCCGTTTGTCTCGCGCGGGGATGACAGCGGCACCCACAAGAAGGAGCTGAGCCTCTGGGACGACGCCGGGCAGGATCCGGCGACGCTGCACGATTGGTACAAACCCGTGGGCGCCGGCATGGGTGCGGCGCTGAACACCGCCGCCGGCATGGGCGCCTATATCATGTCGGATCGGGCGAGCTGGCTGAATTTCGGCAACAAGGGCGATCTGGCGCTGCTGTTTTCCGGCGATGCGGTGCTGTTCAACCAATATGCCTATCTTCCGGTGAACCCGGAGAAACATGGCCATGTGAAACATGACCTGGCAATGAAGCTGGAAGACTGGCTGGTGTCCGACACCGCAAAAACGCTGATCGATGGCTACACCATCGACGGCGAGACGCTCTTTGTCTTCAACGCCAAGGCGGCGGACTAGGCGCACCCGAAAGGTAAGCTTTCGCAACTGTGGTGCAAGCTTATCGGACATTTTCGGGGAGGGCAGGGCAGGGCGGTTTCCTGCCCGGTGTGCCCGGACAAGCGCCGCCCGGCGGCATTGCCGTGCGGCCGCGCCGCGGCCGCCACGAAAGACTACGCCGGATGGTGGGCCGGGTCACGCGGCGGCGTGAGAGACCCGAGACGTTGTGGCGCTTTTGCCGAGCCCTGCGGCGCGGGTAATCCCGGCCGGGCCGGGGGACGCTCAGGCACAGCCCAGATGGCGGGAGATCGCGCGGGCGCAGGATGTGACCGCATCGATCACGCTCTGATCGGGCGGCGCGGGCGCATCGAAGGCGCGGGTGGCGTTGATCGCCCCGACGATGCCGCCGGATATGTCGCGGATCGGGGCGGCGACCGAGGCCATGCCACGTTCGAAACTGCCGAGCTGCACCACGACATCGCGCGCGCGGTCGGCGCGCCATTGCGCCAGCAGCGTTGCCATGTTGCGCGGCGTCCCGCGGGGCGCATGATCGTAATGTTCATCCCGGTAGAGCGCGATCAGCGAGGCTTCGTCGAGATCGGTCAGCAGCACCCGGCCCATGGTGGTGGCCGCCGCCGGCAGCCGGCTGCCGACATGCACGATGCTGCCCATGCCCATGCGGCTGGCGACCCGCAGCATGTAAAGCACGCTCTTGCCGTCGCGCACGCCAAGATGGGTCGACCAGTCGGTTTCGTCCCGCAGCGCCTCGATCTCGGGCAGGGCGATCTGCACCAACTCGCGCGAGGCCATGTATCCATGCCCCAGCCGCAGCACCGCCGGCCCCAGCGCATAGGTCTGCCGCCGCGCGTCGTGCAGCAGGAAGCCCAGATGCGCCAGGGTATAGACCGTGCGGAAGGCGGCCGACCGGCTGAGCCCCAGGCTGCGCGCGATATCGCTGAGCGTCAGTTCCTGCCGCTCGGTGGTGAAGGCATCCAGCACCGCGAAGCCGCGGAGCAGGCCGGGGACCAGATAGCGGTCTTCATCGGCGTCCGTTTTATCCATGAAACGCCATGTATCAGGTGAAACGCGTGCCGGCTACAAATCTCTGCATCGAATTTTGCACGACAGCCACCACGGAGGACCCGACATGAACATGCGCGCAACCGCCTCGCCGCTCGCGGCGGAACTCAAGGCCCATACCGGGCGCTTCACCGACAAGGAATTCGACTGGAACGCCTTTCCCTCGAACGCCGGTTTCCCCGATCTGGCGCGGGCGCAGATGCGCTATGTCGGGGCAGGGGGCTCGCCCAAGGTGGGCGATACCTCGACGCTCAAGGCCGACAATTTCACCGTCTCGCTGATCTACAAGGAGCCGGGCAAATACGCCGCCTGCCACAGCCATGAAATCGAAGAGAGTTTCCTGATCATCGATGGCGCGCTGATCGTCGGCTGGGAGCGGGACGGCGAGGTCTGCGAGGTCAACCTCGGGCCGAAGGACATGATCCTGAACGCGCGCGAGATCGGCCATGGATTCCGCGTCGACGGGGTGGAGCCGGTGCTGATGTCGATCTCGGTCGATGTCGGCAAGCCGCTGCCGCCGGTCTATCACTATCACCCGAAGGAACATGCGCCCGAGCTCGCCCGGGCCTTTGGCGCCAAGCCGGGCGAGACCATCAAGTTCGATCCCGCCGGCGATCATCCGTTGCAGAAGCTGATGGCGCAATATGTGATTCGCCACGTCGACCAGCCGACGATCTGGGAAGACGCCGGCTTCAGCCGCAAGGTCTATGTCGGCGAGGGCGGTCTGGGCCATGATACCTGCCGCAAGGAGATGTGGGGCGTGCCGTCGCGTGTGGGGATCAAGGGATTCGTGCGCGATGTCGAGGATGCCTTCCTGGTGCTCGAAGGCAGCCTGACCGTGGGCTGGGAAGACAATGGCGAAACCGTCGAGGTCGAGCTCGGGCCACGCGATCTGGTCAAGACGCCGGCCGGCCGCAAGCACTGGATTCGCAACGATGGTGCCGGCGCGGCCACGGTCTGGCACGTGATCGGTTCGTCGAAGGGCGATGATGTGGTCTACGAAGCCGCCTGAACGCCCAAAACCTGATCACCCTGGCCATGGCGGCTGATCCGCCATGGCCGAGAAGGCCGCTTGCCTGCCGGTGAAACGGTGGATGCGGTCTGTGGGGTGTCGCCAGTTTCCTTTGGATATCAGCGACTTGCCCTGACTTCTACGGTTCAAGACCTGACCGCGCCTGCCCCGGAAAAACTTTTCGAAAACACTTGACTCACCGGGGTGGCCTTCAGTTATCATCAATAGTGAACAAGTTGTTCATATTTGAACACCTGCAAGACGGACGAAACATCAAGCAACCGAGAGGAGCCACGTCATGGATGCTTTCAAGGACAGACTTGCACAGCGGGCCGCGGACACCAGCCGCCCGGCGCTGGCGCATCAATGCCGGGGGCGGGAGCTGGAGCCGCAGGAGGCGGATTTCGCGACGGTCCTGATGGAGGTCTATGACGCGGTGGGCCATGAGTATGACGCCGTCGCCACCGCCCTGACCGAGCGCGGCTTTGCGGCGCCGGTCTCGGGCCGTACCGACTGGACCGCCGATCTGGTTCACGATGAGCTGGTGGCGATCAACGCCGCGCTTGACGCGGCATATGCGGAGCACGGGTATGGCGCTTGAGTTCCGCAATGTGACCAAGAAGTTCACCACCAATGCCGGCGACCGGCTGACCGCGGTGAACGACGTGAGCTTTCGGGTCGACGAGGGCGAGTTCGTCTCGGTCGTCGGGCCTTCGGGCTGCGGCAAATCGACGATCCTGTCGATGACCGCCGGGCTCTATCAGCCGAGCGACGGCGAGGTGCTTGTTTCGGATGCGGCGGTGACCGGCCCCAATGCGCATGTCGGTTTCATGCTGCAAAAGGATCTGCTGCTGCCCTGGCGTTCGATCATCTCGAATATCGAGTTCGGGCTGGAGGCGCGCGGCGTGGCCAAGGCGGAACGGCGCGCACGCGCCATGAAGGAGCTGGAGCACTGCCAGCTTGCCGGGTTCGACAGCCATTATCCCTATCAGCTTTCGGGCGGGATGCGGCAGCGCGCGGCGCTGGCCCGCACGCTGGCCATCGACCCCGAGATCATCCTGCTCGACGAGCCGTTCTCGGCGCTGGATGCGCAGACCAAGCTGCTGTTGCAGAATTCCTTTGCCGGCACCATCGCCAAGACCGGCAAGACGACGCTGCTGATCACCCATGATCTGGTGGAGGCGGTGCTGATGTCCGACCGCATTCTGGTGCTGTCGGAACGCCCCGGCACCGTGGTGGCGGAAATCAAGGTCGACCTGCCGAAACGCGACCGGCCGATCGAGCGGCGCGTCATGCCGGAGGTTTCCGACTATGCCGCTCAGCTCTTCAAACACCTGAAACTCGAAGAAAAGGCCGCCTGAGGCGCCGCTCGGAACAGGGAGTCCCGAACATGAAACATCGCATTCTTTCCACCTTCGCCGCCGCCGCCCTGGCGCTGTCCGCCAGTGCCGCCGCTGCGGCCGAAGAAGTCACCTATCTGTTTCCGGCGCCGGATTTCCTTCCGGCTTTCGCGCCGTTCCAGCTTGCCAAGGGCAAGGGGTATTTCGAGGAGGCCGGGCTCGACGTCACCTTTCAGGTGGGCAAGGGCGGCGCCGATGTTGCGACCCAGGTCGCGCTTGGCAATGCCGATCTGGGCGGCGGGATCGGCGACACGCCGATCATCGTGCGCGCCAACGGCCTCGAGATCCGCGGCGTCGCGCTGCTGGGCGGCCGCGGCCTGACCCAGCTCGCCTGGCGCGAGGATGCCGGCATTTCCGGCCCCGAAGACCTCAAGGGCAAGTCGATCGGCGTGCTGTCGTTCCAGGACACCACCTATTACAACCTGCTCGGCGTGCTGGCCTCGGCCGGGCTGAGCAAGACCGACGTCGATATCCAGGCGGTGGGCCCCGGCGGCATCATCCAGTTGAGCATCGCCGGCAAGCTTGACGCCATGTCGGGCGTGCCCGAGTGGATCGCCGCCATCGAGGCCGCCGGCGTCGCGATGGATCAGATGCCGGTCGATTCGGTGTTCCCGGCGATGGCCCAGGCGATCATCGCCTCGGACGACACCATCGAGGAACGCCCCGAGGTGGTGCAGGGGTTTGTCGAGGCGGTGCTGCGCGGGCTGCGCGACATCTCGGCCGATCCGGCGGCCGCGGCGGCGGATTACGTCAGCTTTGTGCCGCAGCATTCCGAAAATCTCGCCGGGATCGAGGCGATCCTGCGGGCCTATGCCGAGCTGATCTATCCCGAGGGCGAGAACCAGCCGCTGGGCAGCTTTGATCCGGCACGGATCAAGGCGGTGCAGGATTTCTATGTCGATGCCGGGCTGGTGCGCACCGCGGTGCCGGTCGACGAGCTGTACACCAACGAGTTCATCAAATGACCGATACAACTCAGGCCGTGGCCGGGCGCTCTGCCCCGGCCGCCAAGGCCCCCGCTTCCAAGGGAACCCGCCCCATGCGCCTTGCCAATCCGCTTTATGCAAGCCTTGGACTGCTGGTCCTCGTGCTTCTGGCCTGGGAATTTCTGCCCCCGGCGCTGGATGTGCCCAAGTTCATCATTCCGACGCTGACCGATTGCCTGGCCGAACTGTCGCGGATGTGGGCCTTCGAGGGGCTGCTGGGGCATTTCCTGTCGACCGCGCTCTACACCGTGCTGGGCTTTGCCATCGGATCGCTGCTGGGCGCGGTTCTGGGCTATCTGCTGGGCATGTCGGAATTCTGGGAGAAGGTGCTTTCGCCCTATATCCTGGCCTTGCAGATCGCACCCAAGGTGGCCTTTGCGCCGCTGTTCATCATGTGGTTCGGCTATAACGCCATGCCCAAGCTGCTGGTCACCGTGCTGATCGTGTTTTTCCCGGTGCTGGTCAATGTGCTTCAGGCGATGCGCACCGTCGACCGCGATCTGGTGAACCTTGCCCGGGCCTACAACCTCGGCCGGCTGGGCGTGTTCTGGAAAGTCGAGATGCCCTCGACCCTGCCCAACCTGATGGCCGGTCTGCGCATCGCCTCCACCCTGGCCGTGATCGGCGTGACGGTGGGCGAGCTGGTGGGCGGCAACACCGGGCTGGGTTTCCTGATCTCCTACGGCGGCGGCCAGGCCAATGCGGCGATGGTGTTCAACGCGATCCTGCTGCTGACGGTGATCGGCTACGCGCTCTATTTCGCGCTGGTCAAGATCGAGACCCGCGTGCTGCATTACCTGCCCCGCGCCGAGCACTGACGCCGGGCCATGACATCGGGTCGCCCTGCGGCGGCGGCCAGCCAGATTAGGGAGAACGCAAATGACTGTCGTCGACAAGAAAGCGCTGATCGAGAAGCGCGTGAACGAAGGCCTGCGCGGCCAATGGTATCCGGTGGCCAAATCGGTCGAGATCAAGGGCGCGCGCCCCTTCGGCACCAAGCTGCTGGGCCAGAAGCTCGTGCTGTGGCGCGACGGCGCCGGCAAGATCCGCTGCCTCGAGGACTTCTGTCCGCACCGTGGCGCCCCGCTGTCCTATGGCGAGGTGCATGACGGCCATGTCGCCTGTCGCTATCACGGCGTGGTGGTCGATGGCGAAGGCGTGGTGCAGCGGGTGCCGGCGATGCCGGAATGCGCGCTCGAGGGCCGCAAGGCGCTGCAATCCTACACCGTGCAGGAAAGCAACGACGCGGTCTTTGTCTATGTGCCCTCGGCCGACCGGCCCGAACCGCCGGAGCTGGTGCTGCCCAAGGAGATGACCAGCGACGCATGGACCGGCTTTCTCTGCACCTCGGTCTGGGAAACCAACTATCGTTACGCGCTGGATAACCTCGCCGATCCGATGCACGGCTGCTACCTGCATGCCGAGAGCTTTACCCTGGCGTATGGCTCCAAGCAGGACCTGATGCAGCTCAACAAGACCGACGAGGGTTTCCGCATCGAGCGCGTCGGCCAGACCGGCGAGAACTTCGACTGGACCGAGTTCGAGATCCATGACGGCTCGATGTTCTGTTTCCTCGACATTCCCTATCCGCCGGCGGCCGGGCCGGGCGGCGTGTTCCGCATCATCGGCTTTACCACGCCGGTGGATGAGACCACCTGCCGGGTGTTCTTCTGGCGGATGCGCCAGGTCGAGGGCACGGCGCGGGAGAGCTGGCGTTTCCTGTATCGCGCGGTGCTGGAAACCAATCACTGGAACGTGCTCGAGCAGGACCGGGTGATGCTGGAAGGCATGTCGGACGACGCGCGCAAGCGCGAGATGCTCTATCAGCATGATCTGGGTGTCAGCCGCATCCGGCAGATCCTGACCCGGGCGGCCAAGGCGCAGATTGAGGCCGAGCTGAAATCGGCCGCGGTGGCGGCGGAATGAGCCTCGATGGCCGTCATATCCTCGTCACCGGCGCGGCGAGCGGTCTGGGTGAAGTGATCGCCCGGTCGCTTGCCGCCAAGGGCGCGCGCCTGATCCTCGCGGATATCGCCGAGGAGGAGGGTCGGGCCACGGCCGACAGCCTCGGGGCGGCATTTGTGCGGGTCGATCTGGGCGATCCGGATTCGATCCGCGCCTGCGGCGAAGCGGTTGCGCGGCTGACGGCGGGCAAGCTGCACGGGCTGATCAACAACGGCGCGATTGCCACCGGCATCGGCGGCATTCCCTACGACGAGATCGAGCTGGAGAGCTGGGATCTGGTGCAGCGGGTCAATGTGCGCGGCACCTGGCTGATGGTGCGGGCCATGGCGCCGCTGCTGAAAGCCTCGGGATCGGGCCGGGTGGTCAACATGGCGTCGGATACGGCGCTCTGGGGGGCGCCGCGGCTGATGTCCTATGTCGCCAGCAAGGGCGCGGTGATCGCGATGACGCGGTCGTTGGCGCGGGAACTGGGGCCGGACCGCATCGGGGTGACGGCGGTGGCGCCGGGCATCCTGACCACCGAAAGCACCGATTACGTGCCCGAAGCGCGGCACAGGCAGTATTCCGAAGGCCGTGCGGTGCCCGGGGCACAATCGCCGCAGGACATCACCGACGTGGTGGCCTTTCTCGTGGAGGAGGGCGCGCTGACGCTCACCGGGCAGGTGCTGCCGGTCAACAACGGGTTCGTTTTCGCATGAGCTGGGATGCGCATACCTCCGAGGGCATCGCCTACCTCGAACGCCCCGGCAACGGGCCGGTGCTGGTGCTGCTGCACGGGATCGGATCGAACGCCGCGTCGTTCACGCCGTTGCTGGCGCATCTGCCGGCGACGGCCCGGGTGATCGCCTGGAACGCGCCGGGTTATGGCGGGTCCGAGCCGCTGACCCAGGTCTGGCCGCAGGCGCAGGACTACGCGGCGGCTCTGGAAGGGTTTCTCGACCGGGTGAAGGTGCCGCAATGCGCATTGCTCGGCCATTCGCTGGGGGCGCTGATCGCGGCGTCCTTTGTCGCCTGTCGCGCCAACCGGGTGACCCATCTGACGCTGGCCGCGCCGGCCATCGGCCACGGCGTTGCGCCGGGCGAGGTGCTGAGCGCCAAGGCACAGGCGCGGATCGACGATCTGGAGCGGCTGGGGGCGGTAGACTTCGCCAAGGCCCGCGCTCCGCGGCTGGTGTACCGGCCCGAGGATAACCCGGAGACGCTGGCGTTGGTGCAGACCGCGATGAGCCAGGTCTCGATGCCGGGCTATGGCCAGGCGGCGCGGATGCTGGCCTCGGGGCGGCTTCTGGATGATGCCGACAGGCTCTGGGTGCCCACCGACGTGATTGTCGGCGGCAAGGATCAGGTGACGCCGCCCGAAGGGGCGCGCCGCGTGCACCACAGGCTGCACGCCAAGGCGCGCGGCACATACACGGAGCTGCCGGGCCTCGGCCATGCGCTCTATCAACAGGATCCGGCGCGTTTTGCCGCTGCGTTGCGCCAGGGCGCCGCGGCGGTGGTGTGACCGGAGAGGGAGACCGAGATGAGTGAGACCATTCGCACAGAGGCGCTTCGCGGCATCATGATGCGCGGCCCGGGGCTGACCCAGACATTGCCGTTCTACGAGGACATGTGGGGGCTGAAGCTGGCCCATGCCGAAGAGGGCACGGCGCTGTTGCGCGGCACCGGCGAGGAGGCGTTCCTCTACGGGCTGAAGGACGGGCCGGTGTTTGGCATCGAGTACATCCATTTCGCCATGCCCGACCGCGCCAGCATGGATGCGCTGCATGCGCAATGCCTGGCCCGGGGCGCGCCGGTGCTGGGCACGCCTTCGGCGTTCGACGATTGGGCGGGCGGCTATGGCTTCGAGGTGCTGGACCCCGACAACCGCCGGCTGCGGTTCCGCTGCGACGCCCGGACGCTGGACGAGAAACCGGAATGGGCCAAGCCGCGCAAGGTCAGCCATGTGGTGCTGAACGCGCCCGACATGGAGGCGACGCAGGCCTTCTACGAAGAGGTTCTGGGCTTCCGGGTGTCGGATTATTCCGCCGACCAGATGGTTTTCCTGCGCTGCAACACCGATCACCACGCCATCGCGCTGGTGCGCGGCAATTATGCCAGCGTGAATCATGTGGCCTTTGAAATGCCCTCGCTCGACGAATTCATGCGCGGCATCGGCCGGATGAAGCAGAAGGGCCATGTGCCCACATGGGGGCCGGGGCGGCACGGGCCGGGGGACAATCCCTTTGCCTATTTCGTCTCGCCCTCGGGTTTCGTGATCGAGTTCACCTCGGAGGTGCAGCAGATCGACGAGGCCACCCACGAGGCCCAGGTCTGGCCGCGCGACGACCCCGAGAAGATGGACCAGTGGATGACCGCCGGCCCGCCGACCCCGGCGCAGCGCGCGGTGATGCAGGGCCGGCCCGATCCGGGCTTTCCCGAACTGCGCGCCAAGGCGAAAGGAGCCGCGTGATGCGATACGATTACGACAAATGCGTCGCGGTGGTGACCGGGGGCTCTTCTGGCATTGGCCTGGCCACGGTGCGGCTGCTGCTGGAAAGCGGCGCGCGGGTTGCCTTTTGCGCCCGCAACGAGAGCCGGCTGAACGAGGTGGCCGCCGTGCTGAAGCGCGATTTCGGGGACGACAACGTGCTGACACAGGCGTTTTCGGTGCTGGACAGGGACGCCGTCCAGGAGTTTGCCGATCTGGTGCATCAGACCTGGGGCCGCTGTGACCTGCTGGTCAACAACGCGGGGCAGGGGCGGATTTCCACCTTCGAGGACACCACGGATGACGACTGGCGCGCGGAATACGAGCTGAAGCTGTTCAGCCAGGTGCTGCCGGTGCGGGCCTTCCTGCCGATGCTGCGCGAGGCCGGGGGTGCGATCGTCGCGGTGAATTCGCTGCTCGCCTACCAGCCCGAGCCGCATATGGTCTGCACCTCTTCGGCGCGGGCCGGGGTGCAGAACCTGCTGAAATCGCTTTCGGTCGAACTGGCGCCCGAGGTGCGGGTCAACTCCGTGCTCTTGGGGCTGATCGGCTCGGGCCAGTGGACCCGGCGGTTTGCCGAACGCGAGGACCAGTCGGTCAGCCGGGCCGAATGGTACGGCGCCCTGGCCGAAAAGAAAGGCATTCCGCTCGGCCGTCTGGGCGAGGCCGAGGAAGCCGCCCATGCCATCGCCTTTCTGGGGTCCAGAGCGGCCAGCTACATCACCGGCGCACAGCTCGAAGTCTCGGGCGGCCTGTCCCGTCACATCTGAGGATGCATACCATGAAACACGATCCCATCAGCAAGACCGACACGGTCGGCGATTTCATCGCGCACTACCTGGCCGAGATCGGGGTGTCGGTGATGTTCGGCGTGATCTCGATCCACAACATGCCGATCTTGGACGCGGTGGCCCGGCAGGGGCGGATCCGCTTTGTGCCGGCGCGCGGCGAGGCCGGCGCGATGAACATGGCCGATGCCTATGCACGGGTGTCGGGCGGGCTTGGCGTCTGCCTCACCTCGACCGGCACGGCGGCGGGCAATGCTGCCGGCGCCCAGGCCGAGGCGCTGACCGCCGGCAGCCGGGTGCTGCATATCACCACGCAGGTCGATCTGGGCTATGCCGACCGCGACCGCGCGGCGATCCACGATGTGCCGCGCCAGCCCGAGATGTTGCGCGGGGTGTCGAAATCGGTGCATCGGATGTGGGATTCCAACGGTGCGATCGGTGCCCTGACGGCGGCGGTGTCGGATGCGCTCTCGGCGCCTTCGGGGCCGGTCAGCCTCGAGATTCCGGTGGATGTGCAGCGCGCGCCGGCGGTGGTGATGGCCGCAGTTCACGCGCCGGTGCCGACCCGGCCTTCGGCCCCGCAATCGGCGGTGGAAGAGATGGCGCGGCTGATCACCCAGGCGAAACGCCCGCTGATCTGGCTGGGCGGCGGCGCGCGCGGCGCGGTGGAAGAGGCGACCGAACTGATGCGCCGGGGTGTGGGCGTCGTGACCTCGACCAACGGGCGCGGCGTGGTCTCGGAGGAAGAGGCGGCCAACCTCGGCGCCTTCAACATGGGGCCGGACGCGATGGAGCTTTATGGCTCCTGCGACCTGATGCTGGTGGTGGGCTCGCGCCTGCGCGGCAACGAGACCCGCAACAACAAAATGCCGCTGCCGCGTCCGCTGTTGCAGATCGATGCCGACGCGGGGCAGGGCGGGCGCAATTACCCGGTGGATGTCTTTGCCCATGGCGATGCCGCCGATACGTTGCGGCGGCTGCTCGCGCTGCTGCCCGAGACGCTCGACACCGATGAGGCGCTGGCGTTCGATATCGCGCGGCTCAAGGCACAGGCCGAGGGGCGTCTGCGCGACACGCTGGGGCCTTACACCGTGGTGGCCGAGGCGATCAGCGGTGCGGTCGGCGCCGGCGGCAACGCCTGGGTGCGCGACGTGACGATCTCGAATTCGACCTATGGCAACCGCTATGTGCGGCTCTCCGATCCGCGTCAGGGCGTGCATGCGCTGGGTGGCGGCATCGGGCAGGGCGTGGCGATGGGGATCGGCGCGGCGCTGGCCTCGCACGGCCCCAAGGCGATCACGCTCTTGGGCGACGGCGGCACCATGCTGGGGCTGGCCGAGATGATCACGGCCGTCGATGAGAAGGCGCCGCTGGTCTATGTGCTGATGAATGATCAGGCCTATGGCGTGATCGAGAACATCCAGGATGCGCAATACGACAGCCGCCGGCATTACTCCAAGGTGGCGGTGCCGGAGTTCGGCGCCTTCTGCGGCGCGATCGGCATGCCACATGTCAAGGTGGACAGGGTGGACGCGTTCGAGGCGGCCTTGCAGGCGGCGCTGGCCACAGAAGGGCCGCGCGTGATCGAGGTCGACATGTGTGCCATCGGCCCCTTTGCCGAGGCCTTTGCCGGGCCGCCGGCGGGCGCTGCGGGCAAGAAGGAGTAAGCCATGCATCTCGGTCTGGTCGGATACGGCAATATCGGCAAGGCGCTGCTGGGCCTCATGGGCGCGGGAGAGCCCGCGCGCCTGACGGTGCTGGCGCGGCCCGGCAAGACGGTGGACCTGCCGGGGGCCGAGGTGGTCGAGACGGTGCAGGAGCTGATTGCCGCCGCGCCCGATCTGCTGGTGGAATGCGCCGGTCATGCGGCGGTGCGCGACACTGCGGTGCCGGCGCTCAGGGCCGGGATCGATGTGGTTCTGGTGTCGATCGGCGCGCTGAGCGATGTCGCGCTGGAACGTGCCCTGCACGCGGCGGCGGAAGAGGGCGGCGCGCGGCTGATCCTGCCGGCGGGGGCCATCGGCGGCATCGATCTGCTGTCGGCCATGGCGCCGGCTGGCGGGCTCGAGGTGACCTATCGCGGCACCAAGCCGCCGCAGGCCTGGCGCGGCACCCCGGCGGAAGAGCTGATCGACCTTGGCGGGCTGACAGCGGCGACGGTGTTCTTCTCGGGCACCGCGCGCGAGGTGTCGCAGGCCTTTCCGAAGAACGCCAATGTGGCGGCAACGCTGGCGCTGGCGGGGGCGGGAATGGACGCGACGCGGGTGGAACTGGTGGCCGACCCGCAGGCCAGCGGCAACCGGCACGCCTATTCGGTGCATTCGCCGCTGGGGGATTACGAGATCCGGATCGACAATCGGGCCTCGAACGGCAACGCCAAGACCAGCGCGGCAACGATCTATTCGGTGCTGCGCGAGATACGTAACCGCAAAGGACCGGTGGTGATCTGATGAAAATGGAACGCGATATCCTGCCCTCCGGGGCGCTTTACATCGGCGGCGACTGGCGCGAGGGGCGCGGCGCCGAGATCACTTCGGTCTTTCCCGCCGACGGGACGGTGACCCGGGTTCTGCGCGGCGCCTCGACTGAGGATGGCGAAGAGGCCATCGCCCGCGCCAGGGCGGCGCAGCCCGCCTGGGGCGCGCTGAAACCACATGAGCGGGCGCGGGTGCTCCATGCCATCGCCGAGGGGATCGAGGCCAACATCGGCCGCATCTCGCAAATCCAGTCGCAGGACACCGGCAAGACGCTGGCCGAAACCGCGGCGCTGGCCGCATCGGCGGCCGGCACCTTCCGCTATTTCGCCGCCGTGGCCGAAACCATGGACGAGGACATGACCGCGCAGCGCGGCGGGGCGCTGACGCTCTCGGTGCATGAGCCGATGGGCGTGGTGGGGGCGATCACGCCGTGGAATTCGCCGATTGCCTCGGACGCGCAGAAGCTGGCGCCGGCCCTGGCGGCGGGCAATGCCGTGATCCTGAAACCGGCCTCCTGGTCACCGCTCACGGCGCTGGAACTGGCGCGGATCGCGGATGCGGCGGGGCTGCCCAAGGGGCTTCTGTCGGTGCTGCCCGGTTCGGGGCGCGAGATCGGCAACCTGCTGGTGGAACACCCGGATATCGCCAAGATCAGCTTTACCGGCGGCACGTCGACCGGCCGCAGCCTGGCCGAAAAGGCCGGGCGCAAGCTGATGCCGGTGAGCCTGGAACTGGGCGGAAAATCCCCGACCATCGTGTTTGACGACGCGGATATCGAGGTGGCGCTGGCGGGCATTCTCTTCGGGGTGTTCTCGTCCACCGGGCAGAGCTGCATCGCCGGCTCGCGGCTGTTCGTGCAGCGCGGGATCTATGATGCCTTCGTCCCCCGGCTGGTGGCGGCGACCAAACGCTTGCGCGTCGGCCATCCCTTCGCGGAGGGCACGCAGGTTGCATCGCTGATCCATCAGGACCACCGCGACGAGGTGGCGGGCCATGTGGCCCGCGCGCTGGAGGATGGCGGCAGGCTTCTGTGTGGGGGCGGAGCGCCGGACGGGGCGGAATACGCCGAGGGCAGCTATTACCTGCCGACCATCATCGAGGGGCTGGGCAACGATGCGCGGCTCTGCCGCGACGAGGTGTTCGGCCCGGTGCTGGCGGTGCTGCCTTTCGACGGGGAGGACGAGGTGATCGCCCAGGGCAATGACAACGACTATGGATTGGCCTGCGGCATCTGGACCCGCGATTTTCCCCGCGCCTGGCGGGTGGCACGGGCGATCCGGGCCGGAACGGTCTGGATCAACACCTACAAGCAATTCTCGATCTCGACCCCCTTCGGCGGCGATGGCGCCAGCGGGATCGGCCGGGAGAAGGGCCGGCAGGGAATGCGTGCCTACATGCGGCAGAAGGCGATTTATGCTGATCTGACCGGCGCGCCGCACCCTTGGGCCGCGGATGTGGTGAGGGCGTCATGACCGGACAGATCGCGATCATCGGTGCCGGGCCCTCGGGCTGCTTTCTGGCGCAGGCGCTGCTCAAGGCGCAGCCCGATCTGCGGGTCGATCTGATCGACCGGCTGCCGGTGCCCTATGGCCTGGTGCGCTATGGCGTGGCGGCGGATCACCAGGGCACCAAGGGCGTGACACGGCAGTTCGCGCGGCTCTTTGAACGGCAGGGCGCGCGGTTTTTCGGAAATGTGAGCATTGGCTCGGATGTCGGGCTGGAGGATCTGCGCGGCGCCTATGATGCCGTGGTGCTGGCCGCCGGGCTGTCGGCGGATCGGCGGCTGGAGATCCCCGGCAGCGATCTGCCGGGGGTGCATGGCGCGGGCAAGCTGACCCGGGCGCTGTACGAGCATCCCGAGGCCGAGGCGCTGCCCGAGCTGGGGGCGCGGCCGCTGATTGTCGGCAATGGCAATGTGGCGATAGACCTGCTGCGGCTCTTGGCGAAATCGCCGGAGGAACTGGAAGGCTCGGATCTGGGCCAGGGGCCGACGGACTGGCTGGCGGCCAGCGGCATCGAGGAGATCACCATCACCGGGCGCTCGCCGGCGGCGGCGGCCAAGTTCGATACGGTGATGATCAAGGAGCTGGGCAAGCTCGCCGACGTGTCGATCCGGGTGATGGACGCGGGCGAAAGCGATGACCCGGACGCGCAGAAGAAGCTGGCGGCGCTGAACGCGCTGGAGGGCGGCGCCGGGGCGCGGCGCATCACCTTCCGTTTCGGGCTGACGCCGGTGGCGGTCGAAGGCTCCGACAGGGCCACGGCGGTGCGGTTTGCCACGGCGCAGGGCGAAGAGACGCTGGCCTGCACCTCGGTGCTCACCGCCATCGGCTTTGACACGCCCGGCGATCTGCCACGCGACGCGCTGCTGCGAGAGGAACGGGATGGCGGGCTGGCCGAGGGGCTTTATGCCACCGGCTGGTTCCGGCGCGGCCCGCGCGGTACCATTCCCGACAACCGCGCCGATGCCAGGGCGCTGGCCGAGCGAATCCTCGGCGCGCTGACCCCCGATCCCGGCAAAGCCGGCGCCGGCATTCTGGCCGGTCTGGACGAGATCACCGATTACGACGGATGGTGCCGCATCGACAGCGCCGAGACCGCCAACCCCCCGCCCGGACGGTGCCGGGCCAAGATCACCACCCGCGAGGGCATGCTGGGCCTCGCCCGACAGGAGGATACGCAATGAACATCCAAGTGCTTTACGGAACCGAAACCGGCAATGCCGAGATGCTGGCCGAGGATATCGTCGCCGAACTTGAGGCCGATCACGCGGTCGCGGCCGTCAACCTGGCGGATTTCGACCCCTCGGAATTTGACACCGGCACGCTCTATCTGATGGTCTGTTCGACCTATGGCGACGGCGAGTTGCCGGCCTCGGCGCAGCCCTTTGCCGAGAAGATGGCGGCCGCCAAACCCGATCTGACCGGCGTGCATTTCGGCATCTTCGGCATGGGCGACCGGGAATATGACGAGACCTTCAATGGCGGGCCTGCGACCCTTGCCGCGCTGATGACCGCGGCCGGGGCCACGCAGCTGGGCGAGCGGATCGCGCATGACGCCTCGGGGGCGGAAATGGCCGAGGATCTGGCTTTTCCCTGGGCCGAGGACATCGTGGCCATGGCCGGCGACGCGCTTGGTCAGGCGGCATGAGCACGGCGGCGGAGATCAGGACGCGGCTGACCCGGCCATGGCAGCACGGGACGCATGCGGATTTTCGCGGCGTGACCTGCGAGGCGCCGCTGGATCTGTCGGGCGTGGCCGTCGATGGTGTCGATTTCACCGGCGCGCGCTTTCTTGGCGGGATCGACGCCAGCGGCGCGCGGTTTGACGGGCTGGCCTGGTTTCGCGACGTGGTGATCGAGGGGCCGGCGCGGTTTGACGGTGCGGTCTTCATGAACGACGCCCGGTTCGAAGGCGCGCGGTTCCAGCGCCCGGCCGGATTCCGCAACACCGAATTCCGCGGCATCGGCCGCTTTGACGGCGCGCAGTTTCCCGAGGGGGCCGACCTCTCCGGCACCACCTGTTACGGCAATTTCTCGCTGCAATCGGTTACCGGCCGGGGCACGGTCAGTTTCCGGGGCAGCGAATGGCTGGGCGGGCTCTGGTGTGACAATGCCAGCCTGCCCGACACGGTCGACCTGTCCGAGACGCAGGTGCATGGCCGGCTCTGGCTGCGCCGGGCGCGGCGTGGCAATGCGGCGCTGCACCCGTCGGATTTCGGCATGTCCTTCGGCTATACCTATATCTGATCGGCGGCCCAGCCGCGATAGCCCAGCGCTTCGGAGATCTCCTGCGCCGCGGCTTTCAGGGTGGTTTCGATCAGCGCCGCCTTTTCGGTGCCTTCGGTAAAGATGCCGGCATGCCCGGTGACATTGATCGCGGCCACGGCCATGCCGCGATGGTCATAGACCGGCGCGGCGGCCGAGCCGATCTCGGGCTCGAAATTCGCCACGCTCCAGGACACCCCGCGCGAACGGTCGTTGGCCAGCTGCTCCATCAGCGTCTCGAGCGAGGTGCGGGTCTTGGCGGTGAAGGCCTCGAGCGGATGCGCCGCATAGAGATCCTGCAACTCCTGCCGGCTCAGCTCGGCCAGCAGCACCCGACCGATGGTGGTGGCATGGGCCGGCAGGCGGGTGCCTTCGCGCACCGTGCTGGCGAGATGCGAGACCGGGGTCTCGCGCGCCAGGTAGACGATCTCATGGCCTTCGCGAACGCCGAGATGCGCCGAGAGCTTCAGCCTGTCGACCAGCTGGCACAGCACCGGCCGCGCGGTCGGAACGATGCCCCGGTCGTTCAGCGCCTCGGCGGCCAGCGAGATCAGCCCGGTGCCCAGCCGATAACCGCCCTCGTCCGGCAGCGCCTCGATGATGCGCTCGGCCTCGAGCGTGGCGAGGATGCGGATCAGCGTCGTGCGGTTGATGCCGGTGGCCTTGGCGGCCTGGCTGATCTTGCGGCAGCGGTTGCCCGCCGCGATATAGCGCAGCACCGCCAGCGCACGCACCACCGGCTGCACCGAATATTCCGGCCCCTTGGTCTTGGTCCCGCTCTCAGCGTTCATCATCTGCCCAATCTGTTCAATAATGAACTGCATACGCAACCCCAGCGGGCAAGGCAACCATCTGCCGCCGGCCGCCGCGGTGCTATCCGGCGCAGCAGGACAGGGCGGCCACGTCCGTTTCGAAGGCCTGCGCCGCGAGCTTCAGGCCCTCGACCGTGGTGAGATAGGGCATGATCGTGGCGCCGAGGTCATCGTAGGTCATCCCCGCCTTGAGCGCCATTGCCGCCGTCTGGATGCTGTCGGCGCCTTCGGGTGCGAGGATCTGCGCGCCGAGCAGCCGCCGGCTGCCGGCTTCGGCCACCAGCTTGATGAGCCCGCGCGTGTCGCGGGCGGCGCGCGCCCGAGGAACGGCATCGAGCGGCAGGACCGAGGTGACAACCCGGTGGCCTCGGGCGCGGGCCCCGGCCTCGCTCAGCCCGACACCGGCGACCTGGGGATCGGAGAAGACCACCCAGGGCATGGTGGTGTTGTCGTAGGCCTCTGTCGCGCCGGTCACGGCGTTGCGGGCGGCGAGCCGGGCGCCATAGGCGGCCATGTAGACAAACTGGTCGCGCCCGGTGACATCGCCGGCGGCCCAGACCGTCGAATTGCCGGTGCGCATGTGGCTGTCGACCAGGATGCCGCCGCCCGTGTCGGTCGCGATCCCGGCAGCGGCAAGGTTCAGCCCGGCGCTGTTGGGCACCCGGCCGGTGGCCAGCAACAGCCGTTCCGCTTCGAGGATGTCGCCGCCCGCCAGATGCAGCCGGGCCCCGGCGGCCCCCGGCGACAGCCGCTCGTAGCCGCGCGCGCGGACCAGCCGGATGCCCTCTTTGGCGAGGCAGCCCTCCAGGGCCGCCGACACCTCGGGTTCGGCCTCGGGCAGGACGCCGCGGCGGCTGACCAGGGTGACTGCGACCCCGGCCCGGGCAAAAAGCTGCGCCAGTTCCACGCCGATGTAGCCCGCGCCCAGCACCAGCAGCGAGGCGGGCAGGTCGGTCAGGGCCAGCGCCGAAGTGCTGTCGAGGGGGGCGATTTCTTCGATGCCGGGGAGGGCCGGCACATGCGGCCGGGCGCCGGTGGCGATGACGATCCGGGCGGCCGGAAAGCGCCTGCCCGCCACCGTCAGCCGGCCGGTGTCGTCGAAGCGCGCCCGGCCTTCGAGGTAGGTGATGCCCGGGTGGCGGGGCAGGACATCGGCGTATTTCGCCGCGCGCAGCTCTTCGACCAAGGCCTGTTTCTGCGCGACGGTGGCGGCCCAGTCGGTGAGGCGGCCCTGCGCCGTGATCCCGTCGAACCGCGCGGCGGCATGGGCGTGATGCAGGTTCTCGACGGCGCGGATCAGCGTCTTGGAGGGGACGCAGCCCAGGTTCACGCAGGTGCCGCCAAGGGTGCCGGCGCCGATCAGCGCCACCCGCGCCCCGGCTTCGGCGGCGGTGATGGCGGCGGAAAACCCGGCCGAGCCGGCGCCGATCACAGCGAGGTCGGGGGGCGCGGCCCGATCGCGGGGGCTCACGTCTCGGGCGCCCCGGCCAGTGTCGCGCCATAGCCGACGCCGGTTACGGCGGCGAGGATGGCGGCCGGATCGGTCGCGGCATCGTCATAGCGCAGGTCGTAGACCCCGGCGTCGTCCTCGGCTTCGGTGAAGGACAGGATTTCGACGCTCTCGACGCGTTTCATCGCGGTGGCGACGATATAGCTGCACGACGGGCAGGTCAGACCGGTGACGGCGATGCGGGTGGTGGCCTCGGCGGCCGGGGCCGCGCCCGCCACCAGGGCGAGAGCAACGGCGGAAAGGAGGGATTTCATAAGGAACCTCATGGGTCAGAAGGTCAGAAGAAGGGGCGAAAACGCCGGAAAGGCCAGCGCCAGCAGCACGACAGCCAGCGCGCCCCAGAGCAATCCGCGCATTACACTGCGGTCGATCGGGCGGGCGCAGTGGCCGTCCTGGCAGGCGGCGACAGGCACCGGGCGGTAGGCTTTCCAGAAGCCGAAGGCGAGCGCCGCCGCCGCCAGCGAAAATGTCACCCACTTGTAGGCATAAAGCGCGGTGAGCTGGCCGATAAAGACGCCGGTGACGCCAAGGCTCACCAGTACCAGCGGCAGGATGCAGCAGGAGGTCATGGCCAGCGCCCCCAGCACCGCGGCGCCGGTTGCGGCCCGGCCGGAGCGGTCGGTCTCGTCTGTCTGGGGCAGGGTCGTGTCGTCTGTCATCACGTGATCTCTGTGTTGCCGCGGAATGACAGACAGTGTACGGTCTGTAGCTGCTACAGGATCAAGGGGGATCGCGATGCCGGATCATCACACCGCCGCGAGCGGGCTGAAGCGGTCGGAGCTTGCCCGGCTGACCGGCTGCAACCTCGAGACCATCCGCTATTACGAGACCGTCGGCCTGATGCCCGAGCCGCCGCGCAGCCCGGCCGGCCATCGCCGCTATGGCGCGGTGCATGTGGAGCGGCTGGGGTTCATCATGCGCGCCCGCGAACTGGGTTTCAGCATGGCCGAGATCCGCGGGCTGCTGGCGATGGTCGACCGGGGCAGCCATAGCTGCGCCGAGGTCGAGAAGATGGGGCGGCATCACCTTGCGGCGGTGCGCGCCAAGATCCGGGATTTGCAGAATATCGAGGCGGTCCTGGCGGAAACCATCGCGCAATGCAGCGGCAGCCGGACGCCGGAATGTCCGCTGCTGGAGGTTCTATCCGCTCCGCCACTGTGAGATTGGGGGGCGTGGCGGGTTGGCGGGGGGGCCCCGGATCAAGTCCGGGGCGGGTTATCTGGCGGGGAGGCTTCGGATCAAGTCCGGGGCGGGGTTATGTGGGGGATCGGGGTCGGGGCGGGGTCATTCGTCGAGTGAGCCGTGGATTGCGAATTGCTCGAGCCCGGCGGCCTGGGCCTCGATCACCCGGAATGCCTCGCGCACGCCGGCCTCGGTCAGCTCGCGGGCGACGGTGAGCAGGGTGTTGGCGTCGTGATCCTCGCAGAGCGTCGCCATATGGGCGATCTCCTCGGCCGCGACCGGGCGGGCGGCCTCGACCGAGGGGGCGGCGTAATAGGTGACGAAATGTTGCGCCAGCGCCTCGGTCAGCGCCTCGACCTCCTCGGGCTGTGCCTCGGTGACGGCGACGAAGGTGACCCGGCCGAAGGTTTCGAGCCCAAGCCAGCCGTTGGCGAAGGCCTGCCGCGCCTTGCCGGTGAGGTCGCCCTCGGACCAGTTGGAAAACTCGAAGCCGCCCGAGACGCACCATTCGCCGGTGCGGGCGGGCGAGGCATAGACGCGGGCGTCGCTTTCGTCGAAATGGATCGCGCGGGCGAGTTTCATGGCGCTTCCTCCAGCAGGGCGGTCAGGGGGATCAGGCGGGTTTCGTCGCCCTGGCGCAAGAGCGCGCCAAAGTCTTCGTCGGCCCCGAGGAAGCTGCCGGACTGGCCGCAGAGCGTGATCTCTTCGCCGATGCCATGCACCAGCCCGCGCCATTCCGCGTGCAGCGCGCGGGGGCCGTCGGCGTCCCAGCGGGTGACCCAGTTCAGGGTGTGCCGCGCCCAGGCTTCGAGCAGGGCGGGCGGGGTGACATCGGCGCAGCCTTCGACATAAAGCGCGGTGGTCTCGGGGGTTGCGCCCATCTCGGGCACGCCGGGCAGCAGCGGCAGCTCGAAACCCACCACCAGCCAATCCGGCGTGGCGGCGGGTTCCTGCGTGGCGGCCATCACCCGGAAGCCGCCGCAGGAGGCGCCGTTGATGCGAATGCCGCCGTCCCAGTCGAGATGCACGGCAACCTCGGGCGGGGCCAGCGCGCCGAGCGCGTTCTGAAACCCCACCGCGCAGGCTGGCAGCATCGCCATGGCCCGCGACAGCGCCACCTCGGGGGCAAAGACCAGCGCCGCCTGCATCAGCTCGGGCTTGAGCCGATGCGCGATCAGCCCGGCGTCGCAGCCCGTCACCGCCCGCATCACCGCATGGTCGAAGGCCGGCCCGTTGGCCGCCTCGTCCCACATCAGCGGCGGAAAGGTGAGCGTCTCGGTCATGCCACGCCCTCGGCGACCAGCGCATTGGCCACGTCGCGGAAGGCCCGGGCCTGGGCGCTGTCGGGCTGGCTCACGACGATCGGCGCGCCACCGTCGGCGGCCAGCCGGATGTCGATATGCAGTGGCACTTCGGCCAGCAGCGGCACGCCCAGCTTCTGCGCCTCTGCCGCCACGCCGCCGTGGCCGAAAACGTGCTCTTCATGGCCGCAGGTGGAACAAATATGTGTGGACATGTTCTCGATCATGCCAAGCAGCGGCACTTTCAATTGGGTGAACATGTCGATCCCCTTGCGGGCATCCAGCAGCGCCACGTCCTGCGGGGTCGAGACGATCAGCGCGCCGTCGACCTGGGTTTTCTGCGCCAGGGTCATCTGTACGTCGCCCGTGCCGGGCGGCAGGTCGACGATCAGGCAGTCGAGCGCGCCCCATTGCACCTGGAACAGCATCTGCTGCAAGGCGCCCATCAGCATCGGCCCGCGCCAGACCACCGCCTGATCGTCATTGGTCATCAGCCCCAGCGACATCAGCGTGACGCCGTGGTTCCTGAGCGGCAGGATGGTCTTGCCGTCGGGCGAGGCGGGCCGACCCGAGACCCCCAGCATGCGCGGCTGCGACGGGCCGTAGACGTCGGCGTCCAGAAGCCCGACCTTGCGGCCCTGCTGCGCCAGCGCGCAGGCGAGGTTGGCGGCGACGGTGGATTTGCCCACGCCGCCCTTGCCCGAGGCGATGGCGATGATATGCGCCACGCCGGGCACCCGTTCGGGCCCCTGCGCCTTGGGGGCCTGCGGTTTCAGGTCGGGCGGCGCCTTTTCCTCATGCGCGGTCAGCACGATCGAGACATTCGTGGCGCCGGCGGATTTCAGCACCTGTTCGGCCTGGTCGCGCGCGCGGGTGTAGGCATCGGCGCGCGACGGCGGGATCTCCATGACAAAGCGCACCGCGTCCTGTTCGACATTCAGCGCGCGCACCACGCCCGAGGCCATCAGGTCGCCGCCCGAGACCGGATCGGAGACCTGTTTCAGCGCGGCCAGTACCTTTTCGCGATCCAGCAAGATTTACTCCTGACCCTTGATCTGGCCGGTGACCTCATGGGTCAGGTCCAGCTCTTCGATGGTGACCACGGCCTTGACCGCATAGGTCTTGCCGCGGGTGTCGGCTTCGCGCATGGCCTCCTCGATGGCCTGCTGCGAGGTGACGCCCACCTGTTTCAGAAATTTGCGCATGGACATGTTGAAATCGTCGGACATCTCGTTTCCTTTGTTTGACTGCGCGGCAGGGCTCACCCTAGCATGGGCCATGGCCCGCCGTCTGATGATAATGCTGTTGATCCTCGGCCTGCCCCTCGGGGCCCGCGCCGAGGACCGGCTGTTGCGGCTCTATGCGCCCGAGGCGCTGGCGGCGACCGGCGTGCTCGACTACATCCTGCCGCGGTTCTCGCTCAAGACCCAGGTCAAGGTGCAGCGGGTCGCGGACCCGGAGGCGGCCGACATGGTGCTGGGCGACGCGGGCCGGGCGCTCTTCGAAGGCGCGGGGCAGGTCTGGCACATGGCGCTGGCGACCGACGACGCGGATGCCGCCCGTTTCGCGGACTGGCTGACCAGCGATGTGGGGCAGCGCACGGCGCTGGCGTATGCGCCGGACGGGGTGGCGCTCTTTTCCGAGGCCAGCAAGGCCGAGGCCGAACCCGTCGAGGTCAGCTTTGACGGCGACGCCAGGCTCGGCCATGAGGTGTCGCGCGCCAAGTGCCGGCGCTGCCATGCGGTGGATGAGGCCAGCCGGATGAGCACCATCGGCTCCACGCCGTCCTTCGGCATTCTGCGCAGCCTGCCCGACTGGAACGAGCGTTTCGCCGCCTTCTACCTGCTCAACCCCCATCCGGCCTTCATGATCATCGACGGCGTGACCGAACCGTTCAGCGACCAGCGCCCGCCGCCCATCGTGCCGATCGAGATGAGCCTCGACGAGGTCGAGGCCTTGCTCGCCTATGTCTCGGCGATGCAGGCCAAAGATCTGGGGGCGCCGATCCAGCATCAGTGATCGCGCCGCTTCGACAGGTAATCGTCGGTGGTGCGGACCCTGGGGCGCTCGCCGCCGCTGAACGGGTTGTCGGTGCTGTGGAACTGCGCCTGCACCCGGCAATCGTCGCACATCTGGATCATCCGCAGCTTGTCGCCGGTGAACATGGCGTGGCCCTCCAGCTTGGCCATGATCCGCTCGACCGAGGATTTCACCCCGAAGAGCGCGCCGCATTCGATACAGGCAAAGGGCTCTTCCTCGTTCAGCACGCGCTGCGACAGCGCCGCCTCGGTCAGATCGAGACGCGGCGCGTAGGTGATGGCATCCTCGGGGCAGACATTGGCGCAGAGGCCGCATTGCAGGCAGGCGTCCTCCTGAAAGCGCAACTGCGGCAGGTCGGGGTTGTCGCCCAAAGCGCCCGAGGGGCAGAGCGAGACGCAGGACAGGCAGAGCGTGCAGGCCTCGGTATCCACCAGCACGGCCCCATAGGGTGCGCCTTCGGGCAGCGGCAGGGTTTCTTCGGTGCCGGGGTTGAGCGCGCGGGCGGATTGGCGCGCGATCTGGCGGCGGGTGCCGATGGGACGGACCGGGGTGGCCAGCGGCGCCGGCGGCGTGGCGTCAAAGAGCGCGTCGGACAGGGCGTCGGGGTCGGTGGTGTCGAGCACCGCCACCGTTTCGCCGGCCATGGCGCGGGCCAGTTCCACCTGCGCCTCCATGGCGGGGCGCTCGGTCTTGGGGCCGGGCAGCAGGGTGACATCGGCGAAACCGGCGGCCAGCGCGGCCAGCGCCTCGGCATGGCCGAAGGCGTTGAGCTCGGGCAGTTCCAGCGGGATGACGGTGGCGGGCAACCCGCGGCCATGGCGGGCCGCGAGGCGGATCATCTCGGCGCCGTGGCCGTCGTGGACCAGCAAGCGCGGGGTGGCGCCGCCGGCCTCGCGGTAGGCCGTGGCCAAGGTCTGGACGCGGGCCATGATGAGATCGACGGGGGGCGCGTCATAGCTGATCGCGCCGGAGGGGCAGGCGGCGGAACAGGCGCCGCAGCCGGCACAGATCATCGGATCGACGGTGACGAACTCCCCGGCGGGCGAGATCGCGCTGGTGGGGCAGAGATCGAGACAGCGGGTGCAGCCGGCCTGCTCGGCGCGGGAATGAGCGCAGAGCAGCGGCTCGGTGCGCACGTGCAGCAGCTTTTCGAAGGTGCCGACAAGGTGCGAGGCGGCCATCACGGCAGCGGCGACCGAGGGCGGATGCGCGGGATCGGCGCGCAGGTAGCCTTCGCGTTTCTCATGCGCCGGGAACAGCGGCGGTGCGCCGCGCAGGTCGAGCAGGATGTCGCATTCGCTCTGGCCGCCGTCGCGCGGCGCGGTAAAGCCCAGCGGGCCGCGCCCGGTGGGGTCGATCATGCGCAGCGCGTCGATGGTGACCGAGAACTGGCCAAGCGCGCCGCTGGCCTTGCGCAGCCGGCCGGCGATGACGTCGAAATCGGGCCGGTCGGCCAGATCGGTCGCATCGTCGAGCAGCACGGTCACGCTCAGGTGCGGCGCAAGCTGCGCCGCGGCTTCGAGCGCCACCTCGGCCGGGCCGAGGACCAGGCAGAGCCCCTCGGAGACCACGTCGAGGCTGCGGTCGGACCGCGCGGGCAGCAGGGCCTCGGCCAGAAGGGCGGACATTTTGGGCAGCTTCGGGGCCGGATCTGCGCTCCAACCGGCGCGGTCGCGCAGATCGAGCAGGGCGGGGGCCTCGACCCCCAGCTCCTCGGCCAAAGCGCTAAATGTCCGGCCCTCCTGGGTGCAGCAGAAAATCGCATCTCCGGATGTCAAGGCCTCTCCGGCGCGGTCGATCTGGCCCTGGCACAGCGCCTGACAGGGGGCGGCGACGTCCAGGCCGGCGCGCTCGGCGAGGGCCTGCGAATCGATTTGCATCGATCCCTGACAATCGCATGTTATCAAGGTCTTGGGCATGATTTTCTCCTCCGGAGCCGCGCCCTCTCCCCACCTCTTTCGAGGCCCGGCGCGGCATCACGCTAATCGCGTTCGCCCCGGGACCACAACCGGTTTTCTGCCGCTCCGGGCCGGTGCCCCCAGTGCTGCGCGGCAGCATCCGGGGCAGTTGATTCGCCGCAGCTGCGCGATCGGCTAATCAGACAAAAATCATCAGGTTGGACAAATCGACCGAGGCCGCCAAATCCCCCCGGTCGGGCCGGTCAAATTGTCCGGCGCACCGGGAATTTCCGCCGCGATCGCAGAAAGCGCTTGGCGGCCGTGGCAGGCGCATTTCAAGCTGACGGCAGGGAGAGACAAGTCAAAGTGATCCACAATCCGAAGATGTACCGCACGCTGCCGGTCGGCGTGGTCCTGCGCAAGACGCCCGGCGCCACGCGTTGGGCGGCCTGGCACTGGACGGCGAGCGCCGTGCTGCCGGGCGCGGGGCCGGCGGATTGGCGGGTGATGCGCCAGGAAGACGGGGCGGTGGAATATCACGCCGCGACCATGACGCTCGAATTGCACGGCGCCGAGACCGAGGCCTATCTGCACGGCATCAGCGCGCGGGTGCCCAGCCTCTATGTGGTGATGCGCGAAGCGGCGGGCGATCCGCCGCTCGAGGTGGTGCTGGTGACGGCCTCGCCCTACGAGGCGCAGGATTACACCGACAGCGGTGAAGATATCGTCGAGAAGGTGCCGATGCCGCATGGGCTGGTGGCCTGGGTGCGGGAGTTCGTCGAGGATTTCCACCAGGACGAGGTGTTCGTGAAGCGGCGCCGCGACCGGACGCGCGTCGATCTGGTGCAGGACGGGGTGGGCGATCCGCGGATCGGCAAGCCGGCGGATATCTATGCCTCGCCGGCCCTGAAGCGGAGGCGGCTGTCATGAGCGCCTGGCTGAAACGCCGTGCCGCGGTGGCGGCCGAGGCCCGGGCCGAGGCAGAGGCGCACGAGGCCTCCTTGCGCCAGGCCGAGGCGCAGGCGCTGGAGGCGCGGCCGGATGCCGAGCTTTTGGCCGAGGCCGGGCTGAAGGAGCCCGAGGCGCTGGTCAGTGCCGAGGAGATCCGGGCGTTCCTCAAACATGCGCTGCCCGACCGGCTGAAGCGGCGGGCCCTGCGGCGGCTCTGGGGGCTGAACCCGGTTCTGGCCAATGTCGACGGGCTGGTCGATTACGGCGAGGATTTCACCGACACGGCAATGTGCGTCGAGAACATGCAGTCGCTCTATACGGTCGGCAAGGGGATGCTCGAGCAGTTCCGGGGGCTGGAGGATGCCGATGAGGCCACGGAGGTCGCGCTGAACCAGGCGACCGCGGTTGATGCCGAGGCTCTCGCGTCCCGGACCTGCTCCGGGACCTCTGTCTCTGGCGATGAGACCGAGACAGACACCGAGGCCCCCCCGGATCGGGTCCGGGGCGGGCAGGATCAGCTCCGGGGCGGGCTGGCGGAGGCCGGCGATGCGGTCCCGGAACGGGTCCGGGACGGCAGCGCGCTGGCGGGTCTGCCGGCGGACGCGGAGGATCCCGCCCCCCTCGCACCGCGCCACCGCCGCATGCGTTTCACTTTCGAAAGGGTTTGAATGACCACTGCCACCGCACCCAGCATTGCCGAAGAGGACCGCCTGCGCGCGGATCTCTATAATTTCCTCGGGGTGATCCTCTCCGGCCCGCCGGACGAGATGCTGCTGGCGCAGACCGCCGGGCTGACCGGCGATGACAGCGCGCTGGGCCAGGCGATCACCACCCTGGCCAAGCTGGCCAAGGTGACCAAGCCGCAGGCGGCCGAGAGCGAATACAACAAGCTGTTCATCGGTCTGGGGCGCGGCGAGCTGCTGCCTTATGCCTCTTATTACCTGACCGGCTTTCTCAACGAAAAGCCGCTGGCGCTGCTGCGGCAGGACATGGCCAAGCTCGGGCTGGAGCGGGCCGACACCGTGTTTGAACCCGAGGACAATATCGCCAGCCTGATGGAGATGATGGGCGCGATCATTGCCGGGCGGTTCCGCGATCCGGCGGATCTGGGCGCGCAGAAGGACTTCTTTGCCAGGCATATCGGCCCCTGGGCCGGGCATTTTTTTGCCGATCTCGAAGGCGCCCGGAACAGCGTCTTTTACGCGCCGGTGGGCCGCATCGGCCAGGTGTTCATGAGCGTCGAGACGGAGGCCTTCCGTCTTGGCTGAACCGGTGCCTGCGGGCGCCACAACGAGCGGCGGGCGACCGTCGGAACCAGAAGGGGAGAGACGTCATGGCTGACGACAGTGCCAAGGACCGGGGCGCAAGCCGCCGCGATTTCCTGAAACTGGCCGGGACCACGGCGCCGATTGCGGCGGTCGCGGTGGCGGCCAGCGGGACGGAGGCGGAGGCCTCGGAACCCGACCTGACTTCCGAGAGGATGCAGGACACGGCCCATACCCGGGCCTACTTCGCCAACGCGAAGTTCTGAAGACAACGCGGCCCGGAGCCAACCGGACCGAAGACAGGCCAAGAGCGACTGGTTGCGTGACGCCCGACTGCCCGGAGGCCAACAACAGTACCAAGCGCGCGGCTGGAGCAAGGGCTCGCAGGCTGCCTGCAAGGGAGGAAACGACATGTTGAGGAAAAAGACCAACGGGGTTGCGCGACGCCCCCAGCGGGGCTCGATCCTGTCAGACGTGGCCAAGGCTTCGGTGGACCGCCGCGCGTTCCTGCGCGGATCGGGTCTGGCGATCGGCGGAATGGCCGCGATTGCCGCGACCGGCGGCACGGTGAAACCGGCCTCGGCCCAGACCGCGCCGCGGGGCAGCGTCGAAATTCGCAAATCCGTCTGCACCCATTGCTCGGTCGGCTGCACCGTGATGGCCGAGGTCAGCGACGGCGTCTGGATCGGGCAGGAGCCCGGCTGGGACAGCCCGTTCAACCTGGGCGCCCATTGCGCCAAGGGCGCGAGCGTGCGCGAACACGCCCACGGCGAGCGCCGGCTCAAGTACCCGATGAAGAAAGAGGGCGGCGAGTGGAAGCGGATTTCCTGGGAACAGGCGATCGACGAGATCGGCGACCAGATGATGACGATCCGCGAGGAAAGCGGGCCGGATTCGGTCTATTGGCTGGGCTCGGCCAAGCATTCCAATGAACAGGCCTATCTGTTCCGCAAGTTCGCGGCCTATTGGGGCAGCAACAACGTCGATCACCAGGCCCGGATCTGCCATTCGACGACCGTTGCGGGTGTGGCCAACACATGGGGCTACGGCGCCATGACCAACAGCTACAACGACATTCACAACAGCCGCGCGATCTTCATCATCGGCGGCAACCCGGCCGAGGCGCATCCCGTCTCGCTGCTGCACGTGCTGCGCGCCAAGGAGCAGAACAACGCGCCGCTGATCGTCTGCGATCCGCGCTTCACCCGCACCGCGGCCCATGCCGATGAATACGTGCGGTTCCGGCCCGGTTCGGACGTGGCGCTGATCTGGGGCATTCTCTGGCACATCTTCGAGAACGGCTGGGAGGACAAGGAGTTCATCCGCACCCGGGTCTGGGGGATGGATCAGATCCGCGCCGAGGTGGCCAATTGGACGCCGGAAGAGGTGGAACGGGTCACCGGCACGCCGGGCAGCCAGCTGCGCCGCGTGGCGATGACGCTGGCCAACAACCGCCCCGGCACCGTGATCTGGTGCATGGGCGGCACCCAGCACACCAATGGCAACAACAACACCCGCGCCTATTGCATCCTGCAACTGGCGCTTGGCAACATGGGCACCACCGGTGGCGGCACCAACATCTTCCGTGGCCATGACAACGTGCAGGGCGCGACCGATCTGGGCGTGCTGTCGCACACATTGCCGGGGTACTACGGGCTGTCGAACGGCGCCTGGGCCCATTGGGCGCGCGTCTGGGAGGAAGACCCGGAATGGCTCGCCGCGCAGTTTGCCAAGGTCACCGACAAGGACGGCAAGGAGAAATCGCTTCAGACCCTCACCGGCATCCCGGTGTCGCGCTGGATCGATGGCGTGCTGGAAGACCCCGAGAACATGGACAACCCCGACAAGGTGCGGGCCATGGTGCTCTGGGGCCATGCGCCCAACTCGCAGACCCGCATGACCGAGATGAAAAAGGCGATGGAGATGCTCGACACCCTGGTGGTGATCGACCCCTATCCCACGGTCTCGGCGGTGCTGCACGACCGCACCGATGGCGTCTATCTGCTGCCGGCGGCGACGCAGTTCGAAACCCGCGGTTCGGTCACCGCTTCCAACCGCTCGCTGCAATGGCGCGAACGGGTGGTGGCGCCGCTGTTCGAGAGCAAGCCGGACCAGGAGATCATCGGCCTGTTTGCCAGGAAGTTCGGCTTTCACGACCGCATGTTCCGCAATATCGCGCTCGAGGAGGACGGCATCACGCCGGACGCCGAGGATACCCTGCGCGAGATCAACCGAGGCATGTGGACGATCGGTTATACCGGCCAGTCGCCGGAACGGCTGAAGCTGCACATGGACAACCAGCACACCTTTGACCGCACCACGTTGCAGGCCATCGGCGGCCCGGCGGACGGCGATTACTACGGCCTGCCCTGGCCAAGCTGGGGCAACCCCGAGCTGAACCATCCAGGCACGCCCAATCTCTATGACATGTCGAAGCCGGTGGCCGAAGGCGGGCTGTGTTTCCGGGCCCGGTTCGGCGTCGAGCGGGATGGCGACAATCTGCTGGCCGAAGGCGTGTCGAACCCCGGGGCGGAGCTTCAGGACGGCTATCCCGAGTTCACCTATCAGATGCTGGTGGATCTGGGCTGGGATGGCGATCTGACCGAGGCGGAAAAGCGCACCATGGGCCGGATTGCCGGGGTCGAGGGGCTGAACGACTCGGCGGTCGGCAATCAGGACGACGGCGAGGAAGCGGCCAATGCGACACCGGAGGCCGATCAGAGCGACACGGTGCAGCAGACCGCAGAAGGCCAGAACCTGGCCCAGCCGAACGGCACCCAGGGCGCGGCCGAGGAGGTCGGCGAGCAGGCGATGTCGCCCTTCCCCTCGGATTTCAACGAGAAGGTCAGCACGATCAACTGGAAGACCGACCTGTCGGGCGGCATCCAGCGGGTCGCGATCAAGCATGGCTGCGCGCCCTTTGGCAATGCCAAGGCCCGTGCCGTTGTCTGGACCTTCCCGGATCCGATCCCGCTGCACCGCGAGCCGCTTTATACCAACCGGCGCGATCTGGTGGCGGATTATCCGACCTACGAGGACCGCAAGTTCTACCGGTTGCCGACGATGTACGCCTCGATCCAGAAGCAGGACTTCAGCAAGGATTACCCGATGATCCTGACGTCCGGCCGGCTGGTCGAATATGAAGGCGGCGGCGACGAGACCCGGTCGAACCCCTGGCTGGCCGAGTTGCAGCAGGACATGTTTGTCGAGATCAACCCGCGCGACGCCAACAACCTGGGTGTGCGGGACGGCAGCCAGGTCTGGGTCGAAGGGCCGGAGGGCGGCAGGGTCAAGGTCATGGCGATGGTGACGCCGCGGGTGGGCGAAGGCGTGGCCTTCATGCCCTTCCACTTCGGCGGGCACTACCAGGGCGAGGACCAGAGGTCGAAATACCCCGACGGGGCCGACCCCTATGTCCTGGGGGAATCGACCAACGTGGCCCAGACCTATGGCTATGACAGCGTGACCCAGATGCAGGAGACGAAAGCGACTCTCTGCAAGATCATGCCAGCGTAAGGAGAAAGAGATATGGCTAGAGCGAAGTTTCTCTGTGACGCCGAGCGCTGCATCGAATGCAACGCCTGCGTCACGGCCTGCAAGAACGAACATGAGGTGCCCTGGGGGATCAACCGAAGGCGCGTCGTGACCATCCAGGACGGGTCGCCCGGCGAGCGGTCGATCTCGGTGGCCTGCATGCATTGTTCGGATGCGCCCTGCATGGCGGTGTGCCCGGTCGACTGCTTCTACCAGAACGAGGAGGGCATCGTCCTGCACTCCAAGGATCTGTGCATCGGCTGCGGCTATTGCTTCTACGCGTGCCCCTTCGGCGCGCCGCAATATCCGCAGGCGGGCAACTTCGGATCGCGCGGCAAGATGGACAAATGCACCTTCTGCGCCGGCGGCCCCGAGGAAAACCACAGCCAGGCCGAGTTCTCGAAGTACGGGCGCAACCGGATCGCCGAGGGCAAGCTGCCGCTCTGCGCCGAGATGTGTTCGACCAAGGCGCTTCTGGCGGGCGACGGCGACGTGGTGTCGGCGATCTACCGCGAGCGTGTAGTGGCCCGCGGCTTCGGCTCCGGTGCCTGGGGCTGGGGCACGGCCTACGAACAGAAGGGCGGCTGATCAGGGGCACCCGACACCCGACCGCGCGCGCGCCGAAGGTGGGGTGAGACCCCACCCGACGCCTGCGGCGGGCGGGGCCGGATCGGCCCGCCGCCCTGACATATTCCACTGGCGCGGCGGCTCTCGGGTCGCCGCGTTTGCGCCTCCGAATTGATCGCGGGAGACCTCCATGCTGCGCCATCTGATGGCCGTACTCTGCCTTGTCCTGTTCACCGCCCCGCTGGCGGCGCAGGAGGCCCAAACCGAATTCGAAGCCCGCCCGCCGGTCGAGAGCACGGCGCCGCCGGTGGACCGCACCGCCACCGGGGGCGCGCAGACGCTGGAGGACATCCTGCGGCGCCAGCGCGGGCTGCCGGTCGACGACAGCTTTCGCCGGGGCAACGATCTGGACGAACCCGCAGCGGTGCCGCAGCTCGGCCCGCTGGGCGGTGCCTCGGACAGCGATTTCTGGCGCGCGCTGCGCTATAACGAGGCCAATGTGAACGTCAGCACCGCGCATCCGGCCGGCGGTGTGCTGGTGCAGGACAATGGCATGTGGTGGCTCGAGTTGCGCGAGGGGCCGCTGCGCATCTATGGCGGCTGGCTGCTGCTTGGCACGATCGGCCTGCTGGCGGTGTTCTTTCTGCTGCGCGGCACCGTGCGGATCGAGGGCGGCAAGGCCGGCCGCACCGTCACCCGTTTCAAGGCGATCGAGCGCTTTGCCCATTGGATGATGGCGGGCTCGTTCCTCCTGCTGGCCTTCACCGGGCTGTTCACGCTGTTCGGCCGCAAGTATTTCATCGGCTGGTTCGGGCTGGAGTTCAACTCGCAGCTGCTGATCGCCTCGAAGTTCATCCACAACAACGTCGCCTGGGCCTTCATGCTGGGGCTCCTCATGGTCTTTGTAATGTGGGTCTGGCACAATCTGCCGGACCGCACCGATCTGACCTGGTTTCGCTATGGCGGCGGCATCATCGGCAAGAAGCACCCGCCGGCCAAGAAGTTCAACGCCGGGCAGAAGATCGTCTTCTGGTCGGTGATCCTGTTCGGCGCCTCGGTGTCGGTCTCGGGGCTGTCGCTGCTCTTTCCCTTCGAGCTGCCGCTGTTCGACGCGACCTTCCGGCACCTGAACGACTGGGGGGTCTACGACTGGGTCGGGTTGCAACCCTTCCCGACCGCGCTGTCGCCGCAGGAAGAGATGCAATATGCCCAGCTCTGGCATGCGATCGTCGGGTTCGTGCTGATGGCGGTGATCATCGGCCATATCTATATCGGCACGCTGGGCATGGAAGGCGCCTATGACGCTATGGGCTCGGGCCAGGTCGACGAGAATTGGGCCGAGCAGCACCATTCGCTCTGGCTCGACAAGGTGAAAGAGCGCGAGGCCGGACCCGAGACCCCGGCGCAGCCGGCGGAATAGCCATGCGGGCGGCGCTTGCAGGGCTGGCACTGGTGTGCGGGGCGGCGGTGTCGGCCGCCGAGTTCACCACGCTCAAGGGCCACGGCGGGCCGGTGATGGCGCTGGCGGTGTCGCCGGACGGCCGCGTGGCCAGCGCCAGTTTCGACAATTCGGTCGGGCTGTGGCGCGGCCGGGTGCCGCAATGGCTCGAAGGACATGCGGCGGCGGTGACGGCGCTGGCCTGGGGGCCGGGAGGTCTGCTGGCCTCGGGCGGGGACGATTTCGCGGTGCGGCTCTGGCAGGTGGAGGTGGAGCCCGAAGCGGCGGGCCAGGAGGCCCCGGATCAGGTCCGGGGCGGGTCGCACCAGACCGGGGGCGCCGGTGCGCGGGAGCTCGGGCGGCATCGCGGCAAGGTGGCGGCGCTGGCCTTTGCGCCCTCGGGCGGCTGGCTGGCCAGCGGCAGCTGGGACGGCAGCGTGCGGATCTGGCCCCTGGAGGGCGGTGCGGCGCGCGAGCTGGCCCCGCCCGGGGCGCCGGTGAACGCGCTGGCCTGTCTCAGCGACACGGTGCTGCTGGCCGGGACGGCGGGCGGCGAGATCCTGCGTTATGATCTGGCGACCGGCGCGGCGCTGCCGCTGGTGAAACATGGCTTCGGGGTCAACACGCTGGTGGCGGGCGACGGCTGGATCGCCTATGGCGCGGTGGATGGCGGCACGCGGATCGTCGACATGGCGGGCGCGGAGATCGCCGATTTCACCCTCGACCGCCGGCCGATCCTCGCCATGGCCTGGCACGCGGAGACCGCGCAGCTCGCGGTGGGGGACGGGCAGGGCTATATCATGATCGTCGACACCGACAGATGGCAGATCGCCCGCGATTTCCGCGCCACCCGCGCGGGCCCGGTCTGGGCGCTGGATTTCGGCCCCGAGGGCGCGATGCTCTATGCCGGCGGTATCGACGACGTGGGCTATGGCTGGCCGGTGGCCAGCCTCGATGCCTTTGCGCCGGGGATCTCCGGCGAAAGATCGTTCCTGCGCGATGCCGCGACCATGCCCAACGGCGAACGCCAGTTCATGCGCAAATGCTCGATCTGCCACGCGCTGGAACCGGGGCCGTCGCGCAAGGCGGGGCCGAGCCTGTTTGGCGTTTTTGGCCGGCGCGCCGGGGTTTTGCCAGGCTACAGCTATTCCGCTACGTTGGACGGGGCGGAGATTGTCTGGAACGAAGAGACCATCGACGCGCTGTTCGATCAGGGCCCGGACCATTACATTCCCGGCTCGAAGATGCCGATGCAGGTGATCGCCGGGGCGCAGGACCGCGCCGATCTGATCGCCTTTCTGAAAACCGCCACCACGAAGGAAGCCAAGGAATGAAAGCCATGTTCGCCGGACTTGCCGCCATCGTCCTGATCGGCGTCGCGGCCTATTACGGGCTCCATGAACTCGGGTTCTCGGCGCAGGAGGCCTATTCCGGCCCGAATGTCCGGGTCCAGTGAGCGGCGCGCGGCAATGACCCCTTCGGACGAGTTTGGCGGCACGCTCTCGGGTGCGCAGGTTCTGGTGATCGACGACGAGCCGGGGATGCGCAATTTCCTCGTCAAGATCCTCGAGCCGCGCGTCAAGCGGGTCTCCGGTGCCGGGTCACCGGCCGAGGCGACGCGGGCGCTGGACGAGCATCATTTTGATCTGGTGATCCTCGACAATATCATGCCGGGGGGCACCGGGCTCGACTGGGTGACCGAGCAGCGGCGACGCGGGTTTTTTGCCGATACCATCCTGATCACCGCCTATGCCGATCTCGAGACCGCGATTGCGGCGCTCCGGGCCGGGGTGTCGGATTTCGTGCTGAAACCCTTTCGCGCCAATCAGATCCTCGGCGCCATGGCGCGCACGCTCGACCGCAAGAACCTGCGGCGCGACAACCTTCTGCTGCGCCGCGAGCTGCATGCCGGGGCGGGGGCGGGCAAGCTTCTGGGGGCCTCGCCGGCGCTGGCCGAGGTACGCGGGCTGCTCGATCGGCTGGCGCCCCTGCCGACGCCGGTGCTCTTTACCGGCGAGAGCGGCACCGGCAAGGAGCTGGCGGCGCGGCAGTTGCACGGGCTGTCGGATCGGGCGGAAAAGCCGTTCGTGGCGGTCAATTGCGCCGCCATCGCGGTGGACCGGATCGTGCCCGAGCTGTTCGGCACGGTCGAGGGCGACGGGCGGTTGAAACCCGGGCTGCTGCTGCTGGCCGATGGCGGAACGCTGTTTCTCGACGAGGTGGCGCAGATGCCCGAGACCTTGCAGGCGGCGTTGCTGCGGGTGCTGGAGGATCAGAAGATCCGGCCCGACGGGGCAGAGCGCGAGATTCCGCTGAACCTGCGGTTTCTCTTTGCCACCAACGCCGATCTGGCCTCGGTGGTGGCGGCGGGGCGGTTTCGCGCCGACCTGTATCACCGGGTCAACGTGATGCGGATCGAGATGCCGCCACTGCGCGAACGCTCCGAGGATATCGTCGAGCTGGCGGCGCTTTTCATGCGCCAGTTCGCCACCACGCTCGGGATGCCGGGGCTGGCGCTCGACGAGGAGACGCTCCTCAAGCTCCGGCGCTACGATTGGCCCGGCAATGTGCGCGAGTTGAAGAACCTGATCGAGCGGTCGGTGATCCTCGGCGGCTTCCCGGACGAGTTCGCGGGCCATGGCGCGGTGACCGGGGCGCAGGCCATCGAGAACCTCGATCTGGTGGTGCAGCGGCATGTGCTGCATGTGCTCGATCTCTGCGACGGCAATCGCGCCGAGGCCGCGCGGCGGCTCGGCGTGTCGCGCAAGACCATCGATCGCAAGGTGACCGCCTGGGCGGAATGAACCGGCGGGCGGCGGCGCGGCAGCGCGGGCCAAGGCGCCCGTCCCGGACCTGCTCCGGGTCCACTTGATTTGCGGAAATGGTGGTTTGCGCGCCGAGTGAGGCGGCTGGTTGTCACAAATCGGCATGCGGTCCTGAGGCGCGAGGCCCCGGCGCGGGGGCCGGGGCGGGGGGCTCGAAAGGGTAGGTCAGGATACCCGTCCCGGGCTGGCCCCGGGACCTCCCGGCTTTCGGAGGCGGTTGACCCCGGGGGGCGCGAAGGTGATGGCGATTCGAGAATCGGCAAGTGGGCCGGATGTGTGAGGCCCCGGCGCGGGGGCCGGGGCGGGGGGCTCGAAAGGGCGGGGCAGGATACCCGTCTCGGGCTTGCCCCGGGACCTCCCGGCCTGCGGAAGCGGTGCCCCGGGGGGCGCGAAGGTGACGGCGTTTCGGGGATCGGCAAGTGGGCCGGATGCTCGAGGCCCCGGCGCGAGGGCCGGGGCGGATGCGTCCGCTGGCCCCGTTTGCAGGAATTTTGCGCATTTCAATTTTTTACCGTTTGATAAAATTTTGATCTGTGGCAGGCTGTCAAAAAAGAACAGGGAGACGACATGACCCACCCATTGACCCCAGGTGTGGCCGCAGGGCGGCTCACGACCGAGGAGATAGAGGCGAACTTCGCGGACCTGCATCCGCCGCTCGATCAACACGAAGCCCATGTGGCGGCGGACCGCTGCTACTTCTGTCACGATGCGCCCTGCATCACCGCCTGCCCCACCGACATCGACATTCCGCTGTTCATCCGGCAGATCTCCACCGGCCAGCCCGAGGCGGCGGCGCGGACGATTCTGGAACAGAACATCCTTGGCGGCATGTGCGCCCGGGTCTGCCCGACCGAGACGCTTTGTGAACAGGCCTGCGTGCGCGAGATGGCCGAGGGCAAGCCGGTCGAGATCGGGCGGCTGCAACGCTTTGCCACCGATGCGATGATGACGCGGCAGGGCCATCCCTTTGTCCGTGCCGCTGCGACCGGGAAACATGTGGCGGTGGTCGGCGCCGGGCCGGCGGGGCTGGCCTGTGCCCACCGGCTGGCGATGAAGGGCCACAAGGTCACCATCTACGAGGCCAAGGAAAAGCCCGGCGGGCTCAACGAATACGGCCTTGCCGCCTACAAGACGACCGATGATTTCGCTGCGCGCGAGGTGGACTGGCTGCTGGGAATCGGCGGCATCGAGATCGCCTATGGCCGGATGCTGGGCGGGGATCTGTCGCTCGACGCGCTGCGCGAGGGCCATGACGCGGTGTTCCTCGGGATCGGGCTTGGCGCGGTGAATGCGCTGGAGATGCCCGGTGACGCGGAGGCGGCGAATGCGGTGGATTTCATCGCGGCGCTGCGCCAGGCCGGCGATCTGCGCGCGCTGCCGGTGGGGCGCAACGTGGTGGTGATCGGCGGCGGCATGACGGCGGTCGATGCCGCGGTGCAGGCGCGGCTGCTGGGCGCCGAGAACGTGACGCTGGCCTATCGCCGCGACCGCGACCGGATGGGGGCCTCGAAATTCGAGCAGGACCTGGCGGCCTCGAAAGGCGTGCGGATCATCAGCAATGTGATGCCGGTGGCGCTGGAAGATGGTACCATGGTGCTGGAATACACCGCCGACGTGGACGGCCGGCTGCAAGGCACCGGCGAGCGCATCGAGCTGCCCGCCGACCAGGTGTTGCGCGCCATCGGGCAGATGCTGGTGCCGCTGGGCGATCTCGGGCTGGAGCGCGGCAAGATCGCCGTGGCTGGTGCCGGGCGCAGCGGCATCGCGGGTGTCTGGGCCGGCGGCGATTGCACGCCGGGTGAAGACCTGACGGTGGTGGCCGTGGCCGAGGGGCGCGACGCCGCCGAGGACATCCACGCCGCGCTGATGCAGGCATGACCCCGCCCCGGACCGCGTTCCGGGGCCTGTCCCGGACTTTGATCCGGGGCCTGTCCCGGAGAGTGATCCGGGGCGTTCGTTTCAAGCGCCGCCCAGGAGGCCCCGGATCGGGGTCCGGGGCGCGGAGAGCAAGATCCGCGGCGCTGCACCAAGATTTCGGAGACCTGACCCATGGCTGACCTGACCACCAATTTCCTCGGAATATCCTCACCCAACCCGTTCTGGCTGGCCTCGGCGCCGCCGACCGACAAGGAATACAACGTCCGCCGCGCCTTCGAGGCCGGCTGGGGCGGAGTCGTCTGGAAGACGCTCGGCGAAGAGGGCCTGCCGGTCGTCAATGTCAACGGCCCCCGCTATGGCGCGATCTACGGCGCCGACCGGCGGCTGCTGGGGCTCAACAACATCGAGCTGATCACCGACCGGCCGCTCGAGGTCAACCTCGAGGAAATGGCGCGGGTCAAGGCGGATTATCCCGACCGGGCGCTCATTGCCTCGATCATGGTGCCTTGCGAAGAGGCGGCCTGGAAGGCGATCCTGCCGCGGGTGGCCGAGACCGGCGCCGACGGCATCGAGCTGAATTTCGGCTGTCCGCACGGCATGTCGGAACGCGGCATGGGCTCGGCCGTGGGCCAGGTGCCGGAATACATCGAGATGGTGACCCGCTGGTGCAAGCAGAACTATGACCGGCCCGTCATCGTCAAGCTGACCCCCAACATCACCGACATCCGCAAGCCGGCGACGGCGGCCAGGAACGGCGGCGCCGATGCGGTGAGCCTGATCAACACGATCAATTCGATCACCTCGATCGATCTCGACAATTTCGCGCCGGAGCCGACGATCGACGGCAAGGGCAGCCATGGCGGCTATTGCGGCCCGGCGGTCAAGCCGATCGCCCTGTCGATGGTTTCGGAGATTGCCCGCAACCCCGAGACCCGGGGCCTGCCGATCTCGGGCATCGGCGGGGTGACCACCTGGCGCGATGCGGCCGAATTCATCGCGCTCGGCGCCGGCAACGTCCAGGTCTGCACCGCCGCCATGACCTATGGCTTCAAGATCGTCGAAGAGATGAAACGCGGCCTCAGCGAATGGATGGACGAAAAGGGCTTTGCCCGGGTCGAGGATTTTGTCGGCATGGCGGTGCCCAATGTCACCGACTGGCAATACCTGAATCTCAACTATGTCACCAAGGCGCGGATCGATCAGGAGGCCTGTATCAAATGCGGCCGCTGTTATGCCGCCTGCGAGGACACCTCGCACCAGGCCATCGCGATGACACCCGACCGCACCTTCGAGGTGATCGACGCGGAATGTGTCGCCTGCAACCTCTGCGTCGATGTCTGCCCGGTCGAGAACTGCATCTCGATGGAGCGGCTGGCCGCCGGCGCCGTCGATCCGCGCACCGGCCGCGTGGTGCAGGAGGACTATGCCAACTGGACCACCCATCCCAACAACCCGATGGCACCGCAGGCGGCAGAGTGACGCCGCTGCTTCACCCTGGTGTCAGCAGGCGGCGGAACAGCGTCTCCAGATGCGCCTCCGCCGCCTCGAAGGGGTTGTCCTGGCCCAGCACCGCCGTGACCTGCACCTGGAAATCGGCGTAATGCTGGGTCAGCGCCCAGATCGAGAAGATCAGATGCACCGGATCGACCGGCGCCAGCCGGCCGGCGGCGCACCAGCCGCGAATCGTCTCGGCCGTCTCGTCGACCAGCGCGCGCAGGTCGGTTTCGAGGATCGGCAGGATGCGCGGCGCGCCTTGCAGGATCTCGTTGGCGAACAGCCGGCTTTCGCGCGGGTAGTCGCGGGCCAGCTCGAGCTTGCGCTTCACATAGGCCAGGATTTCCTCGAGCGGGTCGCCGCTGGCATCCAGCGCGCGCAGCGGGTCGAGCCAGGCGGTCAGCAGCGCCTGCAACAAATCCTGGTGCATCGCCTCCTTGGAGGGAAAATAATACAGCAGGTTGGGCTTGGAGAGGCCGGATTCGCCGGCGATCTGATCGAGGGTCGCGCCGCGAAAGCCGTATTGCGAAAAGACCTGCAAGGCGGCCTGAAGGATGCGCTCGCGGTTGCGAAGCTGAATCCGGGTGCGCGATTTGCCGTTCGCCGTGCGGCGGGCCGCGCCTTGCGCGATTGCCGAAGTCTCCGTCATGCCGTGGAATTCCTGCCCAAAAATAAACCAATTGCCTGCCACAGCCGAGAGTGCCTTGACTGACTTCTCACCCGTGGTAGCGTTCTTTTGACCGATTGGTCAAATTCAATGAGAGCCCGAAGGGCCTTTATCACCGACAGGGGGTGACATGACCGAACCGACAGCCAACATGACCGTCGATGGCGACCGTCTTTGGGACAGTCTCATGGAGATGGCCAGGATCGGCCCTGGCGTGGCCGGCGGCAACAACCGCCAGACCGTGACCGACGAGGACGGCGAGGGCCGGGCGCTGTTTCAGCGCTGGTGCGAGGCGGCGGGCTGTTCGATGGGGCTGGATCAGATGGGCAACATGTTCGCCCGGCGCGAAGGCAGCGACCCCGAGGCGCTGCCGGTCTATGTGGGCAGCCATCTCGACACCCAGCCCACCGGCGGCAAATATGACGGCGTGCTGGGGGTGCTGGGCGGGCTGGAGATCCTGCGCACGCTGAACGATCTGGACATCCGGACCAGGCACCCGATCGTGGTCACCAACTGGACCAACGAGGAGGGCACGCGTTTTGCCCCCGCCATGCTGGCGTCCGGCGTCTTTGCCGGGGTTCACGCCCAGGACTGGGCGTATGACCGCGAGGATCACGACGGCAAAAAATTCGGTGACGAACTGGCGCGGATCGGCTGGAAGGGCGAGGAAGAGGTGGGCGCCCGCAAGATGCACGCCTTCTTTGAGCTGCATATCGAGCAGGGGCCGATCCTCGAGGCCGAGGGCAAGGACATCGGCGTCGTCACCCACGGCCAAGGCCTAAGCTGGACCCAGGTGACGGTGACCGGCAAGGAGAGCCACACCGGCTCGACGCCGATGCCGATGCGCAAGAACGCCGGGCTCGGCATGGCGCGCATCCTCGACAAGGTCGACGAGATCGCCTGGTCGCACAAGCCCGATGCGGTGGGCGCGGCGGGCCATATCGAGGTCTTTCCCAATTCGCGCAACGTGATCCCCGGCAAGGCGGTGTTCACCGTCGATTTCCGCTCGCCCGAGCTTGCTGTGATCGAGGACATGGAAGCGCGGCTCCGCAAGGAGGCGCGGGCGATCTGCGACGAGATGGGGCTCGAGGTCGCCTTCGAAAAGGTCGGCGGCTTCGATCCGGTGACCTTTGACGAAGGCTGCGTGACGGCGGTGCGCGCGGCGGCCGAGCGGCTGGGCTATTCGCATCGCGACATCATCTCCGGCGCGGGGCATGACGCCTGCTGGATCAACCGGGTGGCGCCGACGGCGATGGTGATGTGCCCCTGCGTCGACGGGCTGTCGCACAACGAGGCCGAGGAGATCTCGAAGGCGTGGGCCAAGGCCGGGGCCGATGTCCTGCTGCATGCGGTGGTGGAAACGGCGGGGATCGAGGGGTGAGGTTTCACGTCTCTCCCGTCCCGGACCTGATCCGGGACCTCTTGGCGGAGAGCGAGGCCCCGGCGCGGGGGCCGGGGCGTGGCCGGCGAATGGAGGCGTGTTTGCCCCGGCGCGTGTCATCCACACCCCCCGTCCCGGACCTGATCCGGGACCTCATGGCTGACCGGGAGGCCCCGGCGCGGGGGCCGGGGCGCGGCCCGCGAACGGAGGCGTGTTTGCCCCGCCGCGTGTCACCCGCCCCTCGCGTCCCGGACCTGATCCGGGACCTCGTGGCTGACCGGGAGGCCCCGCCCCGGGATTCACGTGGCGTTAACCCGGCGCTGCCCACCATCGGGCATGGGGCATTTCGTCTACATCCTGGCATCGCGGCCGGGCGGCGCGATCTACATCGGCCGCAGCCGCAACCTGCGCGCCCGGATCGCGGCGCATTGCGCCGGGCTCTCGCGGCACACGGAGCGCTACAACATCCGCACCCTGGTCTGGTTCGAGGCGCATGCGGATTTCGAGACATCGCTCTTGCGCGAACGCCGTCTCAAACACTGGCGGCGCGCGTGGAAAGACGCGCTGATCATGGAACACGACCCGCAGTGGCGGGACATCACACATCTCGTTCCCGAGTAGCCGCCGGTGAGATCCCGGCGCATGGCCGGGACGGGCGACCGGAGGAGACACACACATGAGCAAAGTCATCAAGAACGGCACCATCGTCACCCACGACCGGACCTACAAGGCCGATGTGCTGGTCGAAAACGGCGTTATCGCCGAGATCGGCCCCGACCTGAAAGGCGACGAAACCCTCGACGCCAGCGGCTGTTATGTCATGCCCGGCGGCATCGACCCGCACACCCACCTGGAAATGCCTTTCATGGGCACCTATTCCACCGATGATTTCGACAGCGGCACCCGTGCCGCGCTGGCCGGCGGCACCACGATGGTGGTGGATTTCGCCCTGCCCAGCCCCGGCCAGGGCCTGCTCGACGCGCTCAAGATGTGGGACAACAAATCCACCCGGGCGCATTGCGATTACAGCTTCCACATGGCCGTCACCTGGTGGAGCGAACAGGTGTTCAACGAGATGGAGACCGTGGTCAAGGAGCGCGGCATCAACACCTTCAAGCACTTCATGGCCTACAAGGGCGCGCTGATGGTGCAGGATGACGAGATGTACGCCAGCTTCCAGCGGATCGGCGAGCTGGGCGGCATTGCCATGGTCCATGCCGAGAACGGCGATGTGGTGGCCGATCTTCAGCAGAAGCTGCTGGCCGAGGGCAACACCGGGCCGGAGGCACATGCCTATTCCCGCCCGCCGCAGGTCGAAGGCGAGGCCGCCAACCGCGCCATCATGATCGCCGACATGGCCGGCGTGCCGCTCTATATCGTCCATGTCTCCTGTGAAGAGGCGCATGAGGCCATCCGCCGCGCCCGCCAGCAGGGCAAGCGGGTCTGGGGCGAGCCGCTGATCCAGCATCTGACGCTGGATGACAGCGAATACATGAACAAGGATTGGGACCACGCCGCCCGCCGCGTCATGTCGCCGCCGTTCCGCAACCAGAAGCACCAGGACAGCCTCTGGGCCGGATTGCAAGCCGGCTCGCTCTCGGTCGTGGCGACGGACCATTGCGCCTTTACCACCGAGCAGAAACGCTATGGCGTCGGCGATTTCACCAAGATCCCCAATGGCACCGGCGGGCTCGAGGACCGGATGCCGATGCTCTGGACCCATGGTGTCGAGACCGGCCGGCTGACGCCCGAGGAATTTGTCGCCGTGACCTCGACCAATGTCGCCAAGGTGCTGAACTGCTACCCGCGGAAAGGCGCGATCCTGCCCGGGGCGGATGCCGATATCGTGGTCTGGGATCCGGAAAAGACCAAGACCATTCACGCCGACACACAGGTTTCGGCGATCGATTACAACGTCTTCGAGGGCAAGGAGGTCAAGGGCCTGCCGCGCTTTACCCTGACGCGCGGCCATGTGGCGGTGCATGACGGCGAGCTGCGCAGCCAGGAGGGCCATGGCGAATTTGTCAAACGCACGCCCAATACCGCCACCAACAAGGCGCTGTCGAGGTGGAAGGAGCTGACCGCGCCGCGTCCGGTGGAACGCTCGGGCATTCCGGCGAGCGGGGTCTGACGACCGGTGGCGCGCCCCCGGTGCAGCAGCGGCACCGCCGCCGCGTGTTCCGCCGGCGGCCGGCGTCTGGCTAGGCGGGCCGCGTGCCGGCCCGGCGACATGCGGCTTGCCTTCTGTGACAGCCGTGGCAAGGATCAAGAGGAGACACCCAACCCGTGAGCATTCCCGCCCCCCAGGCCGACCCCAAGGTGATATCCATGGACAGACCGGCCAAGGCAGCCGCAGAGATCGTGATCCGCGCCGACCATCTCGACCTGACCTTCGAGACCAATGACGGCCCGGTTCATGCGCTGCGCGACATCACGCTCGACATCCCGAAAGGCGCCTTTGTCAGCTTCATCGGCCCCTCGGGCTGTGGCAAGACCACCTTTCTGCGCTGTATCGCGGCGCTGGAGCAGCCCACCGGCGGCAGCCTGACGGTCAACGGCATGACCCCCGATGCGGCCCGCCGGGCGCGGGCCTATGGCTATGTGTTTCAGGCGGCGGGGCTCTATCCCTGGCGCAGCATCGGCCGCAATATCGCCCTGCCGCTGGAGATCATGGGGTTTTCCCGGGCGGAACAGAAAGAGCGCATCGCCCGGGTGCTCGATCTGGTCGATCTCGGCGGTTTCGAGAAGAAATTCCCCTGGCAGCTCTCGGGCGGCATGCAGCAGCGGGCGTCGATTGCCCGGGCGCTGGCCTTCGATGCCGATCTGCTGTTGATGGACGAGCCTTTCGGCGCGCTCGACGAGATCGTGCGCGACCGGCTCAATGAAGAGGTGCTGCGGCTCTGGGCGCGGACCCAGAAGACCATCGGCTTCGTCACCCATTCGATCCCCGAGGCGGTCTATCTCTCGACCCATATCGTGGTGATGTCGCCGCGGCCCGGGCGGATCACCGACGTGATCGAGAGCCCGCTGCCGGCCGAGCGCCCGCTCGACATCCGCGACACGCCCGAGTTCATCGAAATCGCGCACCGCGTGCGCGAGGGCCTGCGCGCGGGGTACGAGGAATGAGCGCGCCGGCCTTTCCCGTCCCGGGCCTGACCCGGAACCTCGCGGCCAGAGGCGAGGCCCCGGCGCGGCGGCCGGGGCGTGTGGTGCTTGAGACATCCGTCCCGGGCTTGCCCCGGGACCCCGCGGTCAAGGAGGTGCACCATGACTGAAGCCGCAGCCGTCACGAGCGCCCGCGCCGCGTCGGGGACGCGGTGGGGCCTGCCGCCGGTGTTGGCGGTGGTCCTTGCGTTGATCGGCCTGTGGTATCTCGCCGTGGTGCCGATGAACGTGCAGGAGGTGCTGACCCGGGCGGAACGCGCCGGGGTGACCGTCCAGCCCGAGAGCGCCGTGGCGCGGCGCGACATGGGCACCTGGTCGCTGGTCGCCGGCAATCCGCATGCGCTCGGCGAAAGCTGGTCGCTCGACCGCCCGCGCCTGCCGGCGCCGCATCAGGTGGTGGCCGAGCTCTACAAATCGACCTGGGTGGAAGAGACCCAGGGCCGCCGCGGCCTGGTGAACTCGGGCAGCCTGTCGAACCGGGGCCTGCTGCATCACGCGCTGGTCACGCTCAACGCCACGCTGGTGGGTTTCCTGATCGGCACCGGCCTCGGCATCCTCCTGGCGGTGGGGATCGTGCATTCCCGGGTCATGGACATGTCGGTGATGCCCTGGGCCATCGTCAGCCAGACCATCCCGATCGTCGCGCTGGCGCCAATGATCATCGTGGTGCTCTATTCGGTGGGCGTTCAGGGGCTGCTGCCCAAGGCGGTGATCTCGGCTTACCTGTCGTTCTTTCCGGTGGTGGTCGGCATGGTCAAGGGGCTCAGGAGCCCCGACGCCATGCAGATGGACCTGATGCGCACCTACAATGCCTCGCCCGGCACGGTGCTGGCCAAGCTGCGGCTGCCGGCTTCGGTGCCTTATCTCTTCGCCTCGCTCAAGATCGCCGTGGCGGCCAGCCTCGTCGGCGCCATCGTCGGCGAATTGCCGGTGCAGAAGGGCGGGCTCGGCGCGCGGATGCTGGCCGGCAGTTATTATGGCCAGACGGTGCAGATCTGGTCGGCGCTGTTTCTGGCGGCGGCGCTGGCGGCGCTTCTGGTCTGGGCGATCAGCGCGGTCGAACGCCGGGCCTTGCAGCGGATGGGGATGGGCGCATGACACAGGTGATCGGAGCCCTGGCGGTGTGGGCCGCCGGCTGGCTGCTCAATCTTCGGCTGGCCAACGGGCCGGCGTATGACAGCCGCGCGGTGCGGCTGGCGGTGCCGCTGATCTTTGGCGCGACGCTGCTGGTGATGTGGGAGCTGATCGTGCGCGGCCTGGGCGTGCCGACGGTGATCCTGCCGCCGCCCAGCCAGATCGCGGCCACCTTTGCCGGCAACCTGGTGATGCTCTGGGGCGATTTCGTGCAGACCATCCTCAAGGGCGCGCTGGCCGGCTGGGTGATCGGCTGCGGTGCGGCCTTTCTGACGGCGCTTTTGGTCGACCGCTTCGACTACCTGCGCCGGGGGCTGCTGCCGCTGGGCAATTTCATGGCCGCCCTGCCGATTGTCGGCACCGCGCCGATCCTGGTGATGTGGTTCGGCTTCGGCTGGCAGTCCAAGGCGGCGGTGGTGGTGCTCATGGTCTATTTCCCGATGCTGGTGAACACTGTCGCCGGCCTTCAGGAAACCTCGGCCATGCAGCGCGACCTGATGCGCACCTATGCCGCCGGCTGGGGCCAGACCCTGCGCAGCCTGCGCCTGCCTGCGGCCTTGCCCTTCATCTTCAACGGGTTGAAGATCACCTCGACGCTGGCGCTGATCGGCGCCATCGTTGCCGAGTTCTTCGGCTCGCCGACGCTGGGGCTGGGATTTCGCATCTCGACCTCGATCGGACAGCTTGACCTCGGGCTGGTCTGGTCGGCAATCCTTGTGGCGGCGCTCACCGGCACGCTGGTCTACGGGATCATCGCGCTGACCGAGAAGACCCTGACCTTCTGGCATCCCTCGCAGCGGGGCTGACCGGCGAAACAATAAGACAAGTCCAACAGGAGAGACGATCATGAAACAGACCTTCCTTGCCGCCGCGCTGGCCTCGACGGCGCTTACCGGCGCCGCCCTGGCGCAGGATCAGGACGTGACCCTGCAATTGAAATGGGTGACCCAGTCGCAATTCGCCGGCTATTACGTGGCGCTGGAAAACGGCTATTACGACGACGAGGGCCTCAACGTCACCGTGCTGCCCGGCGGGCCCGACATCGCGCCCACGCAGGTGATCGCCGGTGGCGGCGCCGATGTGATCGTCGAATGGATGCCGGCGGCGCTGGCGGCGCGCGAAAACGGGCTGCCGCTGGTCAATATCGCCCAGCCGTTCAAGAGCTCGGGCATGATGCTGACCTGCTGGAAGGACGCCGGCATCGAAGGCCCCGAAGACCTCGACAACCGCACCCTCGGCGTCTGGTTCTTTGGCAATGAATACCCGTTCCTGTCGTGGATGAGCAGCCTCGGCGTCGCCACCGACGGCAAGGCCGAAGGCTCGGTCGAGGTGCTGAAACAGGGCTTCAACGTCGATCCGCTGTTGCAGCGCCAAGCCGATTGCATCTCGACCATGACCTACAATGAATATTGGCAGGTGATCGATGCCGGCGTCGCGCCCGAGGAGCTGGTGACCTTCAAGTACCAGGATCAGGGCGTCGCCACCATGGAGGACGGGCTTTACGTGCTGGAAGAGGATCTCGAGGATCCCGACTTCGTGGCCAAGATGGAGAAATTCGTCCGCGCCTCGATGCAGGGCTGGAAATGGGCCGAGGAAAACCCGGAAGAGGCGGCCATGATCGTGCTCGATTATGACGAGACCGGCGCCCAGACCGAAGAGCACCAGATCCGCATGATGGGCGAGGTCGCCAAGCTCACCGCCGGATCGAACGGCGCGCTGGCGGAAGAGGATTACCAGCGCACGGTCGACACTTTGCTGGCCGGTGGCTCCGATCCGGTGATCACCAAGCAGCCCGAGGGTGCCTGGACCTCCGAAATCACCGACGCCGCGCTGAACTGAGCGGCACCGGGCCGGCCCGGTGGGGAACCTGCCGGGCCAGCCAGTCTCAGACCGTTGCGCCGGCGGTCTCCGGGTGCCGGCGGTGCGGCTGGGCCAGCCGGTGGCGCAGCAGGCACAAGGCCCGGCGCGGCCAGCAGAACCGCCAGCCGGGCGGGCGCGGCGGCTCCAGCCGCTCGGCCCAGATCCAGAGCGACAGTGCCAGCATGACGCCGAAATGGCCGCCCGGCAGCATCAACCCCAAGAGCATCAGCGGCGCGCAGCTTGTCAGGCAGGCGCCGCCGCTGCGCGCGCCCAGCCACAGCGCGTCGCGCCAGAGCCACGGCGCGAACCCGGCCAGAACCGGACGGCGATGGCAGCGGTTGAGCGCGCGCTGTTTGGCCGGGCTGGCCTGCCAGAGCAGCGCCAGCCCCAGCGCCAGCGGCCAGAGCGGCACGCCCGACAGCAGCCGCAGGCCCAGCGCCAGCCCGATCAGCCCGACGCCGGCCGCCATCCAGACGCCGAAATAGCCCGCCAGCACCAGACATTCGGCCACCGGGCGCAGATCGGCGAAGGTCCGGGCCCGGACATGGCCCAGCACCGGCAAGAGCGTCGGCAGCATCATCGCCGCCACCATCAGCGCCCAGCCAAGCGCCAGCGTGCCGGGCGGCACATAGGTAAAGAAAAAGCCGAGGCTCTCGGGCGAGGGCAAAGACCAGATCCGGCCCGGGGAACAGAGCGGGGATAGTGCCAGGCCGGTGTTTCCCAGCGCCAGAAGCCCCCAGGCCGGCAGGGCCAGAAGCGCGAGCGGCAGGGCGGTTCTCAGCCGCTCGCGCCGGGCCGGAGTGGTGATGCGGGGCCGGGCGGTCACTCGTGCTGCCGGTGGATGCTGATGCGGCCGATGTGGATGCGGCCGGCCTCGGGCACCGGGTCCAGCGGCACCAGCCGGACCGAGAGCGCCTCGGCGGTGAAACCGCCTTGCAGGTGCAGAAGATCGACGATCTCGGTGATCTCCAGCGCGGCGTTCAGCCCGCTGCCGGCATGTTCGGCGTCGGGCGCGCTGGCCTGCCGCACACCAAAGAGCGAGACGGTGCCGGCCTTGTGCTGCGCCGCCTCGTCGCCGCCGGCCGGGCCGAGAAAGACATGAAACAGCGTCGCATCGTCCAGCCCGGTGATGTTTTCGAGGTTGAGAAACACCCGATCCGGGGCGGAACGGGTGCCGGGATCGCGGCTGTCGGCCATGCGGGCGCGGGCGGCGGGATCGGTGCGCACCGTGGTGCGCTGGGCCGCGCTGCCCGACAGCGAGAGGCCTTCGTCGCTGGCGCCGACCATTTCCGATTTGTTCCTATCTGCCATTCCGGCGCCTCCCGCGCGCTCCGCCATGCCCAGGGTCCGCATCCGGGTCTCGGCGGCCACCAGCACCGGCGCCGCGGCGCCCGGTGTCAGATCGTCGTAATCATAGCCCAGATCGGCGAGCTTGCGCATCACTTTCGGCGTGTAGGGCCAGGGGCTGCCGTCCGGTTTCGGCATGGCAAAGCCGCGCTGGCCAAGGCTCTCGGGTCCGTCGAGCCAGTCGAGGTTGTTGGGGTTGGTGAAATCGCTGGGATCCGCCTTGGGCTTGTCGGCGGGAAAGCGGTTCCAGCTCTCCCACAGCCGGTCGATGTTGCAATGGTGCAGGTAGAAGACCGGGTCGAGCGCGGCCGAAATCGGCGTCGACATCAGCCCCAGAAGCGGCCCGCCCTGAAACAGGCCGCCGTCGGGGTCGCGCCCGCCCACCAGTCCGTGCACGGTGTTGTGTGGCGCGGATTCGCAGCCGCCACTGTTGCCGCCGTTCCAGTTGAAGCCGGTCGAGGGCCCGCCAAAACCGGTGCTGACGCCGCCGCCCGGCCCAGTATAAACCGGATCCTGCATCGGCTTGAGATCGGTGGCGCTGCCCACGTCGAACGGGGTCTGCCCGCCCATCACGCCCCAGCGCTGCGCGACAAACAGCGGGTTGTCGCCCGTGCCGTCGGGCCAGTCGGGGGAGCGAAACGCCGGCGGCAGCAGGTTCTGGCCCTCGCCGAAATAATTCCAGTAGGGCAGGGCCCAGCTCTCATGCGGCCCGTTCTGCGCCTTGATCTCGGCGCGCAACACCTCTTCCAGCGCCAAAAGATAGCCACGGTGCCAGGGCAGGAAATACCAGGATTGGTGCTGGCACTGGTTCAGAAAGGTGCGGGTGAGCGTGGCGTCGGGGTCGGGCTCGGAGGGATCGGTCAGCCCGTAGTGATCCCAGAGATCGCGCCAGATGCCGTGGATCGCGCCAAAGAAATTCCAGCTGGTCGGCTCGGCCAGCGGCCGGGCCTTCATCGCCTTGACGGCGCGGGCATACCACAGGATCGGCGCGGCCCAGGAGTCTCCGAGATCAAAGACATTCTGACGGGTACGGGTGTCGGACATGGCAATATCCTTTGCAAATGCGATGCGGTCAATCGAACTGCCGGACAGCCGCGCCGAAAATGCGGCGCGGTTTATCTTACCGGTAGTGGTGCGATGGTAGCACAAAAACCGCTAAAGTTGAAATCAATTTGCCGGGCCCCCATGTCGGGCCGGGCTCTGGCATAGGGTTATTTCGACAGATAGCCTTCGAGCGCCGCCACCTCGCCCTTGCTGCCAAAGAACAGCGGCACCCGGTCGTGCAGATGGCCGGGCACCAGATCGAGGATCGGCGTAAAGCCGTCGCTGGCGGCGCCGCCGGCCTGTTCCATCAGATAGGCGATGGGAAAGGCCTCGTAGGCCAGCCGCAGATAACCTTCCTCATAGCCTGGCCGGCGGTCGGCGGGATAGAGGAACATGCCGCCCGAGCGCAGCACCCGGTGGACATCGCCCACCGCCGCCGCGATCCAGCGCATGTTGAACTCGCGCCCGCGCGCGCCTTCGGGGCCGCGCAGCAGGTCTTCGGCGTAATATTGCAGCGGCGGGGTCCAGCGGCGGATGTTCGAGGCGTTGAAGGCGACAACCGAGGTCTCTTCCTTGATCGAAACCCCCTGATCGTCGACGTAGAACTGACCGCTGGCCTGATCGAGCGTGGCAATCGCCACGCCCTGGCCCATGGAAAAACCCATGTCGACCGAATGACCGAAGGAGACATAGCCGGCCGCGATCACCTCGCGCCCCGGCCGCAGAAAGCTCTCGCCGGCGGGAAAGACGCAGAACAGCGCCCCAAGGGGCGCGCCGATGCCGATGCTGCCGGATCCGTCGATCGGATCCATCGCCACATCGAACAGCCCCTCCGGGTCGAGCGCGATCACCTCTTCGGATTCCTCCGACAGCACCCGCGCCACCGAAACCTCGCGCAGCGCCTCGATCAGATAGTCATGCGCCGCCATGTCCAGCGCCTTTTGCTTGTCGCCGGATTCATTGGTGCCGACGATGGCGGTGGGGTCGCCGGGCAGGCGGCCCTGACCCAGCCGCGCGGCCAGCGGTATGGCGGCGCGGGCAAAGGTGCGGATCACGCCGGCGAGCGCCTGCTTGCCGGCATCCTCCCCCGCCTGATCGGCCAGAAATTGCGTCAGTTTCGGCGCGGCGATCTCGCCATCGGCGGCGAGCGTCATCGGGGGCAGGGTCATGGGGCTCCTCTGGGGGCTGGCGTTTTGGCCTGAATACCGGCTTGGCCCGGTGACGCAAAGGCAGCCGCGCGAGAAAAATCCCGATTGCGTCTCCGGCGCCAAGGCGCCGCCGCCACGGCCGCACCCCGCGCCATTGACCGGGGCCGGGGCGAGGCCATATATACTACTCAGTAGCATTCGGGAGCCCGTGGATGAGCGTGAAAGCATCGATTTCCCTGACCGAGGCCCAGGAGGCCTATGCAAGATCGCTGGTGGCCGAGGGCCGCTATGCAAGCCTGAGCGCGGTGTTGCAACAGGGGCTGGAACTGTTGCGCAACCAGTCGGAAACCAGCGATGCCCTGCGCGCGCTGCTGGCGGAACGGCAGGCCGGCGGCTTTGTCACGCCGCAAGAGGGGCGGGCCGGCACGCAAGAGATGATCGCGCGCAAACGGGCCGAACGTGGCCTATGAGGTGCTGCGCGCGGCGGCTGTCGGGCGCGATCTGGAACTGATCTTCGATTTTCTCACCGAAGCCGCCGAAGGGTTCGGCGAAAGCCCGGACCGCGCCTTTGCGCTGGCCGAGGCCCGGCTGGCCGAGATCGAGCGGGCGCTCGACGCGCTGGGCCGCGCGCCGCATCAGGGCACGCTGCGGCCGCATCTGGGCCAGGCCGTGCGCAATGTCACCAAGGGCCGCGCGGTGATCTACTTCGACACCGACGACGACCGCCGGATCCTGCGCGTGCTCGCGGTGTTCTTTGGCGGGCAGGATCACCACAGCCACATCCTGTTGCGGCTGTTGTCAGGCGGGCCGTAACGTCAGGACAGCACCCGGGCGAGCTGGGCGCAGGCCTTCATCGCCGCCTCGGTCTTGCCCTTTTGCAGGAACTCTTCCATCCGCCGCAGCGCCGCCCCGGCGCAGATGAAATCAAAGGCCAGCGCCGGGTCATAGTCCGTCCGCTTGATCTCGAAATACAGCACCGGCGTGTCGACAGCGCCATAGCTGTACTTGTAGCGCTCGTTGCCGTGACAGAAATCGTAACAGATCAGCCCCTGGTCGATCGCCCAGTCGATGCTGTGGAAATGCAGCAACTGGCCGATGCCCTTTTCCTCGGCCGCGGGATCGCGGCCGCCGGCGATGAAATGCGCCACGCCGTTGCGCCGGTCGATCACATGGCCCAGCGCGCCCAGCGGCCGGTCGCCTTTCCAAAGGATCGGCAGGAAGACGGCGCCGATCTCATGCGCGGCGGTCAGCACGTCGCGGTAGTTGCCGGCAACCCGGTCGGCGGTCTTTTCGCCTTTCTGCGGCTGCCAGCGCAGCTTCCACAGGCCGATCATCACGTCGAGCGCCTCGGCAAAGTCGGCGCCGTCGGCCCGGGTGATGTGCATGGCACCGCTGTCGACGTGGTCGCGTTTCAGCCGGGCGTATTTCTGCCGGCGGTTGGCGCTGACCTGATTGGCCATGTAGGCCGAAAAGTCCTCGGGCAGATCGACCTGCGGACAGACCAGATTGTCGGTGGTCTTCCTGTTGATCAGGTATTCCTTGTAGCTGACGTCGAACCCTTTGGCCGCAAAGGCATCGGTGAACAGCCGGCAGCGCCGGTCCTGCGCCACGTAGCGCATCGAGAATTTCATCCAGGGCATGCCGGCCAGGTGATCGGTCACCGCGCGCAGGGCGGCGGCCTCGTGCTCGGGGTGGCACAGAAAGCCGGTGTATTCGCTCCAGAGCAGCCGGCCGCCGGCCTCGAGCTCGGTCTGAAACTCGGCGCGGCTGCGGCTCCAGTGGGTGCGGTATTTCAGCGGCAGAAGACAGAGCGCGCGGCCCGGATGGCGCGGGTCTTCGGCCACCAGCACGGTCCAGCGATAGGGATGGGCGCGAAACGCCTGCGCCATCCATTCCCAGGTGAGAAAGATCGTGGCCTCGGGGTCGCGGGCCTGCAATTCCTCCCAGACCGGGCGCAGCGCATCGAGGCCGGCGGGGGTGTCGACAAGGCGCACGGCAATGGCGCTTGCCTCGGCGGGGGCGGGCGATTGCAGGGTCATGCGGTCACCGTTTCGGCCTGACGCAGGCCGTCCTTGAGAATGTTGAGAAAGACCGTGCCGGTCTCTTCGAAATCGCGGCCGATCGGCGCGGTGTCCGGGCGGCGGCTGGCGAAATAGGCGCCGACGCGACAGATCTGCACGGCGAATTCCGGGTGCACCCCGGCATCGTCGTATTTGCGCACCCGCGCCTTGGCGATCCAGCCGCGCTTGCGCGCCTCCTTGACGATCAGCTTGAAGCGCTGGATGCAATGAAAGGTCAGGTAGAACGCGAGATAATCGAGATAGGCGTCGCGGTCATGGCCGCAGCCGGGATCGAAACAATCGATCACCACCTGTTCCATCGCCGCCGGGCTCAGCGGCCAGGCCTCGTCGCCGATCAGCCAGGCGATGTCCTCGGCACCGTGGCGGGCGCCGGAATATTCGAAATCGAACCAGCGCAGCCGGCCGTCGGTGCCAATCGCCGCATTGCCCGACCGGCAATCCCATTTGACGAATTGCCGGCCGGGAAAATCAAGTCTTGTGGCCAGCGCCGCATGATCGAGCCCGGCGCTGCGGCCGCGGGAAAACTCGGCCAGCGCGGCGGTGGACTGGACCAGGTTGTCGATCCAGTCGCGGTTCTGCCCGAGATGCGGCAGCGCGTTCTGCAAGGCCTGCTTGCGCCCGGCCTCCTGAATGCGAAAGATCGCCGCAACCGCTTCGCCGGCGAGGGCCAGGCGGCGCTCCGGCGTGGCCTCGGCAATCGCGAGGTTGAGCCGCTCGCCGCCGACATCCGACTGGAACATCAGCTCGCCATCGACGCCCAGGCATTCCGGCGTGTCGCCGCAGTCCTGCGCCAGCCGTTTCAGCACGAAGGCCTCGAGATGGGTGCGGCGGAAGTTCGGGCGCAGGGTGGCGATCACGGTGCGATCCTCGAAGATCAGCCGGTAACTCGACCGGCCCGAGCCGCCGGGCGCGGTGGCCCGCACCACTTTCTGACCGAAAAACCTTTCCGCCCGGTCGAGGATCCCGGCAATGCGCTCCTTGTGTCGGCGTTTCATTCCCTACGGCGCCCCCATTTCCAACTCTGTTTATTTGACTTCAATGCCGACCTGCGTAACCGCGCTTCGCGGCAGGATTAGGACAAAGTCTTGGCAATTGCGTCATTGCCGCGGCGCGAATCGCGAAATTCGCGGAATGGGCCCGTTGGCCATTGGCCGCGATTTTCGCGACAATCCCCTGCCGGCGCCGCCGTCGTTTCCGAAACGCGCGCAATAATCTGAAAATATAGGGGAAAATCATAACTCTTTTGCGACAAGAGTCGCGGAAGGATAGCTTCTTCACGTTGGGGAAAACAGAGGCGTAAGTGGGGCCGGTCAGCCGGGATCGGTGCTTTTGGGGGCCGCACGCGGAGATTTTTGAAAGGATACGTCAGCGACATGACCGACATTAATGATCCAGGCGATACAATTTACGAATTTGATCCAAGCGGCGGCACCAAGGGTTCGGGAACGGGTGGCTCGGGAACCGGCGGCTCCGGCAGCGGTGGCAGCAAAGGCTCCGGCTCTGGCGGGTCGGGCTCTGGTGGCTCCGGCAGCG
>NZ_JARAML010000013.1:0-116728 GCF_028807375.1 Marinovum sp. PR37 | reverse complement strand
CGGACTCTAATCAACGGTGGAGGAAAAATCCCGTGGCAGGTCATGGCCCAGGAGGTTGCCCGGGAAGAGCAACTTTCATTCCTCCTCAGGACCGTTCGTTTCGAAAGCATCAACATGGAAAAACAACGCGATCTCGATGAGATGCTTCAGTTGACGTTCACCTACGCCGAGAAAGCCGGACTGGATTTCGAACCGCTTGGAACCAAGGACTTCTTGGAGCGGCTCGCCTTTGCCTGCTGCAACCGATGGGGCCTGGTTATCGAAATGCTGATTGAGGCCTTGTCCCATGGTCAGCTGAATGGGGATCAAGTTTGCACCAAAGATCATTTTGAACATGCCTACGCGCAGATTTACTCCGCGCCTCCAGGATATTCCCCGTTTAGCTTGAGGAATTATCGCGATGGGTTCGATCACGCCCGGATGATGGAGCTCCTCAGTCGCACTGAAACCTCGGCATCAGCAACATGACATCAGGCTCGTTTCGGCGGGCCTTTTTCTTTGACCGAAATCCCGCCCCGCTGCGCATGCTTTTGATGTCAGTGCGCACACTTTTCCTTGTCCCGAAAAAGGGTCGCTATTTAAGTAAATAAAAGCAGCAAGTTGCAGGCAACCGAATCGGCTTCTTTCAGAGGGTGCGCACGCTTTTGGTTACTTGGCAGCCCATGTTGCCACGCATGGCCACGCCGCTGCGTCACGCGCCGAGTGGCTTGCGCCGCCGAGAGCGCAGTCAGCCTTCCGGTGAATAATGGGCGAGGAACATGTCCACACAATCGGCTATGACGCTGCCTGCGTTTTCACCGGCCTGCGTTCCCAGCAGGAATTGCGGCCAGACCAGGAAATGCTTGACCATCGACAGGAGCTGACCGGCCGCGAAACCGGGCTCGCCCTGCCGCAAGGCGCCCGCCTGCATGGCCTCTGCGATCAGCCCCGAGATCGGGCCGTCCTGCAAGGCGGCCTTGTCAAAGAAGGCGCGCGCCAGCTCCTGGTCGCGCAGAAGCTCGGACAGCACCAGCCGGTTCAGCCCCATGTAATGCTCACCGGTCAGATGCGCGATGTAATCCTCCACCGCCGCGATCAGCTGCGCGCGCAGCGGCGCCTCCGGGTGATAGCGCAGCCTCGGTGCGGCCGCGATCTCGTCGAGAAGGATGTCGGTGATGGCCTGAAACAACACCTCCTTGCTTTCGAAATGCTTGTAGAGCGTGCGCTTCGACACTTCCGCCAGTTCAGCGATTCGGTTCACCCGCGCGGCGGGAAAGCCCTGCTCCCGGAACTCCTGAATCGCCGCATCGAGAATATCTTTTCGTTTCTTTTCAGTCAGTTTCATCTCATTTGCCCGGCTTGGATCGAAAAATGTAAACATCAGGGTTTACACGTATCACTGCCGTTTATATGTAAACACCAGGGTTTACTAACGCAAGCGCCGCGGCGCGAAAGGAGCCAGGATGAAATACAAGCAACTCGGACAGACCGGCCTTTACGTCTCGGAGCTGACACTGGGGACGATGACCTTTGACACCGAGGGCGGCAGCTATGCCGGGTTGATCGGCGCCACCGGGCAGGATCTGGCCACCCGCATGGTCGACCTGTCGATCGAGGCGGGGATCAACATCTTCGACACCGCCAATGTTTACAGCTCGGGCGTCTCGGAAGAGATGCTGGGCAAGGCGCTCGGCGCGCGGCGGCAGGACGTGCTGATCGCCACCAAGGTCTACAACACCATGACCACCGGGCCGAACGATCTGGGCACCAGCCGGCTGGCCATCATGCGCGAGGTCGAGGCCAGCCTGAAACGGTTGGGCACCGATTACATCGATCTCTACCAGGTGCATAATTTCGACATCACCACGCCGCTGGAAGAGACGCTGCGCGCGCTCGACGATCTCGTCCGGCAGGGCAAGGTGCGCTACATCGGGCTGTCGAACTTTGCCGGCTGGCAGATCGCCAAGGCCGATGGCATGGCGCGGCTGCTGGGCACCGAGCGGTTCTGTTCGGCCCAGTCCTACTACTCCCTCGTCGGTCGCGAGCTGGAGCGCGAGATCCTTCCGGCGGCGATGGATCTCGGCCTCGGCACCTTTATCTGGAGCCCGCTGGCCAGCGGCTTTCTGAGCGGGAAATACACCCGTGACAGCGAAGCTTCGGGGCGCCGGGCCAACTTTGACTACCCGCCGATCGACAAGGATCTGGGGTTCGACATCGTCGACGTGCTGACGGACATCGCCGAAACCAAGGCCGCCTCGGTGGCGCAGATCGCGCTGGCCTGGCTGCTGCACAAGCCCGGCGTGACCAGCGTCATCGTCGGCGCCCGCAAGGAGGCGCAGCTGGTCGACAACCTCGGGGCCGCCAACATCGTGCTGAGCGAAGAGGAGATGGCACGGCTCGACACGGTAAGCGCGCTGAAGCCTGAATATCCGGGCTACCTGCCGACGTGGAGACGCGGCGACACCCTGTTCGGCATGCTCGACGGCTGAGCGAAAAACATCGCGCGCCCGGCCTTCACCGGGCGCCTCTCACACCAAGGATGACCCCCATGAAAGACACTCAATTCGGCCCCGAGGGCTGGACGCCCGAGCGCCTCGGCGACCTCAGCGGCAAGACCTATGTCATCACCGGCGCCAACGCCGGCGTCGGCTTTCAGGCGGCGCGTATCCTGCTGGGCAAGGGCGCGGAGGTGGTGATGCTGAACCGCAGCGCCGAGAAATCCGCCGCTGCCGTGGCTGAGCTGAAGCAGGAATTCGGCGCCGACGCCCCGGCGCGCTTCATCCGCATGGACCTGGCCGAGCAGGCCTCTGTCCGCATGGCCGCCGAAGAGGTGCTGAGGACCACCCCGCGCATCGACGCGCTGATCTGCAACGCCGCCATCGCCCAGGTGCCGACCCGCAAGCTGACGCCCGACGGCTTCGAGAGCCAGCTCGGCACCAATCACTACGGCCATTTCACCCTTTGCGGCATGCTCTTCGACCGCATCGAGGCGTCGAAAGGCCGGATCGTCGTCGTCGCGAGCCTCGGCTACAACATGGGGCTGAAGACCATCCGTTTCGAGGACATGAACTGGGACAAGGGCTATGGCCCGAACACCGCCTATTCGCAGAGCAAGCTGGCGCAGATGATGTTCGCCTACGAGCTTCAGGACCGGGCGCAGGCCGCCGGCCGAAAGGTCGCGGTCTATGTCTGCCATCCCGGCTCGTCCCGCACCTCGCTGATCTCGACCAGCGGCGGCTGGGCCACCCGGATCATCTTTGGCCTGATGTCGCTGTCGCCGATGGTGCAATCGGCCGAAAAGGGCGCCTACCCGGAGATCATGTGTGCCACTGAGGACGGCCTGCAACAGCGCGCGCTTTATGGCCCCACCGGTCGCATGGAATTCGTGGGCCCGGTCGGCCAAGGCACGCTGGAGCCGCACGCCCATGACAAGGCAGTAATGGTCAAGCTCTGGGAGCGGAGCGAGCAGGACACCGGTTTCACCTGGGCGTTGTGACACCCGCGTGGCGCCGATCCCTAAAACGAAGGGCAGAACCATGGACATCTTGAAAACAGCGACGGAGTGGACGCGAGCCGAGATGCTCTCTTCCAACGTCTTCATCCTTTTCGCGCTGGCATTTCTTTTGGCCAGCCTGGGGTTCTGGCAGATGGGCAGAACCGATGTGGCGCGGGCCTATGTCATCCCCATGCTGATCGCCGGCACATTGATCCTGATCCTCGGGCTTGGATTGTTCTTTCTCAGTCAGGCCCGGTTGACCGGATTTCCGGCGGCTTATAGCGCCGATCCTGCCGGTTTTCTCACCGCCGAGATCGCGCGGGCCGACAAGGTGCTGAACGACTACCGCATCGCCGTTTATCGCATCTTCCCGGTGATCATCGCCCTCTGTGCTGTCTTGATCCCGTTTCTCGCGGGGCCGATCTGGCGGGCGAGCCTGATTACCACCATCGCCGCGCTGGCGGTCGCCCTTGTGGTCGACACAAACGCCGATGCGCGGCTGCAAGCCTATCGGGCGCAGCTGTCCCTGGCGGGGGCGTCCGGCTGAGGCACAGCGGCTGCGCCGGGCGCCGCGCTCGGGGCGGCCGCTCTGGTGACACACTCCCCGGCGGGGCCTTGCCGCCGGCGAGATGCGGCTCTAAGCCTGCGGCATGCGTATCCTGGAGAATGTCATCACCGACCGCGGATCGAAATACGCGGTCTCGGGCGGGCCCTGTACCTCGGCGGCGGAGGCCAAGGCCTTTATCAAGGCGCTGTGCCGCAACAAGAAATTCGCCAAGGCCACGCATAACACCTGGGGTCTTCTGACCGAGGATGGGCCGCTCAAGAACGACGATGGTGAGGCCGGGGCGGGCATGGTCATCTTGCGGATGCTGGAGCGGGAGGGGCTGCACAACCACATTATCGTCGTCACCCGTTGGTTCGGCGGCAAGCATCTGGGCGGAGATCGCTTTCGCCACGTGCAGGGCGCGGTGCGAATCTATCTCGACGATCTGGGGACGTCCTGACCGCGCGAGCATCGCCACGGCGACCGGCCTTCGCAGCCGGATGCAATCCGTGTTATGGCATCCGGCGTGCGCCGCGGGGGGCACGTTTTCAGGCCTTGCGGAGCCAATCGACAGATGGACAAGCTTTCCGTCATGCACGCCTTCCGGCGCATTGTTGAACGCGGCAGCTTTGCATGCGCGGCCGAGGATCTCGGCGTTTCGCCGGCGCTCCTGAGCCGCGAGATCAAGCTGCTGGAGGAAAGCCTCGGCAGCACGCTTCTGACCCGGACAACCCGGTCGATGTCGCTGACCGAGGCGGGGCGCTTGTACTACGACGAGGCGAGCGGCATCCTCGAGGCGGTGACCGGGGTCGAGGCCCGCATCCGCGCCGGCGCCGGGGCGGTGCGCGGGCACCTCAAGGTCAATGCCTCCAGCTCATTCGGCCAGGCCGTCATCGCGCCGATGCTGCCGGGGTTTTTCGCGGCCTATCCCGAGCTTCGGGTCACGCTGTCGCTGGACGACCGGATCGTCGACATGGTCGAAGGCGGCTTCGACCTGTCGATCCGCATTCGCGCCGTCCTGCCGGATTCGGCCTTGCTGGCGCGCAAGATCGGCAGCATCCGCCAGAGGATCTTTGCCGCGCCCGCCTATCTTGACCAGGCCGGCCGCCCTGAGACGCCCGAGGATATCGCCGGCCACCGGGTCGTCGGTTTTCTGCTGGCCGATCACCTGAGCTCCTGGTCGCTGCACGGCCCCGCCGGCCATCGCACGATCGAGCTTGATCCGCCTGTCCGGGTCGGCAACAGCCTGGTGCTGCGCGATCTCTTGATTGCCGGGCAGGGGCTTGGCACCTTGCCGGATTTTGTCTCGAAAGAGGCCGAGGCGCGCGGCGCGCTTGTCCGGGTGCTGCCGGAGTGGGAGCTTCCGGCGCCGGAGGTCTTTGCCGTGACCGGCTCGCGGCTGGGCATGGATGCCAAGGTCACCGCCTTTCTCGATCACCTGCGCGCGGCCATGACCGCCTGACATTCTTCAGCCGGCGTAAAGAATGAAGTGAAAACCCGCCGGTTATTCCGGTCCGCCGCCGGCGCCATTCTCTTGGACAGCGAAACCGCAAACCCCGAGAGGATACCATGACCCGCGTTCTTGTTCTTTATTACTCCAGCTACGGCCATGTCCGCGCGTTGGCACAGGCCGAGGCCGAAGGCGCCCGGAGCCAGCCCGGCGTGCAGGTCGATCTGCGCCGCGTGCCCGACACCGTGCCCGAGGAGATCCGCCGATCCGCCGGCTTTGTCGCCGATGACACCCCGGTGGCGGCGCCGGCTGATCTCGAAGCCTATGACGCCATCATCTTCGGCACGCCGACGCTGTTCGGCATGATGGCCGGGCAGATGAAATCCTTTCTCGATCAGGCCGGCGGGCTCTGGGCGCGCAACGCGCTGGTGGGCAAGGTCGGCGCCGTCTTCGCCTCGACCGGCTCGCAGCATGGCGGGCACGAGGCGACGTTGCTCTCGACGCAGATTCCGCTTCAGCACTTCGGCATGCTGATCGCGGGCATGCCCTATACCTTTGCCGGCCAGACCTCGGCCGAGGGGATCGTCGGCGGCGCGCCTTACGGGGCCGGCACCATCGCCGGCGCGGATGGCGCCCGCACGCCCTCCGAGACCGATCTGGCCGGCGCGCGGTTCCAGGGCGCCCATGTCGCCCGGATCGCCACGCTTCTTTCCGGGGCCGCCCTCGCCGAAGAGGCCGCGTGATGGCTGCGCTGACCGTGGATTTCTTTCATGACGTCGTCTGCTGCTGGTGTTTCAACATCTCGTCGCGGATGCGCGGGCTTGCGGCGGAGTTCGACCTGGATATCCGCCACCGGACCTTTGTGTTGCAGGCGAGCCGGGCGGAAATGGCGGCGCGCTGGGGCACGCCCGAGGACGCGCGCGAAACCATCCTGGGCCATTGGGAGCTGTGCCGGCAGGCCAGCGACCGGCCCGAGCTGGTCGATATCGCGGCCATGCGGGCGGCCCGCTTCGACTATCCCCACGGGCTGATCGCCGCGCAGGGCTGCAAGGCAGCCGAACGGATCGGCGGGCAGGGCGCGCATTGGGACATGTTCGACCGCCTGCAATTCGCGCATCTGACCGAGGCCCGCAATGTCGCGGACCGCGCCACCATCTTTCAGGCCGCCCGAGATCTCGGCTCCGATGCGGCGGCTTTTGCCGGGGCGTTCGAAGACCTGGCCACCAGCCATGCGGTAGAGAAAGACCGGCAACTGGCCCGCAGGCTTCAGGTGCGCGCGGTGCCGACGCTTGTGGTCCGTGAGACCGGCGCCCGGCTGGTCAATGGCCCGGTCGAGGATCTGCGCGCCCAACTGCGCGCGGCGCTGCGGCTTGCGGCGTGAAAGGGGGGCAGATGTTTCTTTCGTTGTTCCGGCCCCGTCCGAGCCGTCGCCGCCGCGCTCCGCGTCGCGTGCCGCCCTGTCTGTTGCGCGACCTCGGCCTCTTGCCCGGGCCGGAAGGGCCGCGCTTTTCCCATCACTGGCCTTGGTAAACCTCGAACAGGAGACATCATCATGTCGCGCACGACCGATATCCTTATCACGGCACTGGCCCCTGCCGTCTGGGGCAGCACCTATCTTGTCACCACCGAGGCGCTGCCGGCCGGCTATCCGGTGACGCTGGCCGCGCTGCGCGCGCTTCCGGCCGGGCTGCTGCTTCTGGCGCTGACCCGGTGCCTGCCACCGCGCATCTGGCTTGGCCGCGTCTTCCTGCTGGGAAGCTTCAACTTCGCGCTGTTCTGGGTGCTGTTGTTCGTCGCCGCCTACCGGCTTCCCGGTGGGGTCGCCGCGACCCTGGGCGCGCTCCAGGCGATGATGGTCATCTTCATGGCCCGTGGCTGGCTTGGTACCGCGATCCGGGCCGGCGCGGTGGCCGCCGCCGCCGCCGGTGTCGCCGGGGTGGCGTTGCTGCTGATCGGCCCCGGGGCCGCGCTCGACCCCATCGGCATTGCCGCCGGCCTGGGGGGTGCCGCGTCGATGGCGGCGGGCACGGTGCTCAGCCGGAAATGGCAGCCGCCGGTTTCCGCCCTCAGCTTCACCGCCTGGCAGTTGACCGCCGGCGGTCTGATCCTTCTGCCGCTGGCGCTGATCGTCGAGCCGCCTCTGCCGGCGCTGACGGTCACCAACCTTGCCGGTCTTGCCTGGCTCGGCCTCATCGGCGCGGCGGCGACATATGCGATCTGGTTCAGGGGCGTCGCCCGGCTCGAACCCGGCGCGGTTTCCATGCTGGGGATGATGAGCCCGGTGACCGCCGTCATTCTCGGCTGGGTCTGGCTGGGGCAGTCGCTGTCCCCGGTGCAGGGCGCCGGCGCGGTCATCGTCCTTGGCTCGGTCTGGTACGGTCAGCGGGCGAACCGGGTCCGCGCTGCGCCGGGGGCGGACCGCGGGGCCGCTCGCCTGGCCCGAGCCTGACTTCGACCCGGGGGAACTATCGTCCAAGACATCGCATCTAGGGGTCGAGCGGGAATTCGCTCTGCACCCGGTCGCGGGCGTCGCGCAGCGCGGCGTCCAGCTGCGGCCTGACGGCCGCGAAGCGCAAGGTCGGAACCGGAACCGAGATCGCGTGATAATTGCCGCTGAGGTCGCGAAAGGCAAAGCCCGCCGCAGAAATGCCAGGTGTGTGCTCGTCGATGTCATAGGCCAGGCCGGTTTCGCGGATCTCGGCGAGCTTGCGCAGCATCGCCTGGCGGTCGCTGACGGACAGCGCGCGGGCGGTTTCCTGTTCGATCAGGCGCAAGGCCTCGTCATCGGTCATCAGCGCCAGGCAGGCGCGGCCGTTGGCGGTGGTCGACAGCGGAAAGACCTCGCCCACCGAGGACACCGTGCGCAGCCGGTGCAGGCCGGGCACCTGATCGAGAAAGATCATGCTGCCGTTGCGCAGCACCGCGAGATCGGTGGTTTCGCCGGTTGCCTGCGTCACCTCGTTGAGGATCGCGCGGCAACGTTCGACGATGTTGAAGTTCGCGGCTTCGGCAAAGGCGCCAAGCTCCGGCCCGAGCCGGATGCCGCCGCCTTTCGGGTCCTGGATGATGAACCGCTCTGCGGACAGGGCGCCGGTGATTCGCTGTACCGTAGAGCGGGGCAGGTCGACCCGCGTGGCGATCTGGCCCAGGCTGAGTCCGCCACGTTCCTCTTTGAGAACCCTCAGTATGGCCGCCGCGCGGGCAATGACCTGAATGCCGGAACGGTCTTTTTTGTCTTTTTCTTCAAGCATGTATCATCTGATCCCTTTGCATTCTTCCGGCGTGCGCGCCCAGTGCTGATATAAATTTATGTATCGCAATGCGGTGCACGTCAACCGCATTGTAGGTTTTTTGTTGACCGCATCGTGGTCGATACGTACCGTAATTCGGGACAGAGGGAGGAGCTCTCTGCAAAGTTTTAAGCCAACCGACACCGGCCCTCGCCGGTGAACAGAGAAGGTGAATCCGATGGTCGAGATCCGCGGAATCGAGTTTCAGGCAAATACCGACAACGACATGGGGCTGGAGTTCTACAATCTCAGCCACCGCTTCGGGTTTCAGAACCCCAACTGGCCGTATTTCCAGGATACCAAGATCGAACGTATCCACTACATGGCGAAATCCGGCGTGTTGAGCCAGCGCATCACGACCACGATGCATGCCACCACCCATATCGACGCGCCGGCCCATGTGGTGCAGGGCACGCCCTTCATCGACGAGGTGCCGCTGCCGCATTTCTTCGGCACCGGCCTGGTGGTGTCGATCCCCAAGAAGAAATGGGAGCCGATCACCGGCGAGGATCTGGAGAAAGCCTGCGGCCATGCGATCCGCAAGGGCGACGTGCTGATCATCAACACCGGCTGGCATCATGATTACGAGGACGGCGATTACTTTGCCTATTGCCCCGGTCTGGTGTCTTCGGCCGCCGAATGGATGGTGGAAAAGGGCGTCAAGGTCGTGGGCCACGACACCCAGGCCAACGACCACCCGCTGGCCACCGCGATCGGCCCGCAGCGCAACGGCCCGTTGCTGCCGCATCTGGAAGAGGAATACCGCGAGTGGTCCGGCGGCAACGACTGGAAAGACGATTTCCCCGAATGGGAGCCGGTGCACAACATCCTGTTCAAGAACGGCATCCTCGGCATCGAGAACGTCGGCGGCGACCTTGACGCGGTGACCGGCAAGCGCTGCACCTTCGCCTTCTTCCCGTGGAACTGGGATCGCGGTGACGGCTGCATCATCCGCCTGGTGGCGATGATCGACAAATCCCAGGGCTTCCGCATCGACGACGGCGCCGAATTCTGAACGCTCCCTGACTGGCCGCCGGGGAACCGGCGGCCTCTTTTCCCGAGTGCCAAGGAGGAGAGGCATGATGATGTTCAAGGCGAAGACACTTGCGGGCCTGTTGCTGGCCGGCCTGATCGGGGCCTCCGCGGCGGCAGAAGAGGCGCAGGGCGATTTCGTGGTGACCCTGCTGGGCACCGGCGTGCCCGATCCGCGGATCGACCGGTTCGGCGGCAGCACGCTGGTTCAGGCGGGTGGGCTCAACCTGGTGTTCGATGCGGGCCGCGGCGCTATGCAGCGGATCGACCAACTGAACATCGTGCCTGCCGCGATCGACCATATCTTCCTGACGCATTTCCATTCCGATCATACCATCGGCCTGCCCGATCTTTGGCTGACACCCTGGCTGCCGCCTCAGGGCCGCCGCGAGGAGCCGCGCACCATCACCGGTCCGGTCGGCACCAGGCAGCTGACTGAGGGGCTGACGCTGGCCTACGCCGAGGATCACCGCATCCGCATCGCCGATGCCGGGCTGAACCCGAAGGGCGTCGAATGGGACGTGACCGAATTCACCGAGGACGGCCCGGTGTTCGAGGAGAACGGCGTGACGGTCACCGCCTTTGCCAATTTTCACGGCGAGCATCTCGATCCGTCCTACGGCTATCGCATCGACTTTGATGGCCGCGCCGTCGTCATCAGCGGTGACACCAAGCCGAACGAGAATGTCGTCGAACACGCCACCGGCGTCGATCTGCTGGTGCATGAGGTTGCGATGGCCGATCCCAAGATCGCCGAGCGCCCGCCGATCAAGGTGATCATGGGCCACCACACCGACCCGACCGAAGCCGCCAAGATCTTCACTCGGACCCGACCGAAAATGGCCGCTTTCACCCATTTCGTCTTTCTCGGCCAGGGGCCCGGCCGCCCGGATGCCGGAGACGTCATGGCGGAAGCGAAGGCGGGCTACGACGGTCCGATGATCGACGGAGTCGACCTGATGCAATTCGTGATTGGTGACACCGTCGAAGTCATCGATCCCCGCGAAGGAAACTAAGCCATGCACATCAAACGTTTCAAGGATGCGCAGCCCTACGAGGCGCCCAATCATTTCGGCTGTCACGGGCTGCGGCTTCAGGGTTTTGAGGAGGGTGGGCCGAAGAACCAGTGGCTCGGCTACAGCCAGTTCCTGCCGGGCGGCGGCGCCGGCCCCGACAGCACCCCCTTCGAGAAGGTCTACGTGCTGCTCGAAGGCGAGATGACGGTGATCATCGACGGCAAGGAGACGGTGCTGCGCCGGATGGACAGCTGCACCATCGCGCCGGGCGAAGTCCGCAAGATCGAGAACCGCAGCAACGACACCTGCAAGATGCTGGTTGTCATTCCCTACCCCCCGGAGGTGTGAAATGAACGCGATGACGAACCCCCTTTCCATGTTCGACGTCAAGGACAAGGTGGCGCTGATCACCGGGGCCTCGGGCGCCTTCGGCATGGTCGCCGCGCGCATCCTCGCCGGGGCCGGATGCAACCTTGTCCTGGCCGCCGGCAACCAGGCGGCATTAGACGCGATCGCCGAGGAGTGCCGGGCGCTGGGGGCGGCGGTCTGCGCGGTCAATACCCGGCCCAGCGACGAGGGTGCCTGTCAGGCGCTCGTTGACGAGGCGGTGAACACCTTTGGCCAGCTCGACATCCTTGTTGTGGCCTCCGGCATGAACAAGGTCGCACCGATCAACGATATGGCGCCCGAGACCTTCGAGAGCGTGATGGACGCCAATGTCACGCAAAGCTGGCTGCTGGCCCGCGCCGCCGCCGGGCAGATGAAGGCGCAGGGGCAGGGCGGCAAGATCGTGCTGGTGTCGTCGGCGCGCGGGCTGCTGGGCCATCCGGCCGGTTACACCGCCTATTGCGCCTCGAAGGCCGCGACCGACGGCATCACCAAGGCGCTGGGCTGCGAGCTTGGGCCGACCGGCATCACCGTCAACGCCATCGCGCCCACCGTCTTCCGTTCGCCGCTTACCGCCTGGATGTTCGAGGACACCGAAAAGGCCAAGGAAGTCCGCAAGGGCTTCCTCGCCCGCGTGCCCAAGGGCCGGCTGGGTGAGCCCGAAGACCTGGCCGGGCCGCTGCTGTTCCTCGCCTCCAAGGCGTCAGATTTCTACACCGGGCATATCCTTTATGCCGACGGCGGCTATACGGCGGGCTGAGCGATGGTTCCCAAGAAGCAACAGATGGCCGTCATCGGTGCCGGGCTCATGGGCCATGGCATCGCGCTCACCCTGGCGCGCGCCGGGCAATACGTGACGCTCACCGACCCGCATGAAGAAACGCTGAAATCCGCGCCAAAGCGGATTTCGGACAGCCTCAAGTCGCTGGGCGCCGCGGAAGACGAGATCGCCCGCGCGCTGAAGATGATCGAGCTGTGTTCCTCGGTGCGGGCGGCGGTGAAAGAGGCGGATGTCGTCTTCGAGGCGGCGCCGGAGAAACTCGACCTGAAGCGCAAGATTTTCGCCGAGGTCGAGGCGCACGCCCCAAAGGAGGCGGTGCTGGCGTCGAATTCCTCGGTGATTCAGATCACCAGGATCATGGAAGGGCTGAACCTGCGCGAACGGGCGCTGGGCACCCATTGGTGGAACCCGCCGCACATGATCCCGCTGGTCGAGGTGATCAAGACCGAGTGGACCGACGCTGCCGTCGCCGACCGGATGATGGCGCTCCTGGCCAGTGCCGGCAAGACGCCGGTGATGGTGGAAAAGGACGTGCCGGGCTTTATCGGCAACCGGCTGCAACATGCGCTCTGGCGCGAGGCGGTGAGCCTGGTGGAACGCGGCATCTGCGATGCGGAAGCGGTGGATACCGTGGTGAAATCCTGCTTCGGCCGGCGGTTGGCCGTGCTCGGCCCGCTGGAGAACGCCGATCTGGTGGGCACCGACCTGACGCTCGATATTCATGAAAACGTGCTCTTCGACCTGGAGAGCCGGCAGGGGCCGTCGCCCTATCTCAGGCAACTCGTGCAGGAGGGAAAGCTCGGGATGAAAAGCGGCGAGGGGTTCCGCACATGGACCGAGGCCGAGGCCGATGCGGCGCGCGCCCGGGTGGGCCGTCACCTGACGAAACTCGACGGCATTCTCGACTAGGTCAGCAAAAAGCCGGTGGGAGACCGGCGCAAGGGAGGAACCAATGAACAAGTTCAAGACACCATCACGACGCGGCTTTCTGGCCGGGGGCACGGCGCTTCTGGCGGCCCCGGCCATCCTGCGCGGCACCCGCGCCTATGCCCAGACCCCGACGCTGAAAGTCGGCCATGTCAGCCCGCGCACCGGCCCGCTGGCGGGCTTTGCCGAGGCCGACGATTATGTCCTGGCCGCCGTGGCCGACGCCTTTGCCGGCGGCATCGAGAACAATGGCAAGACCTGGAACATCGAGATCATCTCGAAGGACAGCCAGTCCAATCCCAACCGCGCCGCCGAAGTGGCCGCCGACCTGATCCTGGGTGACGAGGTCGACATCATCGTCGCCGCCTCGACGCCCGACACGGTGAACCCGGTGTCGGATCAGGCCGAGATCAACGAGGTGCCCTGCATCACCACCGACTGCCCCTGGCAGCCCTATTTCTTTGGCCGCAACGGCGTGCCGGGGCAGGGGTTCGATTACACCTATCATTTCTTCTGGGGGCTCGAGGACGTGATCGGCGCCTTCCTCGACATGTGGGACCAGTCGGGCGTGCAGAAGGTCGTTGGCGGGCTGTTCCCGAACGATGCCGATGGCAATGCCTGGGGGCATCCCGAGCTGGGCCTGCCGACACCGCTGGCCGCCGCTGGCTACGACCTGACCGATCCCGGCCGCTACCAGCCGCTGACCGATGATTTTTCGAACTACATCAACGCTTTCAAGGAGGCGGGGGCCGAGATCGTCACCGGCAACATGATCCCGCCCGATTTCGCCACCTTCTGGGCGCAGGCGGCGCAGCAGGGCTTCAATCCCAAGGTCGTGACCATCGGCAAGGCGCTGCTCTTCCCTTCGGTCATAGAGTCGCTGGGCGATCGGGGAGACGGGCTTTCCTCCGAAGTCTGGTGGTCGCCGGATCATCCCTTCGCCTCGTCGCTGACCGGCGCGTCGGCCAAGGCGCTTGCCGAGGGATACACGGCAGCCTCGGGCCGGCCCTGGACCCAGCCGATCGGTTTCAAGCACGCGCTGTTCGAAGTGGTCGCGGATGTCGTGCGTCGCGCTGCGGATCTCGAGGATTACGAGGCCATCGCCGCCGCGATCCCCGAGACCAGGCTCGACACCATCGTCGGCCCGGTCGACTGGTCGAACGGCCCGATCAACAACGTCACCAAGACGCCGCTGGTTGCCGGCCAGTGGCAGAAGGAAGGCGAGGGCTTCGACCTCAAGATCGTCGCCAATTCCGCCGCGCCGGATATCCCGCTGACCGGCGAGCTGAAGCTGCTCTGAGTCCAAGGGGCGGCGGCATCCCGCCGCCCGACACCGCGCAGGGGAGACCCCGATGACGCAGATATTGCAACTCGACGGCGTGTCGAAAGCCTTCGGCGCCGTGACCGTCGCTGACGACCTGAGCTATGGGCTCGAAGAGGGTGAGGCGCTGGGCGTGCTGGGGCCGAACGGGGCCGGCAAGACTTCGATGTTCAATCTGATCACCGGCACTTTGAAGCCGGACGCCGGGCGCATCACCTTTGCCGGCGACGACATCACCGCGCTGGGCGCCGCCCGCCGCTCGCGCTCGGGCATTGCCCGCAGCTTTCAGGTGCCACAGCCCTTCACCCACATGACGGTGTTCGAAAATGCCATGGTGGCGGCGACGCAATCGGCCGGGCTTGCGGGGCGCGAGGCCGAGCGGCTCTGCATCGAGGTGCTCGACCAGACCGAGCTTCTGGACAAGGCCAATGACCGGGCCGGGGGGCTGACGTTGCTCAACCGCAAGCGGCTCGAACTGACCCGCGCGCTCTGCGCGAAACCACGGCTCCTGCTCCTTGACGAGATCGCCGGCGGGCTGACCGAGGCGGAATGCACCGCGTTGATCGCCACCATCAAGTCGATCCACGCCAGCGGTGTCTCGATCATCTGGATCGAACATGTGGTGCATGCACTGATGGCCGTGGTCGAACGGCTGATCGTGATCGATTTCGGCCGCAAGATCGCCGAGGGCGAGCCAAAGGCGATCATGGACAGCCCCGAGGTGCAGGAAATCTATCTGGGGATCGAAGCCGATGCCTGACCCAATTCTCAAACTGAACGGTCTCGATGCCTTCTACGGCGATTTCCAGGCGCTCTATGGCGTGGAACTAAGCGTGCATGAGGGTGAGGTTCTGGCCATCATCGGCGCAAACGGCGCGGGCAAGACAACCATGCTGCGCTCGATCTCCGGGCTGATCGCGAATGACGCGGCGCAAATCTCCTATCGCGGCCAACAGATCGGCAATGCCCGCCCCGACGTGGTGGCGCAGATGGGGCTGGCGATGGTGCCCGAGGGCCGGCAGCTTTTCCCGTCGCTCTCGGTCGAGGAAAACCTGATGATCGGCGGCCGGGTGAACCGCAAGGGGCCGTGGAATCTGCGCCGTGTCTACGACCTTTTCCCGATCCTCGAAGAGCGGCGCGCGCAGGCCTCGACCTCGCTCTCTGGCGGTCAGCAGCAGATGGTCGCCATCGGCCGCGCGCTGATGTCGAACCCGGATCTGATCATGTTCGACGAGATCAGCCTCGGCCTCGCGCCCGTCATCATCCGCGACATCTACAAGGCGCTGCCGGGGATTGTCGGCGGCGGCATGTCGGCGGTGATCGTCGAGCAGGACATCACCAAGGCGCTGGCGGTCTCGTCCCGCGTCTATTGCCTGCAAGAGGGCCGGGTGTCGCTCGAAGGCAGGTCCGACACCGTCTCGCGCGACGAGATCGCGCGCGCCTATTTCGGAGTGGAATGACATGGATTTCGTGAACGCCCTGGTTCAGGGCACGCTTCTGGGCGGGCTTTATGCCCTCTTCGCCGCCGGGCTCAGCCTGATCTTCGGGGTCATGCGGCTGGTCAATATCGCCCATGGCGACTTGATCGTGCTGGCCGCCTACCTCGGGCTGACGACGACGGTGGCGCTGGGGGTGCATCCGTTGGTGGCGCTGATCGTGGTGGTGCCGGCGATGGCAGGCATTGGCTATGTGCTGCAACGGGCGGTGCTGAACCACACGCTGGGCGACGACATCCTGCCACCCTTGCTGGTGACGTTCGGCCTGTCGGTCATCATCCAGAACGCTTTGTTGGAAGGCTACAGCGCCGACCCGCAGAAGATGGACGCAGGCGCGCTCGAGACCGCCTCGGTGGCACTTGGCCCGCTGTCGCTGGGGGTGCTGCCGCTCCTGACCTTCGCCATTGCCGTGGCGGTGATCGCGGGGCTGCAATGGTGTTTCTACCGCACGCCACTGGGCCGCGCCTTTCGCGCCACCTCGGACAATCAGGACATCGCTCAACTCATGGGGCTGAACAAACGCCATGTCTTCGGCCTTGCCATGGCGCTGGCGCTGGCGGTGACGGCGGTGGCCGGCATTCTGCTGGGCATCCGCACCAGTTTCGACCCGTCGGTCGGCGGCGGGCGCCTGATCTTCGGCTTCGAAGCGGTGATCATCGGCGGACTGGGCAACCTCTGGGGCACGCTTGTCGGCGGTGTCATCCTTGGCGTGGCCCAGACCGTGGGCGCGACGATCAACCCGGGCTGGCAGCTTCTGGCGGGCCATATCGCCTTTCTCGTCATCCTTGCCGTGCGTCCCAACGGCCTGTTCCCGAGGATCTCGGCATGAGCACTGACATTCGCATAAGCCGTACCTCCAACGCTGCGAAAGTGGCCGCCGTTCTGGGCGCGCTGATCGTGGTGATCCTGATCGCCGCACCCTATTGGGCGGGCCGGGCCGACCTGCGGCTGATGGGCGAGATCTTCCTCTACCTCGCGCTGGCCTCGCTCTGGAACCTGCTGGCGGGTTATGCCGGGCTGGTTTCGGTCGGGCAGCAGGCCTACGTGGGCTTCGGCGGCTACATGCTGTTTGCGCTGACCATCTTTGCGGGCCTGCCGCCGCTGGTGGCCATCGCCTTGGCGGGTCTGCTTGGGGCGCTGATCTCGATCCCCGTCGCGGCGTTGATCTTTCGCCTGCGCGGCGCCTATTTCGCCATCGGCACCTGGGTCATGGCCGAGGTTTTCCGGCTGGTCTTTGCCCAGGTCTCGGCGCTGGGCGGCGGATCGGGCACCTCGCTGCCCACCGATATCGTGCGTTCCATGGCTGACGGCCGTTCGGCGCGCGAGGCGCTGTCTTACTGGCTGGCTCTGGGCGCGGCGCTGATCGTCGTCACGGCGGTCTACCTGCTGCTGCGCTCGCGCAAGGGGCTGGCGCTGACCGCGATCCGCGACAATGAACTGGCCTCGGCCTCCCTCGGGATCGACATCTGGCGCACCAAGTTCTTTGTCTATGTCGTCACCTCAGGCCTGACCGCCATCGTGGGGGCGCTGATCTTCCTGCAAAAGCTGCGGATCTCGCCCGATGCCGCCTTCAGCGTCAACGACTGGACCGCCTTTGTCATCTTCATTGTCGTCATCGGCGGCATCGGCACCATCGAGGGCCCGATCATCGGCACCATCGTCTTTTTCCTGCTGCGCGAAACCCTGGCCGATCTGGGCACCATTTACCTGATGGTTCTCGGCCTTGTGGCCATCGTGGTGATGTTGAAGGCGCCGCAGGGGGTCTGGGGCTTCATCCGACACCGTTTCGATCTGCAACTCTTCCCGCTCGGCTATCGCGTCGAGCGGTCCAAAGACAGTTAAGGAGGCCGCCATGGCTCGCCAGAAGACAATCATCACCTGCGCCGTCACCGGGGCGATCCACACGCCCACCATGTCGGATGCGCTGCCTTATACCTATGACGACATCGCCACCCAGGCCGTTGAAGCGGCCGAGGCCGGCGCCTCGATCCTGCACCTGCACGCCCGCGACAACGAGACCGGCGCACCCTCGGTCGATGTGAAGGACTTCCAGCCCTTCCTGCCGCGCATCAAGCAGGCGACGGATGCGGTGGTGAACATTTCGACCGGCGGTTCGCTGTCGCTGTCGATCCAGGACCGGATCACCCCGGCCAAGACGTTTTCGCCCGAGATGTGTTCGATGAACATGGGGAGCATGAATTTCTCGTTCCATCCGCTCGCCAAACGCTATTCCGACGACGACTGGAAGTTCGACTGGGAGAAGGAGTATGTCGCGGGTTCCGACGGCAATATCTTCCGCAACACCTTCCGCGATATCAAGGAGGCCGCCGACACGCTGGCGCCGCATGACATCAAGTTCGAGCACGAGTGCTACGACGTCGGTCACCTCTACAACCTGAAATTCTGCATGGATATCGGGCTGTTCAAGGCGCCGGTTTTCATCCAGTTCATCTTTGGCATCCTCGGCGGCATCGGCCCCGAGGTCGACAACCTGGTGTTCATGAAGCGCACCGCCGACCGGCTCTTCGGCGACGATTACCGCTGGTCGGTGCTGGGCGCGGGCGGATCGCAGATGTCGCTGGCCACCACCGCCAGCCAGATGGGCGGCAACGTGCGCGTCGGGCTGGAGGACAGCCTGTTTCTGTCGCGCGGCAAGCTGGCCGAGAGCAATGCCGCGCAGGTCGCCAAGATCCGCCGCATCGTCGAGGACCTGGGCTGCGAGGTCGCCACGCCGGACGAGGCGCGCGAGATCCTCGCGCTCAAGGGCGGCGACCGGGTGAATTTCTGAGAGAGCGAACAGATGCCGCGCATAGACCCGCAAGACCCGACACTGAAAGACCTGCAAGGCCTGCACCTCTGGCACGCGCCGATGTCGAGCTGTTCGCAGCGGGTGCGGATCGTTCTGGCCGAGACCGGGCAGGCGTTTGAAAGCCACCTGATCGATCTGGAAAAGGACGAACACGCGAGCGCGGCATATCAGAAGATCCACCCCAAGGGGCTGGTGCCGGCGCTGGTGGACGATGGCGCGCTGATCATCGAGTCGATCGACATCATCCGTCACCTGGCGCGCCGGAATGACGCGCTGGCCGCCACCGCCAAGCCGGAGCTGCTGGAGATGGCGGATGCAGCGCAGCTCGATCTCAAGCTGCTGACCTTCGAGTTCCTGTTCCGTGCCGCGCCACCGCCTCCGCCAGAAGTGGCCGAGGCCTTTCAGGCACGGCACCAAAACGCCTGGCTCAAGCAGTTTCGTCGTGATTTCGCCGCCGGCTTCGACCGGGGCCGCGTCGAGGCCGCGGTGCGCCGGACCGACGCAGGCTTTGCCCAGCTCGACGCGCTCTTGGCGGACGGGCGGGATTATCTGGCGGGCGCGGATTTCTCGCTGGCCGATATTGCCTGGATGCCGAACCTGCACCGGATGGACCTGATGGGCTGGCCCTACGCCCGCAGGCCGCATCTGAAAGCCTGGTTTGACAGGGTCTCGCAGCGGCCGAGCTATCGCTCCGCGCTCGAGGCATGGGAGCATGCGCCGGCGGTCGAGGCCTTCGCGGCCTACACAGCGAAACGCCGGGAGGAGGGCACCGATATCCGCAGCTTTGGCGGATTGGAGGACTGAGGATTGAAGACGGTGTGACCACACCGCAAGCTGGTCGCAAAACGGGAGAGAGAACATGACACTGAAACTTGCACTTGTGGCCTCGGCGCTGGTTGTCGCCGGCAGCGCCGCCACCGCCAAGACCCGGCTCTTGGTCAACTGCTTCTGGCCATCGAGCCATTTCGCCTGTTCCGAGGTGCTGCCCAACTGGATCGACGAGGTCGAGCGCGTGACCGAGGGCCGCGTAACGGGCATCATCCCGCCGAAATCGGTGGCGCCGCCGCCCGAGCAGCTGGCCGCCGTGGAAAAGGGCATCGCCGACGTCTCCGTCATGTTCAACGGCTTCTTCGGGGACGGGGTGCAGGGCCCCCGGGTCGCGATGCAGCCCTTTGTCGCCATCAGGGGCGCCGAAACTATGTCCAGGGCGCTCTGGGCCACCAACCGGAAATACTTCCCCGACGAGGTGAGCACGGTGCACCTGCTGTCGCAGTTCGTGATCTCGCCGGGCGAGCTTTACAGCCAGACCGACACGCCGATCACCACGCTCGAGGATCTGGCCAACCGCAAGATGTGGGTGCTGCCCGGGCCGCTTGCCGCGATCACCAAGGAGCTGGGCACCGGCGTCGTCGCAACCCCGGCGGTGAAATCCAACGAGATCATTTCGCGCGGCGTTGTCGATGGCCATCTCGGGCTTGATCCGCAGGCGGTGGAGGCGTTCCAGCTCTTGCCCTACACCAAGTCGACGACGCGATTGTCACAGCCGATCTACGCGACCTCCTTCTCGGTTTTTGCCAACAGCGACAAATGGGCCGAGATCTCGCCCGAGGATCAACAGGCGATCATGAGCGTTTCGGGCGACGTGCTTGGCGCGGCCTTTGGCAAGCGCTGGGACGAGGCGGCGGCGCAGGGCGAGGCTGCCTATGAAGGCGCGGGCCTTCAGGTGATCATGGCCGATCCGGCTTTCGAACAGGCGCTGATGGAGGCCTCGGCCTTTGTCACCGAAGGCTGGCTCAAGGCGGCCGGCGACACCGGCATCGACGCGCAGGCGGCGCTCGATTTCTACCGCAGCCAGCTTGACGGGGCGATGAACTGATGACCCGGCCGACAGACAGACACGCGGGCGCGGGCGTTCTCGCGCAGATCGTCAGGGGGCTGGAGATCTTTTCCAGCGCCGTGCTGGCGCTCATGATGCTGCTGACCTTCGTCGATGTCGTCGGCCGCTATCTCCTCGGCGCGCCGATCTTCGGGGCGTCGGAAATGATCTCGGTGATGCTGGCGCTGGTGATCTTTGCCGGCCTCGGCATCGCCAATGCCCGCGACAAGCACATCGTGGTCGAACTCATCGACGCCCGCGTCCGCGCCGTGGCACCGCGTGTCTATGACATCGCGGTGCAGGGGCTGTCGCTCTTCGTGATGTGCCTGATCGTCTATGTGCTGTTCGAGGCCGCCCTGCATGCCGCCGAAACGAATTCGCGCACCATCGTGCTGGAATGGCCGCTGTCCTCGATTTTCGGCGTGGTCGCGGCCCTGGCGGCGCTGAGCGTGGTCTGCCAGGTGCTGGGCCTGATGACCGGGGCAGGGCGCCACGACGATCATCTGGAGGATCTGTGATGGCCACCGCATTGATCGGTTTCGCCGCCCTTCTGGGGCTCTGCTTCCTGGGCTTCCGGGTGGGCTTTGCCACGCTGGTGGTGGGCTTCGTCGGCTTCGGTTTGCAACGCGGGTTCGAGGCGTCGCTGGCGATGGTCGGCCAGCAGGTTCTGGAAGACAGCATGAACTACAATCTCAGCGTCATTCCGCTCTTTATCCTGATGGGCGTCTTCATCGTGCATGCGCGGATTTCGAAAGATCTCTACGACGCGGCTTATGCCGGTCTCGGACGTTTCCGCGGCGGGTTGGCGCTGGCCACGGTGCTGGCGGCGGGGGGCTTTTCCGCGGTCTGCGGCTCGACGTTGGCGACGGCGGCGACGATGGCCAAGGTCGCGATGCCGCCGATGAAGACCTATCGCTATTCGGACCGCCTCGCCTCGGGCACCATCGCGGCGGGCGGCACGCTGGGCATCATGATCCCGCCCTCGGTGCCCTTGGTAATCTACGGGCTGATCGCCGAGCAGGACATCGGCCTTCTGTTTATCGCCGGTATCCTTCCGGGGCTCTTGCTGGTCACGCTGTTCATGATCTGCGTCGGCATCGTGGTGCGCCGCGATCCGCTGGCCGCCCCCGAGGCGCCGCCGCTGGAACCGGCGCGCAGGACAGCGGCCATTCGCGGCACGCTGCCGGTGCTGATCCTTTTCTTCGTGGTGCTGGGCGGCATCTATACCGGTGCCTTCACTGCGACCGAGGCTTCGGGCATCGGCGCCTTCGGGGCAGCCGTGATCGCCGTTCTGCGCGGCAACCTGCGGACCTTGGGCGAATGGAAGGACTGCCTGTCCGACGCCACCGTGACCACCGCGACGATCTTTATCGTGCTGCTCGGCGCCATCGTCTTTTCGCAGTTCATCAATCTGAGCGGCATGCCCTATGATCTGCTCGACCTTGTGGACGCATGGGAGCTGTCGCCGTTCCAGCTGGTGCTGTTTGTCTGCGTGATCGCCATCCTGATGGGCATGGTGTTCGAGGCGATCGGCATCCTCGTGCTGCTGGTGCCGGTGTTCCTGCCGGCCTTGCAGATCAGCGGCATCGACATGATCTGGTTTGGCATCCTCGTGGTGCTGGTGTCCGAGATCGGGTTGATCACCCCGCCCATCGGCATGAACGTCTTTGTGGTGAAGTCGGTGCTGCCCGACGTCCGCCTCGGCGCGATCTTCCGGGGCGTGACGCCCTATATCATCGCGCTGGTCGCGGGGCTGGTTCTCGTCCTGGTGGTCCCGCCGATTGCCACATTCCTTCCCGGACTGATGAGATAAGTACATGACAAAGATCAAGAACATCCTCTTCATCATGGCCGATCAACTGCGCTGGGATTACCTGTCCTGTTACGGCCATCCGCATCTGGACACGCCCAACATCGACAAGCTGGCCAGCAAAGGCCTGCGTTTCGACCGGGCCTATGTGCAATCGCCGGTCTGCGGCCCGTCGCGCGCCTCGACCTACACCGGCCGCACGGTGTTCAGCCACGGGGCCACCTGGAACCGGGTGCCGCTGCCCCTGGGCGAGTTGACGCTGGGCGACTACCTGCGCCCGCAGGGCGTGACGACGGCGGTGGTCGGCAAGACCCATATGGTGCCCGACCGCGAAGGCATGGCGCGGCTCGGGGTGGAGGCGGGCGGTGACATCGGCATCAAGGTCAGCCAGCCGGGATTCGACGCCTACGAGCGTGACGACGGGCTGCACCCGGATGGCGTGCTGGCGGCCAAGGGGGGTAAGCTGCGCTACAACGACTGGCTGCGTGACAAGGGCTATGCGGGCGACAACCCCTGGGATCGCTGGGCCAATTCCGCCGAGGGACCGGAGGGCGAACTGCTCTCGGGCTGGCATCTGAAGAATTCGAACCTGCCGGCGCGGGTCCGGGAAGAGCATTCCGAAACCGCCTATATGACCATGCGCGCCCGGGAATTCATCGAGGAGATGGGCGATCAGCCCTGGCTCTGCCACCTCAGCTATATCAAGCCGCATTGGCCCTATATCGCCCCGGCGCCGTATCACGACATGTATGGCCCCGAGAGTTTTCTGCCGCTCCATCGCAGCGAGGAGGAGCGCGCCGATCCCAATCCGGTCTATGCGGCATTCATGGGCATGGAGGTCAGCGAGACCTTCTCGAAACAGGGCGCGCGCGAGGTTGTGCTGCCGGCCTACATGGGGCTGATCAAGCAGATCGACGACCATCTCGGGCGGCTCTTTGACTGGCTGGAAGAGACCGGGCGCGATCGCGACACGATGATCGTGCTGACCTCGGACCATGGCGATTACCTTGGCGATCACTGGATGGGCGAGAAAGAGCTGTTTCATGAGTGCTCGGTGCGGGTGCCGCTGATCATCTGCGATCCGCGCCCCGAGGCGGATGCCACGCGCGGCACCGCCTGCGATGCGCTGGTCGAGGCCATCGATCTGGTGCCCACCTTCCTCGAGGCCACCGGCGCGCCGCCGGCCGATCACCGGCTGGAGGGGCGGTCGCTGATGCCGCTCTTGCAGGGCGAGACACCCGAAGACTGGCGCGACGCGGTGCTGTCGGAAATCGACTATGCCTTCTATGCCGCGCGCGAGACGCTGGGCGTCGGCCTGTCGGAGGCCCGCGCCTACATGCTGCGCAGCGAGCGGTGGAAATTCGTATATTACCGGGGCTTTCCGCCGCAACTTTTCGATCTTGAGAATGATCCCGAGGAATTCCACGATCTGGGGCGGGATCCGGTCTATCAGGCCGAGCGGGACCGGATGCAGGCGGCGCTGCTCGACCGGCTCACGGCGCGCAAGAACCGGGTGACCATGACCGATGCCGGGGTGCGCGCGATGCGGCGCGACGAAGACGAATCCGGCATCATGATCGGCAAATGGGGGGCGTGAGCCCCGCGACGATCAGGCCCTCGGCTGGCCGCGGCGCGCTCAGGCCTCGGTGTCGAGCCAGATGGTGACCGGACCGTCGTTGACAAGGCTGACCTGCATGTCGGCGCCGAAACGTCCGGTTTCGGTGGCAATGCCCTCACCGCGCAGCGCCGCGGCGAACGCCTCGTAAAGCGCGGCGCCGGTTTCAGGCGCAGCGGCGGCGGAAAAGCCGGGGCGGTTGCCGCGGCGGGTATCCGCGGCGAGGGTGAACTGGCTGACGACAAGCGCCGTGCCGCCGATATCCGTGACCGAACGGTTCATCTTGCCGGCCGCGTCGGGAAAGATGCGCAGGCGGGCGGCTTTGGCGGCCAGCTTTCCGGCCTCGGCCTCGGTGTCGCCCTGCATGGCGCAGACCAGAATCATCAGCCCCGGGCCGCATTGGCCGAGGACGTCGCCATCGACCGTCACCTGGGCTTCGCGCACCCGTTGCAGCAGCGCCCTCACGCCAGTTCGTGCGCCCAGGGCGGATTGGCGCCGGCGCGGCTGACGGTGACCGCGGCGGCGCGCATGCCGAGCGCGATCGCCGGTTCCAGGTCGGCCAGCGTGGCCTGTTTGAAGGCCTGTTTGGTGGCAAGACCCTGCTGGTGCAGGCCGGCCAGCATGCCGGCGTTGAAGGTGTCGCCGGCGCCGACGGTATCAACCACCTCGACCTTGGTGGTGGGCAGGTCGAGGCTGCCCTCGGCGTTCTGCGCCAGCACGCCTTCGCCGCCCCGGGTCATCAGCACCAGGCCCACCCCCTTGTCGGTCAGCGCCTTCGGGTCGGTGCCGCCGGTGAGCCAGACGAGATCCTCATCCGAGACCTTGACCACATCGGCCACCGCCAGCATCCGGTCGAGCCGGGCGCGATAGCGGGCCTCGTCGCGGATGAACCCGGGGCGGATGTTGGGATCGATCATGATCAGGCGGCTGTCGGCCTCGCGGATGGCAAGCGCCGCATAGGTGTCGCCGCAGGGTTCGACCGGCAGGCTGATGCCGCCAAAGAACAGCGCCGTCACTGCCGCAGGCACCGCGGGCAGGTCAGACTGCGCGAGCATGCGGCCGGCGGTGTTTTCATCATAGAATGCATAGGTGGCATGGCCGTCCTTCAGCGTCACGAACGCCAGGGTCGTGGGCCGGTCACTGCGCGGGGCCAGCGCGGTATCCACCTTGGAGGCCACCAGATCGGCCTCGAGCAGCTGGCCGAACATGTCCGAGCTGAGCCCGCCGAAATAGCCCGCCGGAGCCTCGAGACGGCCAAGGGCGATCGCCGTGTTGTAGACCGCGCCGCCGGTATGTGGCGCGAAGGCCGGCTCATCGAGGGTCGATGTGCGCGGCAACATGTCGATCAGCGATTCTCCGCAGCAGAGGATCATGAGGCAATTCCTGTATCCGGGGGCAAATTGTTTGCGCTAACTGTGACGTATTCGGCCCCTGCGCGCAAGCGCTCTCGGGGTGTGGGACGCCATGCCGCAACCGCTGTTGCGGAAATTTCCGGCCGGATGTGGCATAGTGCAAGGCACCGGAAGGACCACGGAATGCGTGCGGTCAGGGAGTGGATCGACCCGTTACGAATTTCCGCCTGGCCAGGGGAGTTTGCGCTGGCAAGGCGGCGTCGGCCTTCCGGTACGGGCTGACGTGCCCCGGGGAGGTGCGTCAGCCTATTGTTGGGAGATTGCCCAGAGATAGCCCAGCCCTCCTGCCAGGATGAGACCGATGACGACGGCGATGGCGATCTTGATCGCCGACCAGGGGCGTTCGCCCTGCACCCGGCCGGTGCGGCCGTTGACGACGAAACGATAGGTCTGGCCGCGATATTTGTAGGCGGCCAGCCAGACCGGCAGCAGGATATGCTTGAAGGTGATGTCGTCGACCGTGGTGTCGATGTCGGTGATGCGCTGGCGGTCGCCGCCGATGTCGAATTTCACATCGCGCTGGATCATCCTGTCCATCTGCACACGCGCCTCGGCAAAGCCATCGGCCAGCTCGACCGCATAGCCCTCGGCTCGGAACCCGGCGAGGAATTCGGGACGGTAGGGTTCGAGCGCGGCCAGATCCCAGGGTTCGAGATTGTCGGTATAGCGCTTGGGCAGCGAACGCGAGGCCAGCACCAACACATCGTCGAAAAACCGCGCCACCCGGCCCGAGACCGTGCGCCAGCGCACCTTCTGCACCCGCTGGGTGACGCGCTTGCCGTTGCGGGTGACGGTGCGGCTTTCGTAATAGACCGTGCCGCGCTGGCCGCGATACGAGGACTTGGTATCGGCATCGAAAGTCCAGTAGGGGACATAGATACCATCCATCCTGCGGCCCTTGCGGGCGTATTGCTGCAAGCCGTTGGGCGCAAACCAGAGTTTGCCCAGCCAGTCGGTCATCGCCTTGTGCGCCTGGCGTTCCTCGAGCGCGAAGGGCAGCAATCCGCGCGGCTTGATGTGGCGATGGGTGCCGGTGTCGATCACCACGGGGGTGGCGCAGAATGGGCATTCCCGGGCATGGACGTCGGCATCGAATTCGACCTGGGCGCCGCAATTTGGGCATGTCGAGACGCGGGTTTCCTCGATCTCCTCCTGCGGCAGCCGTTGTGCCAGGGCCGCTTCGAAATCCAGTTCGCGCAGGGCGGCGCCGCCCCAGGGGCCGATGGCGATCTCGGCGCTGTTGCCACAATGGTCGCATGTCAGCCCGCCGGTGGCCGGATCGAACCGCATGTCGGCGCCGCATTCATCGCAGGCAAAGCGGTGTTCGGCTTCGGGGGCCGGCGGAGGAGAGAGCGTGTCGGTCATGCGGGGGCTTTCGCGAAGGATGACAGGGCGGAACCTGCCATATTTTCGACCGGGGAAGCAACGTGTTACAGCCCGCTGCTCACAGCGCCAGCTTGTAAGAGCAGCTCACCGCCAGCACCTCGATCTGGGTCTCGACAAAGGCAAACCCCAGGACATCCTCCAGCAGGGTCCGGAGCAATCCGCCTTCGGCCGTGCCGGGCTTGCCGAGATTGTCCTGCGAGACCGCCAGCGCCTCGGTGACGGGGGCCAGCAGATTGCCCAGGCCACGGGCGGATGATGCCAGGACGCATCCGGTCAGAAGACGGCAGGCGTGGTCGGAAGCCTTGCCCCCGGTGTCGGCCCGGAAGGCGCCGATGAGATCGGCCACCGCGCCGGTGATCTGTTGCAGGCCGTGGACATCGATCTGATAGTGGTCGGCGCGGATTTCCTTGACCTTGCCCTGCGCCACCTCGTCATGGGTAAAGCTGATCCGGGTATCGCTGCTTTCCATCATTTTGAGCGATTTGACCGGGGCCAGCGGTCTGTCGAGTGGCAGGCCCAGCAGACGCAACGAGGCGTCCACGTTCAGCAATTCGGCGGTCACCGGCGCGAAGACGGCGGCGGTGTCTGTACCGACGCGGCTGCACTGGCGGCCCTGGGCGGCCAGCGTGGCGGTGCTGTTGGCCAGGTTGATCCCGAGACTGAGCCGCAGCAGCGACGACAGGTGCAGCCCGTCGACGGCAATCCGGATCTGCGCGCTCTGGGCGCGGGCGTCCCGGCTTCCGGGGTGTGCCCCCAGCACGATCACGCGGGGTTCGGAAATCTGCACGCTGATCCCGGCGCCGGCAAAGGTTCCAAGCGATAGCCGCGCGTCGAGATCGACGATCCGCGCGCCAAGGACTTCCAGCGCGCCAAAGACCACATCCGAGATATGCAGCTCAAGCGGCGGAAGCAGTGTGTTGGTGACCTGCACTTCGCGCAGCCCCGGCGCGAGGTGCAGGAAGTCGCCCAGCCGCAACCGCTCCGAGGCAAAGACCGGGTCCGCCAGCTCTGCCGCCAATCCGGTCTGGCCATAAGCCGCCTCGAGAATGTCGATCAGCGGCAATTCGGCGTCGAGAACGTCGCCATAGGTGGTATCGGGTGCCAGCAGTTCGCCCCTGAGCGCCAATTGGTTCATCAGACTCACGGCGTTGATCCGAAGCCCGTGACCGGAACACAGAAGATCCATGTCGGCCCCCAGAAGCGGTTCGAGCAGACCCTTCAGGAGCCGCAGCGAGAGCAGGCAGTTTGACAGGGCAAAGCTGACCCGCGGGTCGACCACGGCCACCGCCGACCGGGTGACAAGCGGCGGCGCGTCGCGCAGGAAGAAGCGGCCGAGAACCGGGAAGCGCGCCGGCGAGGTCGCCACCACCTTGACCGCGGTGACGCCATCGAGGTGCGACTGGTCCGGGTTGGCGACGAAGTCCCCGGCCGCCAGACGCCCGAACAGGATGTGATCGGCCGCCGGCGGGCGGATGTCGTAGATCTCGGATTGCACCAGCGTCCGCGCGGCGGCGGCGCGGGTTGTCGAGGCGGTGGAGAGGTTGCGCACCCCCGACAGCGCCGCAAGGTCGGCCTGCGACTGCACCGCCTTGCGCTGCGCGTTCAGGTCGGACAGGTCGATGGCAATGCCGGCCACCATGATCATTGCCGGCAGGAGAATGGCCATCACCACGCTCAGAAAGCCATCTTGGCACCGGAAAAAGCGGGCAAGCGGGCGAGAGAGGGAAGCGTTTGCGATACGACCTTGCATGGCGACCTCTTACAGAACGATCTGCGCGGAACGTTCGATCTGTTTCAGCTCGACGCCGAAAACCTGGACCGCACGATCGAGAAAGCTGCCGTCAATCGAATAGGACAGGGTGACCCTGCCCAGGGTCCGGCCGTCATCGATCTGGCAGGTCAGCGATTGCACCTGGGCCGGGTCGATGAAGGTAAGCTGACCTGTCACTTTCTCGAGCATGTCGGCCTGGAGCCAGGCACAGACCGCCTCCGGCTCGAGTCCGAGATCGATGTATTTCAACGATTGTCGCGTCAGGTCATGAGCGGCCTGCTGGACTTCGCTTGTGGTGGCAATATGGACCGCGAGGGAAACAAACATCACGACCACCAGCATGATTGCGGTCAGAATGATCGAGAATTCGACACTCACACTTCCGCATTCATCGTTTCGAAATTTGGAAAGTCGGGTCTTGAGGGGGGGATAAGGCATTTTCTGTCCTTATGGTACAAATACTATGGAATAACTCGTCTTATGGGGGAATTTTGGACGGGGAATTGCGGCTCAAATCGGGCGAAATTGGGCACTTTTCAGGTAGGAAGATCTCGGGAATGCGACGCCTTCCTTGTGCGACCACAATTTTCATGTTTTTTAACAGTAACCTGGATGTCCTCAGGCAGGTCTGCGCGGTCTGCGGAATTATCGGAAAATGAGGTAGTTCAAAAAGGTAAACAATTTATGCAACTTTTGAGAGATAAATCTCTCTACGACTTTGGTGCTTATTAATCGATCAAAGTGAATTTCCAAAGCCCATTGGCCGCGAATGAGAATCGGCGCGTCGAATCACGGGAATGGACTGCGGGAAATAATTCCGGCGCCAACGCCGGTCGCTCCCGGGCGCGTGACGGGCGAATACGCGCCCGCAAGAGGCGCGGCCAGGCTCCGGGGCGGGCCCGGCCGCGCCGTGCAAGGATCAGTGTCCGGGTGGCGGCGGCGGCAGGATGGTAAAGAGCTGCGCCAGCTCCTGCACGTCTTCGGCGCGTTTCCAGCCGTCCTGACCGGCAGTCCAGACATAGGTCTCGCGGGTGATCTCTCCGTCCTGGGCCATGCGGCCAAGACGCGCCTTGGAGAAGGGGCCCTTGGTCTGGCCGCCCTCGGCGATGTGCCAGACGTGTTCGACCGGCGGCGGCGGGGGCGGCGCGGCGGGACTGGCGGCGGGCTGCTGGCCCCAGGGGCCTTGCGAGCCCGCCATCTGCTGCGCCATCGCCATGCCCATTCCCATGCCGAGACCGGCGCCCATGCCACCGCCGCCGCCGGGGTTGGATGCCGCCTTGGTCATCGCTTCGGCGGCGGAATACTGGGTGAACTTGCCGAGATCGCCGGCGAGACCCATCGAGGTGCGCTTGTCGAGCGCTTCCTCGACCGCCGGCGGCAGCGAGATGTTCTCGATGTAGAACTCGGGGATCTCGAGGCCGTAGCCTGCCACGATCTGGCTGATCTCGGCGGCGATCATCCGGCCGAGATCGGCGGTATTGGCTGCCATGTCGAGCACCGGTATGCCCGATCCGGCAATCACGCGGCTGAATTCCTGAACGATGATGTTGCGGATCTGATAGGAAATCTCGTCCATGGTGAATTCGCCGTCGGTGCCGACGATTTCCGTCATGAAGAGCGCCGGCTCCCTGACCCGCACCGTATAGGTGCCGAAGGCGCGGATGCGGGTGGGGCCGAACTCGGGATCGCGCAGCATGATCGAGTTCTTGGTGCCCCACTTCAGATCGGTGAAGCGGGTGGTGTTGACGTAGTAGATCTCAGATTTGAACGGGCTTCTGAAGCCGTGATCCCAGTGCTGCAAGGTCGTCATGATCGGCATGTTGTTGGTCTCGAGCATGTAGAGACCGGGGGTGAAGACATCTGCCAGTTGGCCCTCGTGCACGAACACCGCCGCCTGGCCCTCGCGTACCGTCAGCTTGGCGCCATACTTGATCTCATGGCCCTCGCGCTCGAAGCGCCAGACCATGGTGTCGCGGGTGTCGTCGGTCCAGTGGATGACGTCGATGAATTCACCGGTGAGGAAATCGAAAATGCCCATCGGGTCTCTCCCTTGGTTCAGCGAAAGTGGTCAGATCAGGTGCTTAGCTCGGTCCGCCGAGCATCTCGTCGGCGATGGTTTCGACAATCGGTTTCGCCTCGTCCCAGGACATGCCGGCGCGGAGCCGGCGGTCATAGAGCATCTTGAGCAAGAGCTCGTCATGGCTGGTCAGCAGGGCAAATTCGTCGTCGTCATTGAAGATCGACGGCCGGGCGCGCGGGCTGTCATTGGCCAGGCCCAGACCCTGCGCCAGCTCCTCGTGCACGCAGCTCTTGCGCAGGAGCGAGGGGTGTTCGGCGCGGATCAGGGCGATCGACTTGGCGTATTCGTGGCCGCCCGGCTCGGAGGAAAAGGCGATCACAAGGCAATGGATCGAGCGCGGCAGGCTGCGAAAGATGTCGAGCGCGTTCCGGTTGATGTTGGGCACGATCTCCTTGACCCGGGCGGGCAGGCGATCGCCGTCATCCTCGGACATGTAGAGCACGTAGTAATTGGGATCCCTGTCGGTCATCGTGATCGGATGGCCGGTGACGCGGGACAGCCGCGCGGCATAGCGGGCAACCTCGGCCCGGTCTATTGCCTGCTGCGCCTCCGGCACGGTGCGGCCGAACTCGACCGACATGCGGATTGGCTGGCCCCAGCGTTTGAGCCGGCTGGCACCGCCACGGCCCGAGCGCAGCCCGGCGCCGCGCACGTATTCATCGAAAAACGCGATCCGTTCGAAATTGTCGATCAGCATGCGGCGGCTGAACTCGGTGTCCGGGCCGCCGCCATCGGTGCGCAGCAGGCCCTGGGCCACCAGCTCGGTTTCGACCTGGGTATAATAGGCCGCGAGCTTTCGGCTGTCGTCCGAAGGGGTGGTCGGGCGCGCGGTCTCGGGCGGCTTGGGCGAGACAGGCGTGACGGGGCGGTCAGGCGGGACGGGCACCGGATCGACCGGGGTGGTGCAGGCCGACAGCGTCAGGGCGCCGGCAGCCACCGCACAGAGGAAAAGGCGCCCGACCATGCGCTCAGGCCGCCGGAACGGCGGTGCCGGCGGTGTCGCCCAGCCCGGTTTTTTTCGCCTTGGCCGCAGCCAGGGTGTCGCGCAGCTCTTGTTCCATGCGTTGCAGCTCCTCTTCGGCGGCGGCGCGGCGCGCCTTGCCTTCGTCGGCGATTTGCAGGCTTTCCTGGATGGTGCCGATCAGATCGGCATTGGCCTGTTTCACCGCTTCGATGTCAAACACCCCGCGCTCCATTTCCTCGCGGATCACCTTGTTCGAATCCCGCAGGTTCTTGGCGTTGGCGGTCAGCAGCTCGTTGGTCAGGTCATTGGCCTCGCGCACCGCGGCGGCGGCCTCGGCCGAGCGCTGGATCGTCACCGCCTGCGCCAGCTGGGTTTCCCAGAGCGGCACGGTGTTGACGAGGGTCGAGTTGATCTTGGTCACCAGCGACTTGTCGTTCTCCTGCACCAGCCGGATCGAGGGCAGGGATTGCATGGTCACCTGGCGGGTCAGCTTGAGGTCGTGCACCCGGCGTTCGAGATCGTCGCGCGCGGCGCGCAGGTCGCGCAGCTCCTGCGCCTGCATCACCTGGCTGTCCTCGGGTGCCGCCTTGACCTCGGCCTCCTTGGCCGGGATCACCGTGTCATCCAGCTCTTTCAGCTTTTCCTCGCCCGCGGCGATATAAAGCGCCAGCTCGTCATAGAAATTCAATGTCTTTTCATACAGCATGTCGAGAGACTTGATGTCTTTCAACAGCTTGTGTTCGTGTTCGAGCAGATTGCCGGTCACCCGGTCGATCTGGCCCTGCACCTCTTCGAAGCGGGCGGTGAATTTGGCAAAAGGCGCGGCGCGGCCGATCAGTTTTTCCCACCAGCTCCGTTCGCGGCGCACATCAAGCTCGGACACCGAAAAGCCGCGGATCGTGGTCACGATAGAGCGCAGCGAGTCGCCGGCCGGCCCCACGTCCTTGTTGCGCACGTCCTGCAACATCGCCTGAGAGATTTCCTGAAGCTCGGCCTGGGCCGCCGATCCGAACGCGACGATGGAATTGGTGTCGTCCATGTCGATCTCGTCCATGCGCTGGCGGATTTCGCTGCTCACGGTGGGATCGGCCTGCTCCAGAGACACGATTTCCTGTGCTTGTCTCGGCTCGGGCAGGACCACGGCGCTCACCTCTTCTACCAGGGCCAAATCCTGTTTGGCCTTCTCTCTCACATTGTCCGACATGGGTTTGTCCTTCCCCGGTTAAACTGTCTCGGGCTCAGTCGAGCCGCACCCCTTCGCGCTGCAAGCGGTCGCGCAGCACGTCTATTTCGATTGCCAGATCGGCGTTGCTGTCGCTCAGGAGCTTGCGTGTCTTGGCGACATAATTCTCTTCCAGATCGGTCAGCAGCATCAGGTAGTCAGATTTTGCCGCCACATCCCGGTCGCGGGCATAGATGTCGGCGAATTTGATCGTCGCGTCGCGGGCACCCATCAGGTAGACGCCGAGATAACGCCGCGCCGAGGTCAGATCGCGCGGATCCTCCTCGACCGTGCGCAGCATCTCACGCACCGATTGCTGAAACCGTTCGACCCGCGCCTCGAGCCGCGGATCCTGTGCCCGGCGGATCGCGCCCATCATCGCAGCCAGATGCGCCTCGGCCTCGTCGATGACGCGCGCCACCCGGTCCTGCTGAAATTCGTCGACGCCCTCGATCGATTTGTTTCTCAGCGGGTCAGGGCCGAAAGCGGTGATATGCAGCGCCGCCGCGATCACCCCGTAGAGCCCGCTGGCGGCAAAGCCCAGCTCATGGCTCAGCCCGGCCAGTGCGGTGCCGGCGCCGATCAGGAGCGTGCCGAGGATCTTGCGCGGCAGGGCAGGGCGGCGCGCCACCTTGCGCGCGTCATAGGCGGCCTCGGCCTTGAGCCCCTCGCGGGTGAGCCAGGCCGCCAATGTCCAGGTGCCGGCGCCGGCAAGTCCCAGCGCCAGCGCCTCGGGGCCCGTGCCGAAAGCGGTGAAGGCCAGAAGCGCGCCGGGCACGAACAGAAGGTTCGACCGGGCGCCGGTGGGGCTTACCGTCGCTTTCAGCGGCCGCAGGTCGGAGGCCGCATCTGTCTTGCCCTTGGGGCTGTAGGTTCCGCCGTATCTCTGCGCCATCACTCGGCCCCCAGCCAGCCGACGGCCACGCCGGACATCAGGAAGAAAAGGCAGGCATAGGCCACCTTCTGCACGCCGTTCAACTTGCCGCCACGATTGCCCGAGGACCAGACGGCCACCGCCACCGCGCCCACCGCAACAATCACCGCGGCCAAAATCAGCAGCGTGACAAACCGGATCATCAAAATACCCCCTCAACCTCGCTCACAAGATAGGTGATGACAGGCGCCATCGCTAGTGCCGTGCCGCGGTGCGCCGCTCGGCATTGAGCTTGCGGGTATAGCCCGATTGCAGGATTTCCACCGCGAAAAGCACCACAACCGCAAAGTAGAAGGTGGTCTTGGACATCGGGATGATCTCGTAACCAAAGACCTTGAGCGCCAGGGTGTCGTCATGCATCGCATGCGCCGCCGCCTGACCGGCTTCGCCCAGCAGGACCACGCCAACAATCAGCAGGATGAAAAGGCCCAACACTTCGTACATCCGGTTTTTCTCGAGAAACCGCGTCACCCCGTCGGCCAGCACGAGCATCGCCAGACCCGACAACAGGATCGCGGTGGCGAGGATCGGGAAGACATCGGTGATGGCGATGGCCGAGAGCACGGAATCGAAGGAGAAGATCAGGTTCATGGTCACGATCAGCCCGATCACCTGAGCCGCGGATTTGCCGGATTTGCCCTCGATATCGGTCGTCAGATGCTCGATCGACAGCATGTGGCCGATTTCCTTGACTGCGGTGTAGATGATGAACACCCCACCAAGGATAAAGACCAGCGTCGCGAAATTGACGCCGCCGGTCAGCACGCCCTCCCAGTTCAGCACGAAAAACGGCGCGCTGAGCCCGTCGATCAGCCGGATCATCACAAAGAGCAGCACCACGCGCAGAACCACCGCGATGATGATCCCCCAGAAGCGCACCGCTTTTTGCTGCGCCACCGGCGCCCGCTGGCTTTCGATGGAAATGTACAGCAGGTTGTCGAATCCGAGCACCGCCTGCAAAAAGCAGAGCATCACCAGATTGCCCAGGTTCTCGATGGTGAGAAGATCGGCCATGGTCCTGAAAACCCCTTAAAAATAACGTCGATACTGCATAACGCAGAATCTCATGAATGAACAACGACAGGCAGGGGGAAAAAGGTCCCTGCGGTCTCAGCGAATGCGCTTTCTCCGGGTGCGCTGCGGTTTCGGGCGGTCGGGTTTGGCACCGTCGAGGCCAAGCTGATCGCGCAGGATCTTGCTGCGCACCTCCTCGACCTCGCCGGGCTTGAGCTGGCCAAGCTGGAACGGGCCGTAAGACACCCGGATCAGCCGGTTCACGCTGAGGCCGATGCTTTCCATGGCGCGGCGGATCTCGCGGTTCTTGCCTTCGCGCAGCCCGACGGTCAGCCAGGCGTTTGCGCCCTGCTGGCGGTCGATCGAGACGATCATCGGCAGGTAATCGGTGCCGTCGACATGGGCGCCCTTGCGCAGCGGCTCGAGCAGCGCGTCGGTGGGCCGCCCCTTGACCCGCACCCGGTAACGCCGCAGCCAGCCGGTCGAGGGCAGCTCGAGCTTGCGCTTGATGCCGCCGTCATTGGTCAGCAGCAGCAGGCCTTCGGAATTGAGGTCGAGCCGGCCGACCGACATCACGCGCGGCAGGTCTTCCGGCAGCTCGTCAAAGATCGTCGCCCGCCCTTGGTCGTCCCTGTGCGAGGTCACCAGCCCGGCCGGCTTGTGATAGAGCCAGAGCCGCTCGGGCTCGGGCGCATCCAGCGGCTTGCCGTCGACCTCGATCTTGTCCTTGCCGGTGACGTTGAGCGCGGCCCGGGCGATGATCTCGCCGTTCACGCGCACGCGGCCGGCCTCGATCATGCGTTCCGCTTCGCGCCGCGAGGCGATGCCCGCGCGCGCAAGAACCTTGGCGATCCGGTCGCCTTCAGGGGGTTTCTGAGCCATGCCGCAGCCTTAGTCAGTTGCGCCTTTGCACGCAAGCGGGCAAGAGAGGCCATGACCTTCCGTTCCCATATGGACCTGGCCCTCGAAGAGGCGCGTGCCGCCGCCCGGCGCGGCGAGGTGCCGGTGGGCGCGGTGGTGGTGGCGCCCGACGGCACGGTGGTGGCCCGTGCCGGCAACCGCACTCGCGAGCTCTGCGATCCCACCGCCCATGCCGAGGTGCTGGCCATTCGCGCCGCCTGTGCCGCGCTGGGCTCGGAACGGCTGGTGGGCCATGCGCTTTATGTGACGCTGGAGCCCTGCGCGATCTGCGCCGGCACCATCGCCGCGGCGCGAATCGCCCGGGTCTATTACGGCGCCTCGGACCCGAAATCGGGCGGCGTGGCGCATGGCGCGCGGGTGTTCTCGCATCCCCAGGCGCATCACGCGCCCGAGGTGTATGACGGCATTGCCGCCGAGGCGGCGGAAACCCTGCTCAAATCCTTCTTTGCGGAGCGGCGATGACGCGGCTGATCCTGTTTCACAAACCTTTCGGCGTGCTGTCGCAGTTCACCGACAAGGGTACCGAAGGCACGACGCGCCCGACGCTCTCGGACTTTGTCGATGTGCCCCGGGTCTATCCCGCCGGTCGATTGGATCGCGACAGCGAAGGGCTGTTGCTGCTGACCGACGATGGCAAGCTGCAACACCGCATCGCCCATCCCAGGGCCAAGCAGCCGAAAACCTACTGGGTCCAGGTCGAAGGCCTGCCGGAGCCCGAGGCGCTCGAAGCGCTGCGCCGGGGTGTTACGCTGAAGGACGGCAAGACGCGGCCGGCCAAGGCCCGCCGGATCGAGGCGCCACAGCCACTGTTTGACCGCGACCCGCCGGTCAGGTTTCGCAAATCGGTGCCCGATTGCTGGCTCGAGCTGACCATCACCGAAGGCAAGAACCGCCAGGTGCGCCGCATGACCGCCCATGTCGGCCACCCCACGCTGCGCCTGATCCGGGCGCAGATCGGCCCCTGGCATCTGGGTGGATTGCGGCCGGGGGAATGGCGCGACGCGTGAGTGGCAGAGAGCCGCGCCCCGGCCCCCGCGCCGGGGCCTCTCGCGGCAGAGCTGACCGTGAGGTCCCGGGGCACCCCCGGGACGGGGTCACGTCGGGCCCGGCGTCACGCGCTGGTCGGCCGGGCTTCAGCCCGGCACAGCCCGAACGCCCCTCACACCCATTTCGCCAAGGGCGGCAGCGACATCAACACCGCATCGGGGTCGTGCCCGGTGGCCAGCCCGAACTTCGTGCCGCGGTCGTAGACCAGGTTGTATTCGGCATAAAGCCCGCGATGGATGAGCTGCTGCTCACGCTCCGCCGTGCCGAAGGCCATCTCGCGCCGCTTTTCGACCAGGGGCAGATAGGCCGGCAGAAACGCCCGCCCGATATCCTGCGTCAGCGCGAAATCCGCCGCCCAGTCGCCGCTGCACCGGTCATCCATGAAAATGCCGCCGACGCCCCGCGCCCGCTTGCGATGGGGAATGTAGAAATACTCGTCCGCCCATTCCTTGAGCCGCGGGTATTCGCCCTCGCCATGCGGATCGAGATGCGCCTTTTGCACGGCGTGGAAATGCGCCGTGTCCTCGACATATTCGATACAAGGATTGAGGTCGGAGCCGCCGCCGAACCACCAGGCATGCGGGGTCCAGAACATCCGCGTGTTCATATGCACTGCCGGCACATGCGGGTTGCGCATATGCGCAACCAGGCTGATCCCCGATGCCCAGAACCGCGGGTCCTCGGCCATGCCGGGCAGCCCCTTGCGCGCCGCCATCGACGCCTGCGCCGCCGCGCCAAGCTGGCCATAGACGGTTGAGACATTGACCCCGACCTTCTCGAACACCCGGCCGTCGCGCATCACGCTCATCAGCCCGCCCCCGGCATCCGAGCCATCGTCGGACGCCCGGGTGGTTTCCGTCACCTCGAACCGCCCGGCCGGCAGATCGGCAAAGGGGCCGTTCTCATGGCTTTCTTCCAGGGCCTCGAAGGCAGCCACGATCCCGTCGCGCAGATCGCGAAACCAGGCCGAGGCCTGCGCCTTTTCGGCTGCAAAGTCTTCCGTCATCGCCTCTTCCCTTCGTCCTGCCCGGGTCTCTTGTCTGGTTGTCGCAGGGCCGCAGCCGCACGGGGCCACGGAGGCAGGGCGCCCCCGTCAGCCCGATCCGCCGATCTCGTCTGTCGGGATCAATGCGCCGGCGCGGTCACCGGGTCAACCAGCGTGCGCCCGCCATCCACCGTCATGATCTGCCCGGTGACAAATCCGGCGCCCTCGGAAGCCAGGAATTGCGTCGCCTCGGCCAGTTCGCCCGGCGAGGCGATGCGGCCCAGCGGCGTGTTGTCCTCGATCTCGCTGCGGAACTCGCGGTTTTCCTTGAGCGCGCCCTTGAGGCTGGCCGACATCACGGAGCCGAAGGCCACGCCGTTGACCCGGATGCGATGCGGCGCCAGCGCCACCGCCAGCGAGCGGGTCATCTGGTCGAGCGCGGCGGTCGAGACCGAATAGGCCAGAAGCTCGGGATGCGTCCGCCGCGCCGCAATCGACGAGACATTGACGATCGAACCGAGCTGGCCCTCTTCCTGGCCTTCGCCCTGCTTGATCATCCGCCGGGCAACCAGCTGCGACAGCCGGAGCGAGGTCAAAAGGTTCTGCTGCAACAAAGTTTCGACGGTTTCGTCGTCCATGTCGAGCGGATCGGACGAGAGGATCTGCCGGCTGCCGTTGACCAGGATATCCACCCGGTCAAAGGCGTCGAGGGTGGCCGAGAGCAGATTGGCCAGCGTCAGCCTTTCGCGCAGGTCGCCGGCGAAATAGCGCGCCGGGCCGTCATCCTTGGTTTCACCCACCTCGTCGGCCAGCTTGGCTTCGTCCATGTCGGCAAAGACCACATTGGCGCCCTTGTCGATGAAATGCCGCCCGATGGCCAGCCCGATGCCATTGGCCGCCCCGGTCACGATGGCGGTCTTGCCTTCGATCGAGAAACCCATGTGTCGCTCCTGATTCCCTTGCGCCAGCCTAATCCGTCTCAGCGGTGGCCGCGAGCGGGGCGTGACGCCTGCAATATCTTGAATTTTCCATCGCCTGCCACTTCCTCGACCTTGCCGAAAGCGGCGTCAAGCGTGGCCTCGTAGGGCAGGTGGCGATTGGCCACCAGCACCAGCCGCCCGGCGGGCCGCAGGATGCGGCGCGCGGTGGCCATAAAGCTCTGGCCCAGTTCCGGCACTCCCTTGCGCCCTTGATGAAAGGGCGGATTGGTGATCACCGTGTCGAACAGCACCGGCGGCTCCCAGCGGCGCACGTCGGCCCAGTGGAACCGCGCCCGGGGATCGGTGACATTGTGGCGCGCGCAGTCCAGCGCCGCCGCGTCGCTTTCCACCAGATGCAGCTCTTCGATCGCGGGAGACTCGAGCGCCCTTGCCGCCAGAAAGCCCCAGCCGGCGCCGAGATCGGCCACGTGCCGCCCCGGCTTTGCCGGCAGATGCGCGGCCAGAAGCGCCGAGGCCGGATCGACCCCATCGGCCGAGAAGACGCCGGGCAGGGTGCGAAAGCCATCGGCTGTGCCCGGCGCGGCCTGCCAGTCGTCGAACACCGGCGCCGCCGCGAACCAGAAGGCCCGGCCATGTGCCTTGGTCATCTGCCCGGTGATCGCGACCCGGCCACGGCAGGCCTTGAACAGGCTGTCGACGCCGTCGGTCTTTTGCCCGTCAACGAGGATCGGCCCCTCGGGGCAATGGCGCACCGCCTCGGCCAGCAGCGCGCGCGCCTCGGCCTTGGCGCGCGGCACGATCACCACGGCCCCGGCGTAGGGCCCCTCGGCCCGCGTCACGCAATCGATGCCGGTCAGCGCGTCATGCACCTCGGCCGCGCGGCTGATCACCTGCATCCGGTCGCGGGGCAGGGCAGAAAGATCGGTATCCGCGGTGGGGGCAAAGACGGCGATGCGGCCGTCGGCGGGCATCGCGGCCTCGGCCAGCGCTAGGGAGAGACGGGAGGAAGCCATGTCAGCGGCGCGCAGCGGGGCGCGGCTATTCCTTTTCCATGGTGCATTGCAGCGGATGCTGGTGCCGGCGGGCAAAATCCATCACCTGGGCCACTTTGGTTTCGGCGATTTCGTGACTGAAGACACCGACCACGGCAATCCCCTTCTTGTGCACCGTCAGCATGATCTCGAAGGCCTGGGCATGGTTCAAACCGAAGAATCGCTCGAGCACATGCACGACAAACTCCATCGGAGTATAATCGTCGTTGAGCAGCAGCACCTTGTAGAGCGGCGGCCGCTTGGTCTTGGGACGCGTCTGGACCGCGATACCGGTGTCGGCATCGTCGTCCTTGTCCTGAGACACGGTGGGGCGTGCCATCAATACGGGCGATGTGATCATATCTGTCGGTCGCGTCCAGCTTGGTGCAGATCGGGTCGGTCCCTCTATATAACGCGCTGCGCGTTATAGAAAAGAGGGCGGCGGCGCTTTCCGCGATTTCGATAGCGGGCCCGCGGAGCCGCGCGCCTTGCCGGACAATGACAGGATTCGCCACATTCCCGCCACAATGGCTGGTTTAGTAACCGCATCGCAAGTACCCCCAAGATATATGAGGAAATGAAAGCGCTTTTGGTAAAATCCGTTGATAGTTAAGGGTTTAAAGAAAGAACTTCATATGATAAGCTACGGTTAATAAAAAGCTGACCAGACTGACAGAATACTGGCGGCACGAGGCAAAAGGCAGTTTTATCGTGAAGGTCCGGAACGTCGAGTCCGCCCGCCTGGGCGTCCTGTGTATTGCATTGATCTGGCTGTGCGTGGTGCTCCCGCTCAGCCTTGCGGCGGCGCCTTATGCCGCGATGGTGATGGATGCCCGGTCCGGCAAGGTCCTGCATTCCGAAAATGCCAATACCCGTCTGCATCCCGCTTCGCTGACCAAAATGATGACTCTTTATGTCACCTTCGAGGCGGTGCAAAACGGCGAAATCTCGATGGACACCGTGGTGACGATCTCGCGCAAGGCGGCGTCGGAACCGCCGTCGAAACTGGGTCTTCGGGCCGGGCAGAAGATCAAGCTGCGCTATCTGGTGCGCGCGGCGGCGGTCAAATCGGCCAATGACGCGGCCACCGCGATCGGCGAGGCGATCTCGGGCTCCGAGGCTGCTTTTGCGCTGCGGATGAACCGCACGGCGAAATCCATGGGCATGACCCGCACCACCTTCAAGAACGCCCACGGGCTGACCGAAGACGGCCACCTGAGCACCGCCCGCGACATGACCATCCTCGGGCGGCATGTGATCTATGATTTTCCCATGTATTACAACCTGTTCAGCCGCAAGACGGCGGATGCAGGCGTGCGGAACGTCAGCCACACGAACTCGCGCCTGCTGTCGGCCTACAAGGGCGCCGATGGCATCAAGACCGGCTATACTCGCGCCGCCGGGTTTAACCTTGTCGCTTCGGCCGAACGCGGCCGCGAACGGGTGATCGCCACGGTCTTTGGCGGCCGCTCGACCACGACGCGCAACGCCCGCGTTGCCGAGCTGCTGGACCTCGGGTTCAATCGCGCGCCGACCCGTGTGGCGCTGAACAAACCCAGACGGCCGCAGTATCGCGGCAATCAGGGGCTGGTCACCGGCGGCAACGATGTCGCCGTCGCCTCGCTTGGCAATGGCGCGCGGCCCGCCGCCGGCAAGACCATTGCCGTCAAGCTCGCCGTGGTGCGCAGCCTGCGGCCCCGGGCGCGGCCCGGCGCGGCGATCAAGATCCCCGAGGCGACCATCGTCGCCGCGGTCAAGGAGGGGGTGGCCGACGCGGTTGCCGAAGCCACCGCGGCCAAGGTAGCCAAGGCGTCACTGGCCGATATCGCCGAGACGCCCGCCGTGCGCCCCGAACCGCGGCCGGTTGTCCTGGCCAGCGCAGGCGCCGTCACCGCCCCGGCCCCTGATCCGGTGGTGCGCGAACAGGTGCAGGAGATCATCACCCGCGTCTCGACCTCGGGCGGCCGGCACTGGGGCATCAACATCGGCCGCTATGGCTCGAGTTTTGCGGCGGAAAAGGTTTTGCTGAAAACCGCGCTGACTGAAATGTCCACTCTGGACGGCGCGCTGCGCAAGGTGGTGCGGCGGAGCTCCGGCTTTGACGCCAACTTCATGGGGCTGTCGCGCGAAACCGCCGATCTGGCCTGCCGGCGGCTGCAAGCGCGCAATATCTCCTGCTTCATGATCGGCCCGTCCTGACGGACCATTTCCAGGACGGGATACAAGTTTGATTTCAGAGGTTTGCAAAGCCCTGTTGTGACAGGGTTTTAAGCGATTGATATCGGCGGATGTACGGCTTGCAATGCGCGAATTGTGCAGAGATATCGAACAGATACCTTCGTTTTACACACAGGTTTCACCGTACGCTTGTCTTATTCGGACATCATATGCGACTTAATCACAGAATTTACAGCCAGGTCTTGATGTCGCTGCCCACGGCCTCCGAGACGTTGCCGAAGCCGTCTTTTTCGAGCAACCGGTCCAGTCCGGTGACAATCTCCTGCACCAGCGACAGCCCGCCAAAGACCAGCGCGGTATAAAGCTGCACCGCGCTCGCGCCTGCCTTGATCTTGGCATAGGCCTGTTCGGCCGAGGCGACGCCACCGACGCCGATCAGGGGAACCGTGCCTTCCGTCAGATCGGCCAGCCGCGCCAGAACGCGGGTGGACTTGGCAAACAGCGGCGCACCGGAAAGACCGCCCTGTTCGCCGTGATGCGGCGACCGCAGCCCATCGCGATCGAGGGTGGTATTGGTGGCGATGATGCCGCTGATTCCCGAGGCGGTGGCGACGTCGGCAATCTCGGCCAGTGCCGCATCGTCGAGATCGGGGGCGATTTTCAGGAACACAGGGATCGGGCGCGCCAGCGCGGCTCGCACCTCCATCACCCCGGCTAGCAGCGCCATCAGCGCCGCGCGGCCTTGCAGATCGCGCAGCCGTTCGGTGTTGGGCGAGCTGACATTGACGGTGGCGAAATCCACATGCGGGCCGCAATGGCCCAGCACCTTGGCGAAATCGGCGGCACGGTCCTCGGAGGTCTTGTTGGCGCCGAGGTTGAGGCCGATCACCGCGCCCTGCGGCCGTTTCGCAAGCCGCGCGGCAATGGCCTCCATACCGTCATTGTTGAACCCGAAGCGGTTGATCGCCGCGCCGTCCTCGGTCAGGCGAAACAGCCGTGGCCTGGGGTTGCCGGGCTGGGGCAGGGGGGTCGCGGCGCCCACCTCGACAAAGCCGAAGCCGGCGCGGGCGAGCCCGGCCAGCGCGGTGGCGTTCTTGTCGAATCCGGCGGCGAGGCCCAGCGGGTTGGGCAGCGCCAGCCCGGCAAGCTCGGTGCGCAGGCGCGGTGTGCTCAGCGGCCCGGGGGCGGGCGTCACGCCCAGTTGCAGCGCGCGGATCGCCAGCCCGTGGGCGGTTTCCGGATCGAGCCGGTAGAGCGCCCGAAGGCCCAGCGTCTCGAGCAGGCTCACGCCAGGTCCTCCGGGAAGACATGTCCGCCGTCGCGCCAGGGCAGATCGCGGTGCCAGAGCACGTCGGATTGGCGCAACTTTCTGTAAAGATGCGGGAAAAGCGCGCCGCCGCGGGACGGCTCCCAGGTGATGTCCTTGGCCATCGCGGCGCTGTCGCAGGCCAGCAGAAGCAGGCCTTGCTCGCCCGAGAAATGCTTGGCGGCGGTTTCTTGCACCTGCTGGGCGGTCGAGAAATGCACGTAGCCGTCGGCCACATCGATGGGCGCGCCGGAGGTCTCTCCGTCGCGCACCAGAGCGGCCCATTCATCGGCCCGGAAGATTTTATAGATCAGCATGGCCGCTCATATCCCGCGCCGGGTGCGCCGGGTCAAGAGCCTCGCGCTGTCATCCGCCTGTCGCATTTCGGCGCAATGGATGCGCCATCCGGTGCTGCCGTAACCGGGTGGCCCTGCGTAGGCTTTGACAAGGCCCCGGTCCCGATGCAGCATCATCGCATAAAACCAACGGAGAGGTTCCAAGTCATGTCTGTTCGTCTTTTGACAAGCGCCGCCGCGCTTGCCCTGAGCGCAGGTGTCGCCAGCGCGGAATATGCGCTGACCATCCTGCACACCAACGATTTCCACGCCCGATTCGAGCCGATCAGCAAGTATGACAGCGGCTGTTCGGCCGAGGATGACGCCGAGGGCAAATGCTTCGGCGGTTCGGCGCGGCTGATGACCGCGATCAACGACGCCAAGGCGCGCAGCAACAACTGGGTGCTGGTGGATGGCGGCGACCAGTTCCAGGGCACGCTGTTCTATACCTATTACAAGGGCAAGCTCGCCGCCGAGATGATGAACCAGATGGGCTATACCGCGATGACCGTGGGCAACCACGAGTTCGATGACGGTCCCGAGGTGCTGCGCGGCTTCATGGACGCGATCGACTTTCCGATCCTGATGTCCAACGCCGATGTCAGCCGCGAGCCGCTGCTGGTCGATGTCTTGCAGAAATCCACGGTGATCGAGCAGGGCGGCGAGAAGATCGGCTTTATCGGCCTGACGCCGCAAGATACTCACGAACTGGCGAGCCCCGGCCCGAACATCACCTTCACCCCGCCCGCCGATGCGGTCCAGGGCGAAGTCGACAAGCTGACCGAGATGGGCGTGAACAAGATCATCGTCCTGTCGCATTCGGGCTACAAGGTCGACCAGCAGGTGGCCGAGAACACCACCGGCGTCGATGTGATCGTCGGCGGCCATTCGAACACCTATCTCGCCAATGACGACGAGAATGCCGATGGCCCGTACCCCACGGTCGTCAACGGGGTGCAGATTGTGCAGGCCTATGCCTATGGCAAATACCTGGGCGAGCTCAACGTGACCTTCGACGACGCGGGCAATGTCACCGAGGCCAGCGGCAACCCGCTGCTGATGGATGCCTCGGTCACCGCCGACGAGGCGGTGGCGGCGCGCATCGCCGAGGCCGCCCTGCCGCTGGAGGAAATCCGCAACAAGGTGGTGGCCGAGGCCGCCGAGGCCATCGAGGGCGACCGGTCGGTCTGTCGCGCGATGGAATGCCCGATGGGCAATCTGGTCGCCGATGCGATGCTGGACCGGGTGGCCGATCAGGGCATCGAGATCGCCATTGCCAACAGCGGCGGTCTGCGGGCCTCGATCGACGCCGGCGAGGTGACCATGGGCGAGGTGCTGACGGTGCTGCCGTTCCAGAACACGCTGTCGACCTTCGAGGTTACCGGCGCGACCATGGTCGAGGCGCTGGAAAACGGCGTGAGCCAGATCGAGGAAGGCGCCGGCCGCTTCCCGCAGGTTGCGGGGCTGACCTTTGCCTTCGACGCTGCCGCCCCGGCGGGCGAGCGGGTGTCCGACGTGATGGTCGGCGGTGCGCCGATCGAGTTGGACAAGACCTATGGCGTGGTGTCCAACAACTACGTGCGCAATGGCGGCGACGGCTATCGGATGTTCGTCGATGCCGAGAATGCCTATGACTATGGCCCCGACCTGGCCGACGTGACGGCGGAGTACCTGGCGGAGCAGGGCCCTTACACGCCTTATACCGACGGGCGTATCACGGCGAAATGAGCCTCGGGGTGGCGCCGTCACCGGCGCCACCCCTTGCCATGCCGTCTTGCGGGGGCCTGCCGGATAGGCGAAACTTCGGTGATGGACCATCCGCTGATCGATCTGATTTCCGCCCGCATCCGCGAGGCCGAGGCGCAGGGCGCCTTTGAAAAACTGCCGGGCGCGGGCAAGCCCCTGCCGCCCTGCGACGATCCCGAAAACGCACTGCTCAATCGATTGGTGAAGGAAAGCGGCGGCGCGCCGGAATTCGTCAACCTCTCGCGCGAGCTGTCGCGGCTGCGCGCGGAACTGCGCGACACCGGCGACCGCAGCCGGCGGCAGGACATCCTCAAGGAGATGTCGATGATGGAAGCCCGCATCGAGCTGGCCCGCAAGGCGTATCGCTAGGCGGGCGTCCCTTTCAAAGACACTGCCAACCCCGGTCGCCGGCCTGGGCGCCCGTCGAAGCGGGCTTGAGAAAATCCCTGTGGCGGGGCAAACCGGGACGTGCGGGCAAGCAGGGGCAGACATGGTCACCGTCAAAGAGCAATACGAGGCCTTTCCCTATCCCGAACGGGACCCGGCGGAAGAGCGCACAAGACTGATCACCGGATCGCCATCGCATCCGGTGGAGCTGGATCACTATGTCTTTGCCGGCAAGCGCGACTGGCGTCAGCCGCTGCGGGTGCTGGTGGCGGGCGGCGGCACCGGCGACGGGCTGATCCAGATCGGCCATTATCTGAAGCTGCTGGGGCGCCCGCATGAGATCGTCTACCTCGATCTCTCGACAGCCTCGCGCCGGGTGGCCGAGGCGCGGGCCAGGGTGCGGGGGCTGACCTCGATCACCTTTCACACCAGCAGCCTGCTCGATGCGGCAGAGTTTGGCGCCTTCGACTACATCGATTGCTGCGGGGTGTTGCACCATCTGCCCGATCCCGATGCCGGCTTTCGCGCCCTGCGCGCGGCGCTGGCACCCGGCGGCGGCATGGGCTTCATGGTCTATGCGCCTTACGGCCGAACCGGGGTGTACCCCCTGCAAGAGGCCTTTGCGGCGCTCTTTGCCGATCTGCCGCCGAGAAAGCGGCTGAAGGCGGCCCGGGCGGCCTTTGACCGGCTGCCCGAGGGCCATCCGTTCAAACGAAACCCGCATCTGGGCGATCACCGGGCGTCGGACGCCGGGTTCTACGATCTGCTGCTGCATGGGCAGGATCGGGCCTATGACGTCGCCGAACTGGTGGCGACGCTGGAGCGGACCGGCTGGGCGCTGTCGTCCTTCACGCCGCCGGCGGCCTATGATCCAGGGCGGTTCGCGCCGGTGCCCAAGGCGATGGACCCGGTGGCGCGGATGGCGCTGGCCGAGAAGCTGGCGGGCACCATGCGGGTGCATATCGCCTATGCGGTGGCCGCGGGCACGGCCGCGGGCCGGGTGGCGGACGGCCGTGACCCGGCGCTGGTGCCGCATCTGATCGGGGTGGCGCCCGGGGCCCTGGCCAAGGCGGTGGCCGCGGGGCGACCGGTGCCGGTGACGTCCGGCGGGGCGCGGACCGAGCTGAAGCTGCCGCGCGAGGCGGCGCAGCTTCTGGCGCAGATCAACGGCAAGCGGGCCCTGGGCGAGATCGCCGGCAGTGCGGGGCTGGACGACGCGCGGTTCGCGGCGCTCTGGGCGCGGGCAACCGAGGGGCTGACGCGCTGGGGCCTGCTGCTCTATTCCAATTTCCTGAGGTAGCCGCGATGTGTGGCCGTTTCGCCGTGACCCTTCCGACCGATGCCATGGCGCAGCTGTTCGATGCTCTGCCGGCGAACGACCTGCCCGAGGTGCCCGATTACAACGTCTGCCCGACGACCCGGATCGCCACGGTGCGGGCCGAAGAAGGCCAGCGGCGGCTGGCGCCGATGCGCTGGGGCTTCCTGCCGCAGTGGTACAAGAGCCCGACCGACGGCCCGCTGCTGATCAACGCCCGCGCCGAGACCATCGCCGACAAGCCGGCCTTTCGTGCCGCCTGTCGTGCGCGGCGTTGCCTGATCCCGGTCACCGGTTTCTATGAATGGACCAAGGACGGCGACGGCAACCGGCTGCCCTGGTACATCCGGCGGGCGGATGGCGACACGCTGGCCTTTGCCGGCATCTGGCAGGACTGGGCGCGCGACGGCGAGGCCTTGCGGACCTGCGCCATCGTGACAACCGCCGCCAATACCAAGATGCAGGCGATCCATCACCGGATGCCGGTGGTGCTCGAGCCGGCCGACTGGCCGCTCTGGCTGGGCGAGGCGGGCAAGGGTGCGGCGCCGCTGATGCAGCCTGCCGATGACGCGGTGCTGGAGTTCTATCGCGTTGATCCGAAGGTCAATTCCAACCGCGCCGGCGGGCCGGAGCTGATCGAGCCGTTTGACGATTGAGCGGCCCGTGGCCGGGCGCGAGATATTCTTGCCGGTTCCGGTTGACCTGTCTGCCGGGGTGATTTAATCACCACTCCTGCCGAGCGGGCGTTGTGTAATGGTAAGACCCTTGCCTTCCAAGCAAGAGATACGGGTTCGATTCCCGTCGCCCGCTCCAAAGAATTCCCGACACGCTCCGGACCCGTCCTGCCAGGCGCGACAGATCGCCCGGGCTCTCTTGCCCCTTGTCGTGCTATTCAATACACCCTTGCCGGAACAGCTAGGAGCGCCACATGCCGCGTGGATTGGGCCAGCCGCAGGAAGAGCGGGACAAGTCGAAACGCATCGGCGCATTGGGCGCGCTCTGGCCGTTTCTCAGGCCCTATCGCGGGCTCCTTCTGGCCTCGATCCTGGCGCTGGTGGCCACCGCCTGCATCTCGCTGACGCTGCCGCTCGCCGTGCGCCGGGTGGTCGACAATTTCCGCGCCGAGGATGGCGCGCTTCTCGATCTCTATTTCGGCGCGGCGCTGGGCATTGCCGCCGCGCTCGCCATCGGCACGGCGCTGCGCTATGCGCTGGTCACCCGGCTGGGCGAACAGGTGGTGACCGACATCCGCAAGGCGGTCTTTGACCGGGTGATGGGCCTGTCGCCGGCGTTCTACGAAAAGATCATGACTGGCGAGGTGGTCAGCCGGATCACGACCGATACCACGCTGATCCTGTCGGTGATCGGCTCGTCGATCTCGATCGCCCTGCGCAACGTGCTGATCTTCTTTGGCGGCATGGGGCTGATGTTGCTGACCTCACCCAAGCTGACCGGGTTGGTGCTGCTGATCGTGCCCGCCGTGGTGGTGCCGATCCTGACGCTCGGCCGCCGGTTGCGGGTGCTGAGCCGCGAAAACCAGGATTGGATCGCCGCCTCTTCGGGCAGCGCCTCCGAGAGCCTGAGCGCGGTGCAGACGGTGCAGGCCTTTACCCATGAGGTGCTGACCCGGCGGGCCTTTTCCGAGGTGACCGACAAATCGCTCGACGCGGCCAAACGCAGGATCACCACCCGGTCGCTGATGACGGCCATTGTGATCTTTCTGGTCTTTACCGGCGTGGTCGGCGTGCTCTGGATCGGCGCCCGCGACGTGCGCGCCGGCGAGATGAGCGCCGGCAGCCTGGTGCAATTCGTGATCTACGCGGTGATGGTTGCGGGATCGGTGGCGGCACTGTCGGAGATCTTCGGCGAGTTGCAACGCGCCGCCGGGGCGACCGAACGGCTTGTCGAACTGCTGCACGCCGAGGACGCGGTGAGCGATCCCGCAGACCCGCTGCCGCTGCCGGAAAAGGTCAGCGGAGCGATCTCCTTCGACGCGGTCAGCTTTACCTATCCGCAGCGCCCCGATGTCTCGGCGCTGGATCACGTCACGCTCGACATCGCACCGGGCGAGACGGTTGCGCTGGTCGGCCCTTCCGGCGCCGGCAAGACGACGATCATCCAGATGCTGCTGCGCTTCTATGATCCGGCTTCGGGACGGATCACCCTGGACGGGGTGGATATTGCGGCCATGCGCCGCGACGCCTTTCGCCGTGCCATCGCCCTGGTGCCGCAGGATCCGGTGATCTTTGCCGCCTCGGCGCGCGAGAACATCCGCTTTGGCCGCCCCGAGGCCAGCGACGCCGAGATCGAGGCCGCCGCCCGCGCCGCCGCCGCGCATGACTTCATCTCGAAACTGCCCGAGGGTTATGACAGCGGGTTGGGCGAACGTGGCGTGATGCTCTCGGGCGGGCAGAAACAACGCATCGCCATTGCCCGCGCCATCCTGCGCGACGCGCCGGTGCTGCTGCTGGACGAGGCGACCTCGGCGCTGGATGCCGAAAGCGAGCGGGCGGTGCAGCAGGCGGTCGATGCGCTCAGTCGCGACCGCACGACGCTGATCGTGGCGCACCGGCTGGCGACGGTGAAAAAGGCCGACCGGATCGTGGTGATGGACCAGGGCCGCATTGTCGCCATCGGACCACATGATCAGCTTGTGGCGCAGGACGGGTTGTATGCGCGGCTGGCGCGGATGCAGTTCACCGACGGGATCGCGGCAGAATAACACCAAAAGGACGCAGCGTTCAGCCTGATGCTACCGTGCGTCACTCTTGCGTGAACCGCGCTTCGCCCGCATCCTGTCGGCCATGTCAAAAACCCGCAGAAGACGGGTCAGGGGAGAGAGATTTATGGGATTTGCATCGGTTGCCGACCGCGACGCGATCGAAAACGAAATGCCGTGGAGCGACCGCGACGTGCCGGTCACGATCTATGGCTTGCTCGACAAGGTAAAGACACGCTTTCCGGAGCGGCCGGCCATCAGCTATCAGCTGATGTCGGGGTCCGGTGATCCGGCGCAGACGGTCTCCTGGTCCGAGCTGCACGGCAAGGTTTGCCAGGCTGCCAACCTGTTCCGCGGCCTCGGGGTGAAAGAGACCGATGTGGTGGCCTTCGTGCTGCCCAACTGCCTCGAGACCTCTTATGCGCTGTTCGGCGGCATGGTCGCCGGCATCGTCAACCCGATCAACCCGCTGCTCGAACCCGAGCAGATCGCCGCCATCCTGCGGGAGACCAAGGCCAAGGTCGTGGTCACGCTGAAAAGCTTTCCCAAGACCGAGGTGGCGCAGAAGGTGGCCGAGGCGGTGCGCCACGCGCCCGAGGTGACCGATGTGCTCGAGATCGACCTCAACGGCTATCTGACGCCGCCCAAGAGCTGGATCGTGCCGCTGGTGCGGCCGAAGAACCCGGTCCAGCACCGCGCCACGGTGCGGAACTTTGTCACCGAACTGGCACGCCACAACACGTCGCTGGATTTCGAGGACGTGCAGAAGGACCGCGTCGGCGCCTATTTCCACACCGGCGGCACCACCGGCATGCCCAAGGTGGCGCAGCACCTCTATTCCGGCATGATCTACAATGGCTGGCTGGGCGACCGGCTGCTGTTCGACGAGACCGACAGCATCATGTGCCCGCTGCCGATGTTCCATGTCTTTGCGGTGCATGTGATCCTGATGGCGGCGCTCAGTTCCGGGGCGCAGGTGGTCTTTCCGACGCCACAGGGCTATCGCGGCGAAGGGGTCTTCGACAATTTCTGGAAGCTGATCGAACGCTGGCAGATCACCTTCATCATCACCGTGCCAACCGCCGTTTCGGCGCTGATGCAACGGCCGGTGGATGCCGATATCTCTTCGGTCAAGACCGCCTTTTCCGGCTCGGCGCCGATGCCGCTGGAGCTGTTCAAGCGGTTCGAGAGCGCCTCGGACGTGCAGATCATCGAAGGCTACGGGCTGACCGAGGCAACCTGCCTGGTGTCGGTCAATCCCACCGAGGGCGAAAAGAAGGTCGGCTCGGTCGGCATCCCGCTGCCCTATTGCCACGTCAAGATCGTCAAACACGCGGGCAACGGCCCCGAGGAATGCGCGGTCGACGAGATCGGCGAGATCTGCGTCGCCAACCCCGGCGTCTATGCCGGCTCGACCTATACCGAGGAAGACAAGAACCACGAGCTGTTCCACGAGGACATCTACCTGCGCACCGGCGATCTCGGGCGGGTCGATGCGGATGGCTATCTCTGGATCACCGGCCGCGCCAAGGATCTGATCATCCGGGGCGGTCACAATATCGATCCGGCCGAGATCGAGGATGCGCTGCTGTCGCATCCGGCGGTGGCCATGGCCGGCGCCATCGGCCAACCCGACGCGCATTCCGGCGAGCTGCCCTGCGCCTTTGTCGAGCTGGTGGCGGGGGGCAATGTCACCGAGGAAGCGCTGATGGAACATTGCCGCGCCAATGTGCACGAACGCGCGGCGATCCCCAAGCATCTGACGATCCTCGACGAGTTGCCGAAGACGGCGGTGGGCAAGGTGTTCAAACCCGACCTGCGCAAGATGGCGATCACCCGGGTCTATGACGCGGCGCTGGCCGAGCGCGGGGTGGATGCCCATGTCGCCGAGGTGATCGATGACAAGAAACGCGGCCTGGTGGCGCGGATTTCCAAATCCGGCACGGCAAGGGAAGAGGACGTGAGCCATGTGCTCGGCGCCTATACCCGGCCCTGGGAATGGGCCGAGTAAGCTGCCAGGACCGGCCCGCGCCCCGGGCTTGACCCGGGGCCTCTTGGCAGGCCGGTCGCGCTGCCGTTCATTCTGGGGCGTGGTGGGCGAGCCGGGAGGTCCCGGCACGGCGGCCGGGACGGGGGTGGCTTGCGGCGTGCCTTACGCGTCCCCGCGCCCCGGGCTTGACCCGGGGCCTCTTGGTAGGCCGGTCGCGCTGCCGTTCATTCTAGGGCGTGGTGGGCGAGCCGGGAGGTCCCGGCGCGGCGGCCGGGACGGGGGTGGCTTGCGGCGTGCCTCACGCGTCCCCGCGCCCCGGGCTTGACCCGGGGCCTCTTGGCGGGCCTGTGGCGCTGCCGGAAGTTTTGGCCCGAATAGCGCCGCCCGCGCGGCCCCGGCGCGGAGGGCGGGGCGTCAGCCGAGCGCGTTCTCCCGCAGCACCTCGAGCGAGACGATCTCCAGCGCCTTGCGGTGGGTTGCCGCCAGGTTGACCTTGGGCGCGCAGCCCTCGTCATGCGCTTGAAGGAAGCGGCCGGCGCAGAGGCACCAGTGATCGCCCGGGGCCAGCCCGGCAAAGCCGAAATCCGGGCGCGGCGTCGAGAGATCGTTGCCGACGTATTTCGAAAAGGCCAGGAACTCGGCCGTCATCACCGCGCAGACCGTATGGTTGCCGCGGTCCTGGGCGCAGGTGTTGCAATGGCCATCGCGAAAATAGCCGGTGAGCGGCCGGGTGGAGCAGGGCGCAAGGGTCTCTCCCAGCACGTTGATCGCAGGGTCTTTGTCCATGATGTGTCCTTTCCCGCCTCAGCGAAACTTGTCGGCCAGCTTCTGCAACGGCGACCGGCTGTCTTCCTCCGGCGCGGCAGCCGGCCCTGCGGCCTTGGCCGGGGGGGGCGTCTTCGCCCCGGACGCGGATGAAGTGGAGCTGCGCGGCGGCGCGACCTGAAGCGCCACGGCGTTGAGAAACTTCGACCGATCGCCGCGCGCCAGATCGTCGGCGCCCTGGCTGATGCCGGTCAGCAACGGCTCGAGCCAGTCGCCATCCGCCTTGGCGAAATCGTGCAGCACATAGCCCGAGACCAGCTCCTTGCGGCCGGGATGGCCGATCCCCAGCCGCACCCGGTGATAGGCCTCGCCGATGTGGCCGTGGATCGAACGCAGCCCGTTGTGGCCGGCATGGCCGCCGCCGGTCTTGACCCGGCATTTGCCCGGCGCCAGGTCAAGCTCGTCGTGAAACACGGTGACGTCCTCCGCCGCGAGCTTGTAGAACCGCATCGCCTCGCCCACCGCCTGGCCGGAGCGGTTCATGAAGGTGTCGGGCTTGAGCAGCAGCAGCTTGTCGCCGCCCAGCCGGCCTTCGGCCACACGCCCCTGAAAGCGGGATTTCCACGGGCCGAAGCCGTGCGCCTCGGCGATCCGGTCGACCGCCATGAAGCCGATGTTGTGCCGGTTGCCCGCATACTGCCCGCCGGGATTGCCCAAACCCACGAAAATCTGCATCTGCTCCGCTCCTCTGGCTCTGTTTCCTTGTGCCCGCTTTCCGGCCCGGGCTTCAATGCAAAAAGCCCCGGACCTGCGCCCGGGGCTTTCCATCAATTCTAGGGCAGCGAAGATCAGTCTACGGTCTGCTCGGTCGCCGGAACCTCGTCGGCATCCACATCCTCTTCCTCTTCGTCGGCGGCCTTGAGGCCGGAGGGGGCAGAGATGTTGCAGATCACGAAATCCCGTTCGACGGTCGGCTTGGCGCCCTCCGGCAGGGTCACGTCAGAGATGTGCACGATGTCGCCGATTTCCATCCCGGTCAGGTCGACGGTGATGTGATCGGGGATGTCACCGGCGGTCACCACCAACTCGACCTCGGGGCGAACGACGGTCAGAACGCCGCCCTTCTTGATGCCGGGGGCCGCGTCTTCGTTCACGAAATCGACGTGGATGAAGAGGTTGATCTTGGTGGTACGGCGCAGGCGCATCAGGTCGAGGTGCGTCGGCAGGTCCTTGACCACATCGCGCTGCACGTCGCGGCAGATCACCCGAACGTCGTCATGACCGTCAACCTTGAGGTTGAACAGGGTCGACTTGAAGCGGCCTGCCTTCAGGCGCTTGAACAGCTCGTTGAACGGAACCTGAATCGGAAGCGGATCAACGTCGCCACCAAAAACGATACCCGGAACCATGCCGTCGCGGCGTGCCTGACGAGCGGCGCCCTTGCCTGTCCCCGTGCGTTCCTGGGCAATAAGATCTGGGATCTCACCAGCCATGTCATTTTCTCCTAAAACAAGGCGGGAATCCTCCAAGGCTGTATCCCCGCGTGAAGGCGCGCGTATAGACCGGATTGCGAAGTTTGGAAACCCCATTTCCGGCAGAGCCGGGCCTGCGTTTTTGCCGATTGCCAGCGCGGCCGTGTCATGGCACGGCTTGGCGATGATTTCACGTGACGATATCCGCGCCGCGCGCGCGCCCCTGGCCTGCTTTCTGACGCTGGGTCTGCTCTGGGGCGCCTTTGCCGCGCAGGTGCCCGGCATCAAGGCACGGATCGACGTCAATGACGGCGTCTTCGGCCTCTGCCTGCTGGTGGCGGCGCTGGGAACTATCGTCGCGATGTGGCTGGCGCCGCGTCTCGACGCGCGGCTGGAGCAGCGCACCCTGCCGGCGCTGGCGCTGGCGGCCGCGGTGCTGTTTCTGCTGCCGGGGCTGGCGACCGGGCCGCTGGGTTTTGCGCCGCTGCTTCTGGTCGCGGCCGGCACCACCGGCGCGCTCGACGTGGTGATGAATGCGCGGATCTCGGGGGTCGAGGCGCGGCGCGGCCGGCCGCTGATGAACTTTGCCCATGCGGTGTTTTCCATGGCCTATGCGGTCTCGGCCCTGACCGCCGGGCTGCTGCGCGAAGCCGGCTGGCCGCCGGTGGCGGTCTTTGCGCTGATCGCGCTGGCCATCCTCGCGCTGGTACGCGTGGCGCTCAGCGACCGCGCCGCGCCGCTCGACGAGGCGGCCGGCGCAGGGGCACCGGCGGCGGGCGGGCTGATCTGGCTCGGCGGACTGGTGATCCTGATCGGCTTCATGGCGGAAAACGCCACCGAAGGCTGGTCGGCCCTGCACCTCGAACGGTCTCTCGGCGGTGGCGCGGCCGAAGGCGCGATGGGCCCGGCGATCCTCGGCGGAACCATGGCGCTGGGGCGGCTGGGCGGTCAGGCGCTGGTGACCCGGTTCAGCGAGGTTACCGTTCTGGCGCTGGCCGCGGCGCTGTCGGCGACGGGTGCCTTTGCGGCCGCCTTTGCCGAGAGCCTCGCCATGGCCTATGCCGGATTTGCCGTGCTGGGGCTGGGTGTCTCGGTGGTGGCGCCGATGGCGTTTTCCTATGTCGGCCGCAATGTCGGCAACCGCGCCCGCACAGGTGTCATCGCGCAGATTTCCATGATCGGCTATACCGGATTTTTCATCGGGCCGCCGGTCATGGGCTTCGTCTCCGAGGCCATCGGCCTCGGCTGGTCCTTCGCGGCGATGGGCGCGGCGCTGCTGGTCATCACCTTCGTCCTCGCGCCGCTGCTCGCAACCCATCACAGGAGAGGCCATGCTGGCTGACGGTTCCCACGACATTCCCCCCGGCAAGGTGGTCGAGGTCACCACCTATCTGGAAATGCGCCGGCCGCCGCCCGCGCGCGGCGGTGCCATGCCCGAGGGCTGCACCATCCGCCACGTCACCGATCCCGATCCAGCCTGGTATCGCGCTCTGTTTCTGCGCGTCGGCGGCGCGGACTGGTTGTGGTTTTCGCGGCTGCGGCTGTCCGAGGCCGCGCTCGCCGCCGCGATCACCGACCCCGGTGTCGAGGTCTATGCGGTCGAATGCCAGGGCCGTGCCGAAGGCCTGCTCGAACTCGACAGCCGCGACGGGGAGAGCTGCGAACTGGCCTATTTCGGCCTCACCCCGGCGCTGATCGGCCAGGGCGTCGGCCGCGCCCTGATGAATTTCGCCATCGAGCGGGCCTTTTCCCGGCCCATCACCCGGTTCCACGTCCACACCTGCCAGCTCGACAGCCCGCAGGCGCTAGGGTTCTATCGCCGCGCGGGCTTTACTCCGGTCCGCCAGAGCGTCGAGGTCAGCGACGACCCCCGTCTCACCGGCGATCTGCCGCCCGAGGCCGGGTCGCATGTGCCGATTTTCCGCCCCTGATCCCCGGTCTTCTTCTGTTCACAAATACCCGCGGGCGAGGCGCCGCAGGCGGCGGGGGCAGCGCCCCCTTTTTCCGCTTCGGGCGGCCATCAACCCCGGTGGCGCTCAGCGCTGCCAGCGGCCGCCGAAATCCTCCGGCACCCGCAGGATATCGCGGTTCACCTGCTTGATGTCGCGTTTGCCGCAGAGCGCCATCGAGACGTCGAGCTCCTTGTGGATCACCTCCAGCGCCCGGGTCACGCCGGCCTCGCCCATGGCCCCGAGACCATAGATGAAGGCGCGGCCGATATAGGTGCCCTTGGCGCCCATGGCGACGGCCTTGAGCACGTCCTGGCCCGAGCGGATGCCGCTGTCGAGATGCACTTCGATCTCGTCGCCCACCGCATCCAGGATTTCCGGCAGCACCCGGATCGAGGACAGCGCCCCGTCGAGCTGCCGTCCGCCATGGTTCGACACCACGATGGCATCGGCGCCGACCTTGAGCGCCATCCGGGCGTCCTCGGCATCGAGAATGCCTTTCAGGATCACCTTGCCGCCCCACAGCTCCTTGAGCTTTGCGATCTTGCCCCAGTCCAGCGTGAGGTCGAAATTCTCGTTGGTCCAGGCCATGAGCGAAGCGGGGTCGGAGATGTCCTTGACATGGCCGACGATATTGCGGAACTCGCGCCGCCGGGTCTGCAACATGCCCAGCCCCCAGCGCCAGCGGGTCGCCAGATCGGCGATCACGGCCGGGGTCAACTTGGGCGGGGCCGACAGGCCGTTCTTCAGATCCTTGTGGCGCTGGCCGAGGATTTGCAGATCGAGGGTGATCACCAGCGCCGAGCACCTTGCGGCCCGGGCGCGTTCGACCAGGCGGCGCACATAATCCTCGTCCTTCATGGTGTAGAGCTGGAACCAGAAAGGCTTGCTTGTGGCCTCGGCCACATCCTCGATCGAACAGATCGACATGGTCGAGAGGGTGAAGGGCACGCCGAATTTTTCGGCGGCTTTCGCAGCCAGGATCTCGCCGTCGGCATGTTGCATGCCGGTCATGCCCACCGGCGCCAGCGCCACCGGCATCGCCACATCCTCGCCGATCATCCGGCTGGCGGTGGCGCGGTTGTCGATGCTCACCGCCACCCGCTGACGCAGGCGGATCTGGTCGAAGTCCGAGCTGTTTTCGCGAAAGGTCTGCTCGGTCCAGCTGCCGGATTCGCAGTAGTCGTAGAACATCCGCGGCGCCCGCGATTTGTAGAGTCGTTTGAGGTCGTCGATGGAGGTGATCACGGGCATGAGCGGCTCATTTGCTGGATTGGTAAATTTTCCTTACCAGTTTGCCGATTTTCTCGCAAGTGGCCTGCGACGGAGTTTAAGCGCCTTTTTACTTCTCTGGGCTAGACCGGATCCAGCAGCCAAGGAGACGGCAGATGAAAGGCATGGTTTTCACCGAATTGCTGAGCATGGCGGAGCATGCGCTCGGCGAAGCGGCGGTCGACGATATCCTCGACGGGCTGGCACTGGACAATGACGGCGCCTACAGCGCGGTGGGCAATTATTCCTGTGGCGAATTGATGCGCATTGTCGGCGCGATCAGCGACCATACGGCGATTCCGGTGCCGGAGTTGCAACGCCGCTTCGGCCAATGGGTTCATGGACGGTTCGTCGAAGGGTATCCGGCGTTTTTCGCCGACAAACCCAATGCCCTGGCCATGCTCGACGCGATCGAGAACGAGGTGCATGTCGAAGTGCGCAAGCTCTACCCCGATGCCGAGCTTCCGACGTTCGAGACCGAGTGGCACGGCATGCGCGCGCTGACCATGACCTATCGCTCGGACCGGCCGCTGGTGCCCTTCTGCCATGGCATGATCGAAGCCTGCGTAGCGCATTTCAGGCAGCCGGCCGAGATCACGGTGACCGAGATCGGCGATGATCACGCCCGCGCGGCGCGTTTTCACGTGCAACTGACCGGGTAGGCGGGTGGACGGCGATCCGCCCAGATCGGACACCGCGCCGGTCTCGCGCCGGCGCTACCTGCGCGAGCGCAGGGCCCGCGAAGAGGCGGAATCCCTGCTCGACCAGAAAAGCCGCGAACTCTTTGTCGCCAATGCGGCGCTGCGCGAGCAGGCGGCCACGCTGGAGGATCAGGTGCGCGCGCGCACCGCCGAGCTGACCCGCGCCACCGCCGCGGCCGAGCGCGCCAATGCCGCCAAGACCGCCTTTCTGGCAATGATCAGCCATGAGATCCGCACGCCGCTCAACGGTGTGCTCGGCATGGCCGAGGCGCTGAACGATACCGGGCTGGAACTGGCGCAGAAGGACATGCTCGACGTGATGACCGCCTCGGGCCAGGCACTGCTGTCGATCGTCAACGACATTCTCGACCTCACCAAGATCGAGGCCGAGCAGATGGAGATCGAGGAGATCGCCTTCAACCTGCACGAGCTGCTGGAAGGGGTCTGCCGGCTCCATGCGCTCAAGGCCGAGGAAAAGGGGCTGAGCTTCGAGCGCAGCTTCGAGTTCGGCAGCGACCGGCGGGTGGTGTCCGATCCGACGCGGATGCGGCAGGTGATCTCGAACCTGGTGTCCAATGCCGTCAAATTCACCCTGCGCGGCAGCGTGCGGCTGGAGGCACGGGTGCTGTCATCGGCGGAAGCGTGCGCGCGGCTCGAGGTGCGGGTCAGCGACACCGGTCCCGGGGTGCCGGCCGACAAGCGCGACCGGTTGTTCCAGCCGTTCTCGCAAACCGATGCCTCGATCACCCGCCGCCATGGCGGCACCGGGCTGGGCCTGTGGATCGCCCGGCGAATCTGCGCGCTGATGGCGGGCGACCTGGTGTTTGACAGCCCGCCGGACGGCGGTGCCGTCTTTGTCGCTTCGTTCCGTCTTGTCGCCGCCGATGCCCCCGAGACCACCGGCCTGCTCGGCCCGCGCGAGGCCGAGGCCGTATTGCGCGCCCGACCCTGGCGGGTTCTCGCGGCCGAGGACAACAGGACCAACCGGCTGGTGCTGCACCATCTGCTCAAGCCCTATCCGCTCGAGCTGACCATGGTCGGGAACGGCGCCGAGGCGGTTGCAGAGGGGCGGGGCGGCGGGTTCGACCTGATGCTGATGGATGTGAACATGCCGGTGATGGGCGGGCTCGAGGCGGTGGCGCTGATCCGCGCGCATGAGGCCGAAACCGGGCGTGCCCGATGCCCGGTCATCGCCCTGACCGCCAATGCCATGACTCATCAGGTCGAGGAATATCTGCGGCGCGGGATCGATGGCCATGTCGCCAAGCCGGTCAAACGCGAGGTGCTGGTGCAGCGCATGGCCGATCTGCTGCGCGCCGGGGGTGCGGCGGGGTGAGGGGCTCGCCCGGGAGCAAGGCGGCCATCAGGCCCGGTGCGCACCTGCGGCCAGGGTCGCCACATAGGCCAGCACGTCGTCGACGCTTTCGCCGTCGCCAATCCGCTTGACGATGGCCGAGCCGACGACGCAGCCATCGGCCACCGAGGCCACCGATTGCGCCTTGTCCGGCGAGTTCACGCCGAAGCCGACGATCACCGGCAGATCCGAGGCCGCCTTGATCCGCGCCACCTCGGGGCCGACATCGGCCGCCTGGGCCTCGGCCGCGCCGGTGATGCCGGTGATCGAGACGTAATAGACAAAGCCCGAGGTGTTGGTCAGCACCTTGGGCAGCCGCTTGTCATCGGTGGTCGGCGTGGCGAGGCGGATGAAGTTGAGCCCGGCGGCCTGTGCCGGCAGGCAAAGCTCCTCGTCCTCTTCGGGGGGCAGGTCGACGACGATCAGCCCGTCGATGCCGGCGGCGCGGGCCTGCTCCAGAAAGGTATCGACGCCGCGCGAATAGATCGGGTTGTAATAGCCCATCATCACGATCGGCGTCGTGTCGTCGTCTTCGCGGAAGCGGCGGGCCAGCTCGAGCGTGCGGTCGAGCGTCATGCCGCCTTCGAGCGCGCGCTGCCCCGCCAGCTGGATCGTCGGGCCGTCGGCCATCGGGTCGGTGAAGGGCAGGCCGAGCTCGATCACGTCGACGCCGGCGCCCGGCATGCCGCGCACCAGGGCCAGAGAGGTGTCGAAATCGGGATCGCCGGCCATGACATAGGCGACGAAAGCCTTGCGGTTCTGGTCTTTCAGAGCGGCGAATTTGGCGTCGATGCGGGTCATGGGGCTGTCCTTCGTTTCCGTCCTAGCCATGTGCCGAATTTACGCCGTCTTGGCAATGGGGATCGGGTCCGGCCGGGCGGTGGGTTGCAAACCCACCCTACGGGCGCGTGTAGGGTGGGTTTGCAACCCACCGGCGCCGGCCACCGCTTGCCTTTGACCCGCAGCGCCAATAGAAGCGCCCCGACATGAGACAAAGGAGCGGCTCCCATGGGCTTCAGGATGGGGATTGTCGGGCTGCCCAACGTGGGCAAATCGACGCTATTCAACGCGCTGACGCGCACCGCGGCCGCACAGGCCGCGAATTTTCCCTTCTGCACCATCGAACCCAATGTGGGGGATGTGGCGGTGCCCGACGCGCGGCTCGACACGCTGGCCGGGATCGCCCAGTCCAAGCAGATCATCCCGGCGCGGATGACCTTTGTCGATATCGCCGGCCTGGTCAAAGGCGCCTCCAAGGGCGAGGGGCTTGGCAACCAGTTCCTCGCCAACATCCGCGAGGTTGATGCCATCGCCCATGTGCTGCGCTGCTTCGAGGATGGCGACGTCACCCATGTCGAGGGCCGCGTCGATCCGGTGGCCGATGCCGAGGTGATCGAGACCGAGCTGATGCTCGCCGATCTCGAAAGCGTCGAGAAGCGCCGCGCCGGTCTGGTGCGCAAGCTCAAGGGCGGTGACAAGGAGGCCGCCCAGCAGGAGCGGCTGCTGGCCGCCGCCCAGGCGATGCTCGAGGATGGCAAGCCGGCCCGGCTGGTCGAGGTCGATGATGAAGACCGCAAGGCCTGGAAGAATCTTCAGCTTCTGACCGCCAAGAAGATCCTCTATGTCTGCAATGTCGACGAGGGCAGCGCCGCCGAAGGCAACGAACATTCCGCCAAGGTGGCCGAGATGGCCGCCGCGCAGGGCGCCGGCCATGTCATCATCTCGGCCCAGATCGAAGAGGAAATCAGCCAGCTCGACGCCGAAGAGGCCGAGATGTTCCTGGCGGAGATGGGTCTCGAAGAGGCCGGCCTCGACCGCCTGATCCGCGCCGGCTATGACCTGCTGCACCTCGAAACCTATTTCACCGTCGGTCCCAAGGAGGCCCGTGCCTGGACGATCCGCGAAGGCACCCGTGCGCCGCAGGCCGCCGGGGTCATTCACGGTGATTTCGAAAAGGGTTTCATCCGCGCCGAGACCATCGCCTATGACGATTACATCGCCGGCAATGGCGAGCAGGGGGCCAAGGAGGCGGGCAAGATGCGCGCCGAGGGCAAGACCTATGTGGTGCAGGACGGCGACGTCATGCATTTCCTGTTCAACACCTGACCCCCGTCATCTGACGGGCGAGCACGGACACCCGGTCCGCGCTGTTTCCGCCGAAAGACGGCCCGGCCGGCGCGGCGTGCTCAGGCCGGCGGGTCGAGCTTCACCACCGCCGAGAGCCGCTTTGCGGCATCGGCCAGGTGGTCCTTCATCCTGTCATACGCCGCCTCCGCATCCTGCGCCTCGATGGCTTCGGCAATGGCGCGGTGCAGCGGCACCGATTGGCGGTTCAGCCGCTCCTCGGGATTGGTCAGCCGGATCGACAGCATGAGCCCGGCAAAGATCGCGTTTTCCAGCGCTTCGAGATAGCGGTTGTTGGTGGCGCGCAGCACCGCGATGTGAAATCGCGCGTCGGCCAGGACATATTCGCTGTTCTCGCCGGTATGGGCTTGCATCTGGTCCACCGCGTCGCGGATCGCCGCGAGCTGCGCCGCGCTGCGCCGGCTGGCGGCGTAATAGGCGGCGTCGGGTTCGATCGATTGCCGCAGTTCCATCAGGCTGATCAGCCGCTCGTCCTCGATGGTCAGCGACTGGTGCCACATCAGCACGTCGCGATCGAGCATCTGCCAGTGGCTGACGTCCTGCACCCGGGTGCCGATCCTTTGGCGCACCTCCAGAAGCCCCTTTGCGACCAGCATCTTGACCGCTTCGCGCACCGCCGTCCGGCTGACTCCGAATTCATCGCAAAGCGCGTTCTCGTCCGGCAGGAGCTGGCCGGGCAAGAGCTGGCCGTCGAGAATGCGCTCGCCCAGCTTGCGCGAGATCTGGCCCGAGAGCGAACGGGACAGGGTGGCCGACGCGGGGTTCAGGACGTCTGTGTCAGAGGCGGGCACGATGCGGATACTCCTTTTTGATTAATCATAATACGTTTGTTGCAGAGTTCAACGCGAGTTTGCGCCGCGTTTGGCGCGGCGAGCCCGAGAAATTGCATCTCAATCCCGTCTGACCGAAATTCATTCAAACATAATATGTTTGGTTCTACGGCCCCGCGGCAGTACCAGAGACAACGTTGACCGGAGGGAGGACAGGATGACGAATTTCAAACAGGGCGTGACGGCTTCGGGCCTGGCGATCTGGTTGATCGAACACCCGCGCGCGACTCCCTGAAATCACTTTGAAAGTATCCGCATGACCGCGAAAAACATCATCCTCTTCATCACCGATCAATGGCGCTGGGACACGCTGAACCAGCCCGGCCATCCCTGCAAGCTGCCGCATCTTCAGGCGTTTCGTGACGAGGCCACGAACCACGTCAACGCCTTCACCTCGGTGCCGCTCTGCACGCCGGCGCGCGGCAGTCTCTTTACCGGAAAATGGCCGCATCAGACCGGCACCATGGACAATGTGCAGGGCTCTTCCTTCTATCCGCAGGGCAAGCTCCACCCCAGCCACAAGACCTATATGGAGCGGTTGCAGGAGGCGGGATACGACGTGTCCTTCATCGGCAAATGGCATCTTGGCGCCGGAGCGTTGTCGGATCGCGGCATCGACGCCCAACTGTCGGACGGCGGCAGCGAGCCGCTGATCCCGGCCAATGATCTGGAGTTCGCCTCGCCGCGCAAGACGCCGTTCTACGGCACGATCACCAAAGGCACCCACATGGACGAAAAGCGGGTGATGGCGGGGATTGAAAAGCTCGAGAGCCTCTCGGCCAGCGGCAAGCCCTTCTGCCTGATCGTGTCGCTCCCCGGGCCGCATTTCCCGCATCACGTGCCGGCGGAATGGGTGGGGATGTATGACGATCTGCCCGACGACTACATGCCCGAGAATTTCGTTCCGCAATTCACCGAAGCGGGCAAGCCGCAGGCCCAAGGCGCGCATTACTGGCCCTGTCAGGACACCCGTGGCCTCGACCAGCAGGACTGGCGCCGCACCGCGCAGCATTACTTTGGCTTCTGCTCCTTCATCGACGATCTCTTTGGCCGGTTCCGGCGCGAGATGACGGCGCTGGGGCTGGACGAGACCACCAGCCTCGCCTTCACCGCCGATCACGGCGAGATGCTGGGCGCGCATGGCTGGTTCGACAAGGGGCCGTTTTTTTACGAGGAGGTGATGCGCATCCCGATGCTGATCCGCGAGGCGGGGCAGGGGGCCGGTGCCGTCAACGCCGGGTTCGTGGGCTTCCGTGACCTCTTTCCGACGCTGCTGGCCGAAAGTGATGCGGCCGGTCTGCTGACGCCGGAGGAGGCCGGGCGCAGCTTTGACGCCACCGCGCATGACCACGCGACTTATGGCTACGACGCCTATCAGGGCCGGCAGTTCAAATTCCGTGGCATCCGCGAAGCGCGCTACAAATACGCCTGGAGCCCGCATGACCTCGAAGAGCTCTACGATCTCGAGACCGACCCGCAGGAGCGCATCAACCGGGCGGAGGATCCGGCGCTGAAGGCGGAAAAGGCGCGGCTGAAAACCCGGCTGTTCGACTGGATGCAGGCCGAGGGCGATGCGCTGGCCTTTGGCGGCTATCACCTGCCGGTGGGCAGCTATATCGACGGTCGCCCGGCGCAGGAACAACACGACCATCAGCAACATCTCAATCCGGCGTTGAAGCAATGACAATCACCGAAATCAGGACCTGCATGGATCATCTTCCGGGGGCATGGGATCGGGGTCGACTCCTGTTTCGGCGAGTGTTAAACATATTATGAATGTACTTACAGCCTGCGGAGACGCCCATGGTCCGGCACAAGAAGATGTATATCGGCGGTGAACTGGTGGAGGGGCAGGCCCGCCTCGACGTGGTGAACCCGGCCACCGAGGATTGCGTGGCCACGGTCGCCGCTGCCGGGCTGGACGACGTGGACAGGGCCCTGAAGGCCGCCCGGGCCGCCGCGCCCGGCTGGGCCGCGACGCCGGTGGCCGAGCGCCAGCGCTGGATGCTGAAACTGCGCGGCGCGGTGATCGCCAATCAAGAGATGCTGCGCGAGTGCATCCATCAGGAGATGGGCAAGCCCTGGGGCGGCACGCAGGAGGATTTCGACCTGCTGGAGCGGTCGCTGAAATTCTATGCCGAGGAAATCCAGCGCGTTCACGACGAGACGTTGCGCGATCTCGACGGCACTCACGACCATCGCATCGTCTATGAGCCTGTCGGCGTGGCGGTGGCCTATCTGGCGTGGAACTTCCCGCTCCTGAACCTCGCCTACAAGATCGCCCCGGCCATGGCCGCCGGCTGTCCGGTGATCATCCGCCCCTCGGCCGCGACCCCGGTCTCGGCCTATGCTGTGGGGGAATTGTGCCAGGAAATCGGCCTGCCGGCGGGGGTGGTCAATATCCTGACAACCGATGGCTACGGGCCTTCGGATGCGCTGGCCGCCTCGACCATTCCCAACCTGATCACCCTGATCGGCTCGACCAACACCGGCCGGCATCTGATGAAGGTGGGCGCGACCTCGATCAAGAAATTCTCGATGGAGCTGGGTGGCAATGCACCGGTGCTGATCTATCGCGACGCCGACCTCGACCTGGCGGCAGAGATTGTCACCACGGTGAAATTCAACAACGCGGGCCAGATCTGCGTGACCCCGAACCGGGTCTTCGTGGAACGCGAGGTCCATGAAGCCTTCCGCGACAAGGTGGTGGCACGGGCCAGGGCCGCCAAGGTGGGTTTTGACCGAGAGGCCGATATCCTCACTGGCCCGATGATCGACCGCCGGGCTTGGGCCCGGGTCAAGGGGCTGATCGACGAGGCGGTCGAAAAGGGCGCGACGCTGCTCGCCGGCGGCGACCGGCCCGAGGGGCTGGAGACGGGGCATTTTCTGGCGCCCACGGTGCTCGATCAGGTCACCCCCGAGATGCGGATTTACCAGGACGAGATCTTTGGCCCGGTGGTCAGCCTGATCCCCTTCGACGACCGCGAGGCGGTGCTCGACCGTGCCAATGACGGCGAGGAGGGCGGGTTGGCCTCCTACATCTTCACCGCCGATCTGGCGCTGGCCGAGGCGGTCGCCAAGCGCCTGCGCTATGGCGAGGTGCAGATTAACGGCGTCAAATACGACATCTACCTACCGCATGGCGGGATCGGGCAATCCGGCATCGGGCACGATTGCTCGCGGCTTGCCCTGAACGACTATCTCGTCGTCAAGCGTATCAGCCGGGGGCTGATCTGATGGAGGATTTCATGAAACTCGAAGCAATCGCCAGCTCTCTGAAGATCACCAGGATCACCAGCCACGTTCTTCAATGCGACATGCCCGAAGAGCTGGGCTATTCGCAGCAATACTATTCGAAACGCACCGCCCATATCGTCGAGGTCGAGACAGATCAGGGGATCACCGGCTGGGGTGAATGCTTTGGCCCGGGCAATGTCGCGCTGGCCAACAAGGCGATCGTGGAAAAGGTGATCCAGCCGCTGGTGCTGGGCATGGAACCGATGGACCGCGACGTGATCTGGCACCGGGTCTACAACCTGCTGCGCGATCACGGACAGAAGGGGATGCCGCTGCAATCGCTCTCGGGCGTCGATATCGCGCTCTGGGACATTGCCGGCAAGGTGACGGGCCAGCCGATCCACAAGCTGATCGGCGGCGCGCATCGCAGCCATGTGCGGTCTTATGGCTACGGCATGATGCTGAAACGCGAGAGCACCGCCGATCACGTCGCGCGCTTTGTCGATGAGGCGGCGGCGATCCGCGACATGGGTTTTGCCGCCACCAAGATGAAGATCGGCCTTGGCGCCAAGGACGATGTGAAACTGGCCGAGGCGGTGCGGCGCGGGGTGGGTGAAGATTTCGATTTCATGGCCGACGCCAACCACGCCTATACAACCTCTGACGCCTTCTACGTCGGCCGGGCGTTGGACGAGCTGGGCGCCTTTTGGTTCGAAGAGCCGATCGCCCCCGAGGATCTCGATGGCTACCGCGAGCTGCGCGCCGGGCTCAAGGTCAACATCTCGGGCGGCGAGGCCGAGTTCAACCGCTGGGGCTGGCGGGCGCTGTTGGAGAGCCGCGGGCTGGACATTGCGCAGCCCGAAGTCTGCGCGCTGGGCGGCATCACCGAATACCTGCGGGTGCTGGCGCTGTGCCATGCGCATTTCACGCCGGTGTTCAACCACGTCTGGGGCTCGGCCATCGCCGTGGCGACCAACCTGCACCTGCTGGCGGCCATGCCGCCGATGCCCGGCGGGCTGTTCCCGCGCGAGCCCTGGCTCGAGTTCGACACCACCGAGAACCGCTTTCGCGATCACCTGCTGGCGGAACCGCTGGACATTCAGGGACAGGTCAAACGCAACGACGGGCTGATCGCGGTGCCCACCGGGCCGGGGCTGGGGGTGGAGCCCGACCGCGGCTTCATCGAGGCCTACGAGATCGAAGGGTAGCCGCCGGCCCGACGGCTAGAGCGTTTCGGGAAAACCTTGAATCACCAAAACCCTGCCACGCCTTCGGCGCTCTCGGGCTTTTCGTGATGCTTGATGGCTCAGGTATTCCCCGAAACGCCTTAGGAGCCTTTGTCCGCGTCCGGCAACAGTCCCGCCGGTTCAATGCCGCGTTTTTCGGCGCTGGCGCGCACCGCCTTGCGCAACGCCTTGCTGCGCACGATCAGCCGCCGAAAGCGGTCCTCGTCCAGCACCAGCAGCGTGGTGGGGGCGATGGCATGGGCCTCGGCGCGGATCGATCTCTGCGTCAGGATCGCCATCTGGCCGAACATCTCGCCGCGCCCCAGCCGCCAGGACTGGCCGGCAGACTTCAACTCCACCGCGCCCGAGGCGATGAAAAACACCCGTTTGGCGGCGCTGTCCTTGTGGATGACGACTTCGCCGGCATTGACATAGCGGGTCTCGAGCACCCGCCCGAGCCGCTTTACCGCGCTTTCCTCGAATTCGGCGAACAGCGGGAACTGCCGGACCAGCGTCGTCCTTTGCAGCGCGATATCGAGCCGGGGGCGGGTTTCGGCGGCGGCCCGGCGTGCGGCGAGTTCCTGCATCAGCGCGGTATGGACCTCGGCGCCGATCAGCCCGTCTTCGCGCATCATCATATATTCGCGCTCTTCGAGCCGCAGCGCGGTGCGGCGGATGAAACGGCGCTCGAGCTTTTCGGCATAGCCGGGATATTGCAGGCGCAACCCCTCAAGCGCGGTTTCCACCGATTCGATCCGCCGGGACAGCAGCTCGTTCAGCAACTCGGCCACGCGACGGCCGTGAATCCTGCGAATGCGGCCATCGATAAAGCCGCCGAGATCGCGCAGGATCAGCCGTTGCGACAGCAGCAGCTCGAAGCGGTCGGCGGTCATCCTGGCCAGCGGCGCCGCCAGGCCGATCCGAGCATTCAGCGCGACCGCGGTGCGGAACGCCAGGCCATAGGCAACGCTGCGCCGCGCAGCGCGCTGGTAACCGCTGCGGCCCTGTGATCGCGCGCCCTCGATCAGCCGGTCGGCATCGGAAAGCACCTTTTCCGCCATCCTGGCCGAGATCGTCCGTTCGCGCATCCGGTGCAGGATGGTGTCGCGCTCGTGGCCGGCAAGAACGATCAGGCCCAGGGCAATCCGGTCGCGGTCGAGGATGTCGGCGCTGTCCTCGGCGGTCTTGACCGCCGCGTCGAGCCGTTCGCCAAAGCGTTTGGCTTCCGAGCGCACGATGTCGCGGCTCAAGTCGTAGTTCTCGGTGGTGCGCGCCACGTCCTCGCGCACGGTCTGAAGCGCCACGGCGACCACCTGCCGCGACAGCGCCTGATCGATCGGCGACAACTGGTCGAGGCCGAGCCGGCCGATGATCCAGCGCAGGGTCGTGCCCTGCACGATCAGGGTAAAGAGCGTGAAACCGGTGGCGAGGATGCCCACCACCCGCTGGATGCCGTCGGGCACTCGGAAGCTTTCGGTGACCGCCAGCGCCAGCGCCAGGGTCACCGCGCCGCGCAGCCCGCCCCAGAGGATCGCGACCCGGTAGGGCCGGTCGACCGGCGGCGACAGCTTGAGCCGCGACAGCAGCGGCAGCAGCCCGAACAGGATCACCACACGCGCGGCGATGGCGGCGAGGATCACCACCCCGACCAGCAGGAAATCGGCGAACCTGACCTCTTCCAGAAGCCGCGGGATCAGCAGCGCGGCAAGGATGAAGATCAGCGCCCCGGCCCAATGGGCGAGCACGTCCCAGAGCTCGCGCAGGTTGGCCCAGGCCTGCGGCGGCAGGCGACCAGGGGCGGTCAGGTTCATTGTCAGCCCGGCGGCAACCACGGCGATCACCCCGGAGGCGCCGACGATCTGTTCGGCACCGATATAGGCAAGGTAGGGCAGGGCGACCGAGATCGAGATCTGCGCCAGCTCGTGCCGGCTGAACAGCGCCATGACCCAGACCGCGACCCGCGCCGCGAACCAGCCAGTAAAGGCACCGCCGGCGATCAGCATCGGAAACCGGGCCAGCGCCTCGCCAAGTTCGGGATCGGGCAGGCCCAGCATCACAAAGCCCATGAACAGCCCGAAGAGCGCGATGGCGGCGGCGTCGTTCAGCAGGCTCTCGCCCTCGATGATCCGCGCCAGCCGACGCGGCGCCGAGATCGAGCGGAAGATCGAGACCACCGCCGATGGATCGGTCGTCGAGACGATGGCACCGATCAGCAGGCAGGCCGCCAGCGGCAGGGAACTGGCCCAGGCCAGCGCATATCCGACGCTGAAGGTGGCCACCACCACCGCCACCACCGCAAGCACCAGGATCGGCACCCAGTCGTCCAGCATCCGGCGCAGGTTCATCCCCAGCGTCGCCTGAAATAGCAGCGTCGGCAGAAAGACATAAAGAAAGACATTCGAGCGGATGGGCAGCCCGAGGATCGCCTCGGCCACCGGATTGAGCGCATCGGTGAGCTGGGTGCGCAGGAAAAACGTGGCACCAAGGCCGATCATCACCCCGAGCACCGCGAGGATCACGCTGTAGGGCAGGCGCAATCGCGCCGCCAAGGGCTCGGCCGCGCCGATGACTAGGAACAGCGATGCGATAATGGTGGTGATCAATACGATATCCATGTCTATGGAGTATCAGAAGCATTCCGGGGCGCACGCGAGATTTTGGCATTTCTGCCCGGCACTGGCGTCTTCAGCGAGAAAACCGGCATGCGTGGTTCATCGAATGGCAGAGCCGGAAAATGCGGGCGGGGCCCCGTGGTCGCGAACGAACCAATTTGCAGACCAATCCCATCTGCGGCATAGGGCGGAAACGTCGACGCGAGGAGCCTGGAATGCTGTCTTATGCCGTACTTGTCATCGCGGGCCTTCTGGCCGGGATGATCAACGCCATCGCCGGCGGTGGAACGCTGCTCAGCTTTCCGGCGCTGGTCTGGCTGGGGGTGCCGCCGATCATGGCCAATGCCACCGCCACCCTGACGGCGCTGCCCGGCTATATCGGCAGCGCCTGGGCCTACCGGCACGACATCCGCGCCGAGGGCAGCCTGCCGTTGCGGGCCATCGTGCTGGTCTCGGCTCTGGGCGGCCTGGCTGGGGCGGGGCTGTTGCTGATCACGCCTGGCGACGCCTTTGTCGGCATTGTGCCCTGGCTGCTGCTCACCGCGACGCTGCTCTTTGCACTGGGGCCGCGGCTGGTGGCGGCGGTGCGGGCGCGGGGCCACGCGGTGATCGGCCCGCTGGTGTCGGCCGTGGCGTTGCTTCTGGTGGCGGGCTATGGCGGCTATTTCAACGGCGGGCTGGGGATCATGCTGCTCGCCGCCTTCAGCCTGATCGGCTTCGAGAACCTGCACAACATGAACGGGCTGAAAAACCTGCTGTCGGCCGTGCTGTCGTTGGTGTCGGTGACGACCTATGCCACCGCCGGGCTGATCGCCTGGGAATCGGCCGTGGTGCTGGCGCTGGCGACGACGCTGGGTGGCTATATCGGCGCGCGCCAGGCACGGCGCATCCGGCGCATGGATCTGTTGCGGCTGCTGATCGTCGCCATCGGCGCGGTGCTGACCGTCGTGTTCTTTGCGCTCTGACAGCGGCCGCGCGGGTTGATCCGTCGCGCCGCGGCCCCTAGACAGACAGAAAGCCGCGAGGCGCGCGATGGCGTCGCCGCCGCAGTCGCGCGTCCAAAGCCCGTATTCTCCGTCCTGAACGCCCGGACATCCGGCCCGCTTGCGGGCCTGTCATTCGTGAGGTGATCCATGTCCGACTCGACACTCGGGATGATCTTCATGGCTCTGGCCATGCTGCTGCTGCCCATTGGCGACACCTTTGCCAAGGTGCTGACCGCCGATTTGCACCCGGCCGAAGTGACGCTGGCGCGGTTGCTGGCGCAGGCGCTGTTTCTCGTGCCGGCGGCGCTGCTGCTGCGCCACCGCTTGCGCGGGCCGATGTTTTCGCCGGTTGTCGCCCTGTCCGGCGGCCTGGTGATGGTGACGCTGGGCAGTCTGATCTGGGCCTTCTCGGTGATGCCGATTGCCACGGCGATTGCCATCTTCTTTGTCGAGCCGCTGATCCTGACCGCGCTGGTCGGGCCGCTTCTCGGCGAAAAGGTCGGCGCACGCCGGATGGCGGCGGTGGGCATCGGGCTGATCGGCGCGGTGATCGTGATCCGCCCCGGAGGCGGATTTGGCGCGGCGGCCCTGCTGCCGCTTCTGGCCGCCGTCGCCTATGCGCTGAACATGATCGTGCTGCGCCGCGCCTCGAAGCTGCGCTCGGCCCTGACGGTGCAATGCGGTGCCACCTTCTATGCCTGCCTCGGCATGGGCGGGCTGACGCTTGTCTTCGGGTCGGCAGGGGCGATCACGGCGAGTTTCGCGGCCCTGCCGCCCGCCGGCTGGATGGCGATCCTCGGCGCCGGGGCCTTTGCCGCCACCAGCTTTGTTCTGATCGCCGAGGCCTTCCGCCGGGCCGAGGCCGGCACCTTGGCGCCGTTCCAGTACCTCGAGATCGTCGGCGCCACGGCGGCAGGCTATCTGGTCTTTGGCGATTTCCCCGACCTCTGGACCTGGGTCGGGATTGCCATCATCCTGGGCTCGGGGCTCTATGTCTTCTGGCGCGAGCGGTTGCCGGCCAACCGCCCCGGCATCGCGCCGGGCCGCCGCCGCAGCCGCCGCATCCGCGCCCGCTGATCGCTCAGTCCGGGCCGGAAGAGGCGGCCCTGATCGCCTGTCGCACCAGCGCCAGGTGGCCGGCCATCTCGCGTCGGGCCGCCTCGGCATCACCGGCGGCAATGGCATCGACAATCGCCTGGTGCTGATCGGAATGAACCTGACGAAAGGCATCGACGCCGACCCGTCGGTAGGTGCGGTCCCATTCCCGCTGCCACACCGACCGGCAGCGCGTGCCGGAAAAATGCCGCAGGAGGGCGATCAGCACCGGATTGCGCGTCACCTCGGCGATCGCCTGGTGAAAGGCGTCGTCTGCGCGTTCGCAGGCCGCGTGATCGCCCGCCCGGCGCCCGGCGGCGACCCGGTCGCGCAGATGCGCGATGTCGGCCGGCTCGCGCCGTTCGGCGGCGGCCGCCGCGACCTGCGGTTCGAGCAACACCCGCGCATCCATCAGGTCGAGCGGCGTGGTTGCTTCGATCAGGATCGCATCCCGGAGCGGCTGGCCGATCGGCGCCCGGCCGCGAAAGGTGCCCTGGCCGACCCGCCGCCAGATCTGGCCCCGGGATTCGAGCTCGGCCAGCGCGGCCCGCAGCGTCGCCCGGCTGCATCCAAGTGTCTCGGCCATGCGGCGCTCGGTCGGCAACCTGTCGCCCGAAGCCGGCGCTGCGCGGTCGATCAGCCGCTGCAACCGCCCGAGGGCGTCCTGTTTCGTCATCCGCATGGGATGCGTCCCTCCCTTCAATTGCGGCGTCCCGGCCGCAGTATCGCCCGCTTGTCCGGCGCGCCGGAGTTTCGCCCCGGCCCTGTATACGCTCCGACAGCCCCAGGGCAAACCTGCGCCGTTTCGGTCCTCGTGCCAGGAGGTCGCCACGGACGATCTCGCCGCAACCGCCGCCCCGGCAATCGGATGGGCGGGCCCGAACGACTGGCCCGCAGTGATCCGGGCCGAACCGCCGCCGCCTCTGCGGCCGCGCGTCGTGACCGGGTGCAATCCAGGGCAGGTCCGGCCAGTTGAGAGCTTTTTTCGGCACGGGGCAGTTTTGCCTTGTAATCCAGACGTTGGCTTGGATATACGCGTCGGCGGAGACGTGGCCGAGTGGTCGAAGGCGCTCCCCTGCTAAGGGAGTAGGCGGGAAACCGTCTCGAGGGTTCGAATCCCTTCGTCTCCGCCATTATCCCCATTGCGAACCAGTGACACCGCCCTGACGGGGACCGATTTTTCCGTGTTATCAAAGGGGTTTGCGTGAACAGACCGAACCTCATAGACGAGCGGCATGGCCAAAGCTGGGCTCAGAATGGCCCTCAGTCTCAGTTTGGGCGAACCTCGCCCGTTCCGGTTCGGTCCACTGTTATCGTTACTTTTCAATGCTCTGTTGCCAAACCCCGCCAAAACTCGAACGCGCGTTCCGAACGATATCGATGGCGACATTTACAGAACGCGCAGTAGGCGTGTTGCTCGGGATGCCAGCGTAAACAGGCGGATTTCTTGGGTGGGTTCGTATCCCATTCCCCCGACGAAACTGCTGATGACAAATGATTTTTGCGTGTCTAGCCTGGCCGCATGTCGAACGGGCCTTGGACAGACGCAGAGAATGACCTGATCGTCGCGGATTACTTCGCGATGCTGTCTGCGGACTTTGCTGGCCAGTCCTACAACAAAGCCGCTCACAATCGCGATCTTCAGACCCAGATCGACCGCAACCGAAGTTCGATTGAGTTCAAGCACCAGAACATCAGCGCGGTTCTCAGGGCACTCGGAGAGGACTGGATTCCCGGCTACAAGCCCGCGCAAAACTATCAGGGCACACTAGAAGATGCGGTGGCGCGTTGGTTGGAACTCAACCCCGGCTGGCTGTCCCGCATTCCGGACCGGCCCGCGATGGGCCTCCGCGAGGCGGCTCAACTTTGGATTGGACCGCCCCCGACGCTCAGCAACCAGCCGCCTCCGGCTGAACTTGAGCAAACCATCGCCACCGCCCGCAAATTCGATGTGGCGGAGCGTGATGAGCGCAACCGCGCGCTAGGCCGGGCGGGAGAGGAATGCGCGCTGGCGCATGAGAAAGCGGTGCTGACTGGCTCCGGGCGCTCTGATCTTGCGTCAAAGGTGCGATGGGTCTCGGAGGAGGATGGCGATGGCGCTGGGTATGATATCGCCAGCTTTGCTCCAGATGGTCGGCCCCGACTGATTGAAGTGAAGACGACCAACGGCTGGGAACGCACACCATTCCATATCTCGCGGAACGAGCTGGCTGTTGCCGACGAACGGCGGGCGGACTGGTGCCTCATGCGGCTCTATCACTTTGCGCGCGAGCCGAAGGCGTTCGAACTGCGCCCGCCGCTCGACGCCCACGTGTCGCTGACCGCCACGAGCTTTCAGGCCAGCTTTCACTGACCCTCAGTCAAACACGCGCCCCGGCTGCTCAACCCATGGCAGCTCCGCCACGCCGCAAAGGTCGAAGATCGACAGCACCGTGGGTTCGCGTCGCAGCACGAGCCGTTCCAGCACCGATGGCGAAAGCCATGCCAGCCGGATTACGCGGCTGACATAGCGGTCGGAGATTCCTTCGGATCTGGCGAGGTCGGCGATGGTGTTTACGTCGCCGCGCTCCAGCCTGCGCCGCCAGTTCCATGCGCGGCCGATGGCACGCAGCAGACGGGCGTCCTGGCCGCGTTCCATGGCGGCCTCGATTTCCTTGGGCGGTAGGATTCGAGGGCGGCCGCCGCGATTGCGCATGGTGAGCGGGATGTGGACGCGGAGTGTATCGGGCTCTGCCATCACGCCACCTCCGACTTGGCCGGGGCCATCAGCGCGGCAATCGCGCCTAGGCCCTCGTGGCGCAGATCGACCGCCAACCCGGCGTCGCTGGCGGTGACCCGCGCCACCAGAAGCCTGACCACGCGCGCCTGCTCGGCCGGGATCAGCGCCTTCCACATGTCATCGAAATGGGTGAGCGATGCGCTGATGTCCGCCTCGCCAAGGTCTGGCCGGTCCTTGCGCAGGGTCCGCGACACCCGCGCGGCGACCTCCGGCGTGCGCAGCAGGCGGCGGATTTCGCCGATCACGGCATCCTCGACCATGCCGCCGGGTAGCCGCTGCGGCCCCCGGATCTCGGCCTTGGGCCGTTTCTTGATCGCGTCCATCGAGACATAGTAGCGATAGCGACGCGTGCCCTTCTTCGTGTGGTGCGGGGTCATCGCGACGCCGGTCTCGGTGAAGATCAACCCGCGCAGCAGTGCCGGTGAGGGTTCCTTGGCAACGGCAACCCGTTTGACGCGGTTGTTCGCGATCACATCGTGCACCTCGTCCCAAAGTGCGGAGTCGATGATCGCGTCGTGCTCGCCGGGATAGGCGTTGCCCTTGTGCACCGCGAGGCCGCGATAGACCTTGTTGTGCAGCGTCTTGAGCAGCGAGGTCTTGTCGTAAGGCCTGCCAGTCTTAGTCAGGATCGCGCGTGCGTCCATCTCGCGGATCACCTGCGTCGTGGAGCTGGACCGGGCATAGAGGGTGAAGATCGTCCGCACCGTCTCGGCCTCGGCCGGGTCCACGATCAACTTGCGGTCCTTCACGTTGTACCCCAGCGGCACCGGCCCACCCATCCAGATGCCCTTCTTGCGGGACGCAGCGACCTTGTCGCGGATCCGCTCGCCGATGACCTCGCGTTCGAACTGGGCGAAGCTGAGCAGGATGTTCAGCGTCAGGCGCCCCATGGATGTCGTCGTATTAAAGGACTGCGTGACGGACACAAAGGTAACGCCGTGCTTGTCGAAGATCTCGACCAGCTTGGAGAAATCCATCAGCGCGCGGCTGAGGCGGTCGATCTTGTAGACCACGACGATGTCGATTAGCCCGTCCTCGATATCGGCGATCAGGTCCTTTAGCGCCGGGCGTTCCAGCGTGCCGCCGGAGAAGCCGCCGTCTTCATACCGGTCGCGCAGGCAGACCCAACCCTCGGCCTTCTGGCTGGCGATGTAGGCCTCGCAGGCCTCCCGCTGGGCGTCGAGGCTGTTGAACTCCATGTCGAGCCCTTCCTCGCTCGATTTGCGGGTGTAGATTGCGCAACGCAGGCGGCGGGGTTGTTGCGGCTGTGTATGACGCGTCATTTGCTAATCCTCGGGCGTGGGGTAAAGCCAAAGAACTTCCAGCCATTCCAGTTCGCCCCGGTGATGGCCCGGGCCGCGCCGGAAAGCGATTTGTACCGGCGCCCTTGCCACTCAAAGCCCTTCGTTAGCACGGTGACGGTGTGTTCGATGCCATTCCACTCACGGACCAGCTTGGTACCCGGCACAGGACGTCGTGGGTCGGTCATCACCTGACCGGGTTCGCCGGAAGCCACCTCCGCCGCCAGAGCGTCCAGCGTCCGCCGGGTGTCGCGGCCAATGCCCCCAAGGGCCAGTTCCTGGATGCGATAGCCAAGCCGCAGTTCGAGGTTCTGGCGGCTGGTGTTCGGCGCGGGCGCGTCAAAGACCGCCGCCCATTTCTCACGCAGCTCCGGCACGGTCATGGTCTTCAGCGCGACCAGGTCTGCTAGGACAGCGTGGCCCTGCGCAGGGCAAACGCCTGTTCTCTTTCCTACTGATTTCATTCTGGTTTTCGTCATTCGTCCTCTCCAACTCGGGTTCGCAACTGGTGACGACGACGGCGAACAAGGGTGAGGATGTCCAGCGAACTGTCTCCGCTGTTCGCAGAATTATCGTTTATTGTCGGAGGGTTGGCGCGATCCACGGCTGCGGCGAGGATCCGGGCGAGTTCTGCCAATCGCTCATCGGTGGTGAGCGTTTCAGGTGGAGGGGCGAAATTGACGCTGGTGTCGGGCATGGCGGGCGAACCTCAGGAGCTGTTTTGCCCTGTGATGGTCGCTGTGCTAATGGACTTTCAAGTTAAAACAGAGGGTTGTCGTAACACGTCGTGGTTCTTCGCAAGTCATAGTATCCGCTTGAATCACACAAGCCGACAACTGGCTGGTCCCGCTCACAGTCAATTTAGTGGCATCGAAATTTCGCCCAAGTATCGTCTCTGCCTGCGCAACACCGCCCAGTCTGTGAAAATTGCGCGGTAGAACTAACTAAGTTTAAAAACACAAAAAATCAAAATCGCCACGATGGCTTTGTAGTATATCGGTTGCAGTAAGACTATCGGCAGTTTGAGCGACAAACGGCGGCTCATCCCATCTGTACCCGTCTGGTAATTTTACTTTCGCCAATTGCTCACTGAGTTCCGCGGAAATTACTTGAACATCGACCTCACGATCAGCGGCCGGAAGTAAGATAGCAATCACTGCCAGAGTCTTTTCTGGCGATTCCCAATTTGGAAGAACTCTGAAACGTATCTGATGAATTGAACGGTACACTTTTCCAGGTGGAGAATCTGTTTTGTCATGCCTGGACCAAACTCGGTCCTTAAAATTCTTGAAGGCGGAGTCGAATTCATCTGGGAATGCAAACTGACCAAATTTCCGCTCAAGCGCCGAAGAAAATCTCGCGCGACTAGCTTCGGAAGAAAAGCCATCGAGCCGTGCCCATCCGCGCAAAAGATCTTTGTCTACAGAGAAAGGCCTTCTCAAGTCTGCAAAAACACCGTCCTCAACATTTTCCACGACTGACAGATAGGGCTTTCGCCCCTTGTGAACTTCCTTGATCTCTTGTGGTTCAAGCTTGATGAGAGGGCATACGGCGACATAGTGACGTCCACCGGTCCGTCTCACAATGTCACAAGTCTGACTGATGACGACGAGACCTAGAACTCCTTCTCGAATTTCTCTGGCATCATATAGCTCACCGTCCGTGGAGGCCTCCGCATAGAGAAAGCCTCCAACATTCAACGAGAAGTCGCCTTGCCGCCATTCACTCAAAAAGGCGTAGTCGTCTTCATTTTCATCGTTATCAGACAAAATTTCTACGCCTCACGAGCGCTTGAGCGCCTTCTTTGAAGATGTTGGCTTTGCTTCAAACGATAGAGCCTCCAATTCTTCTGTTCCATCGGCGGCGTCATGAAAAAGAATTCCATCAAACGGTTGAGCTGAATGGTCGGAGCTCATTGGTCGCAAACGATTTACTTCGCCAAACGATAGTTTTCGCTTTACGTCTTCTGCGTTGCCTTCAGCCAACACGTGAAAAGCAGTCCGGGTGCCCGAAATTCTTCTTTCAAGTAGCTCTTGATTCTCCTCGGCATCCCCGCGATCGATGTATCTAATCGCAGACAAGACCATCGCGACATGCGATTGGTTTGCCTCACGTACCGGCCTTCCTTGAGCCCAATTATTGATCGTTCGGCGGTCCACATTCAGAAGTTCGCCAATCTTTGCCCAAGAGAAACCTGTAAGTCGTCTAATTTCAAAAACGTTCTCCGAAGCCATGCTTCTTTCAACGGACCGAGCGCGTGAAATTGCGTTCAGACGCGCTTGACTATCCCCATTAGCAACAGACTGTGGGGCATTGGACGTGTGTGCTTGATAGATCCAGCTATCAAACATTTCTTCCCAAGTGCTGGCGGAAGACGAAAATTGGCTCCAAGCTCGGGTGACGCCAATTTCCTTTTCGCCCCAATCAGAGCGATAGGGTGCGGCGGCGTGGCTTGTGCCAAATTCAAGGGAAAAAGTTTCTGGAGGTAGATCCGTACGTGCATTGTTTGCGACTATTGCCAGCGCTTCGATCATAGCTCGCCTCCATACGATCTTAAGAAGTCATCGCTCACTGCCCATCTAAAGAATCCATGAGATCTAGTAGCTAGCTGCATGGTTCGCTCTCTGACATCTTCTGGGTTAAATTCAATTGGCTCTTTAAAGTCTTGGTACGTGTCTATGTCCAAAAACCATGATGGCACAGCTATTGCTGGCATTAGGCTTGGTTCGTGAGTTTGATTTGCAGGCATGTAACCCCACCTTGAAGAGAGCTTACCACAATCAGTTTCTGCGTGTACTTCAGAAATGGTTCTATCTATGCGGTTCTGTAAGGTCGTGTTGAAGATCCCCATGATTTCCGGACGAACAAACTCTTTCAGATTCGCAAATTGTTCACCGTGTATCCGGTCAACGTACCGAACGCCTAAGCGCGTGAGATATCCAGGGCTGATAGCGCTCTGGAGGGCTGCTGCAAGCTTTGACGTCCGATCGGCGAAGTCGTCTCTTGATGAATATGCGCGTGTTTCTAGAGACAGAAAATCCGTGGTCAACGTAACTCGCCATTTTCTTGCTGCGTCCAGAAACCGCCAGGTCGGGATGCTTGAGTGCTGCGGTCCATCTGGCCCAAAGCTTAGCTGAAATCCATCTTCTTTTACGTGCTGTGGGTACGCTTGGCGAATGGCTTCTTGAAAATCAGCGACAAACGCTGGCTTTGAGATCGAAAGTACCTCGGGAAAACGCATCTGTACCAAAACCCCGGTTAAGGGGGTCTTGGGTAGATGCACGCTTCCAGGCACGTCGCCAAAGAAGGGGTCCCTATCCGCGAATGACACCTAGCACGCCTCCCGAGTGATTTTTTCTGTATGCCTATGGGAAATATAGTGGGAAGTAAAGGTTTCTGCAACGTAAAGCTGGAGTTCTTTGAGCACTTGGCGGAGGGCTCCGTGACCAACGGATGGCCGCTCTTGCATCGGCCTAGCGGGCGTCTACAATCCCGCGAGTCGTCGCGCTGTTGCGCGCTGAAACCGCTGCGCCGCTGCACCGCTGCACAATCAATAGAAAGTGCGGTTCTTCCATACAGGCTTGATGTGCCTCAAATCTCCCGCGCGAACCAGCGGATGCGGCCGATGATGTGGATTTCTTCGGCGCTGCGCTCGTATGGGCTGTAGAAGCCGTTGTCCGAGATCACCCGGACGGCAGGTGGATCGCTGTTCGGCACATGCTCGAGCCGCTTGGCCACCAACCCCATGCCATCGTCCAGCACGAAGATCCCGGGCGGGTTCGGCGCGCGCCGGGTCATGTCGACAAGCACGGTGTCCCCATCCAGCAGGGTCGGTGCCATGCTGTCGCCTTCGACGTGCATGATGCGCAGCTGTGACGGGCTGGCCTTGAGGCTGCCCTTTATCCAGGAGCGGCGGAAATGATAGGCGCGGCCCGGCGTGTCGTGATCCCCTGTCACCACCGCGCCGCCGCCCATCGACGGGCGCGGACTTGCATGCGCGATCGCCACGAATGTCTCGTCGGGGTTCTCGATGAAGGGCGGCTCGCCTTCGACCTCACCGATGCCGTGGATCAGCCACTCGCGCTCGACCTTCAGCACACGGGCGACCTCAGCCAACTTGTCGATCCCCGGCCGCGAAGAGCGGCCGCGCAGGATGTCATAGATGAAGGAGCGATTGACCCCGGCCATCTCTGCGACATGAGCGGGGCTGAGCCCGAGTTGCTGAGCGCGGGCGCGAAGGCGGTCTGAGAGCGTATGATGCTCGGTCATGTTTTCCCCAAGGGGCTGTGGATTCAATAGGATAAAACAGGATTGATCGGAGGGCGTCAAGGATTTAGAACAAACCCTAAACACTCAATGGCAGGAATCGGGGGTCAGATGGAGATCGAGAAAGCGTATTTTACTCTGCCGGAGATCCTTGATCGCTGGTCCATCTCCGAGGCCGACCTGATCTATCTGGCGGAGAACGACAAGCTGCGGCTGTCGGTGCGTGTCTTCAGTGTGCCGTTGGAACTGGGTGACTATGAGGAAACCATTGAAGGCGAGCACTTTCGGGTGCCCACCGAGCAGAGCTACTACAGTGGACTGCTTGAACTCCATGCGCGGGATGTGTTCCAGCTATTTCGGGCCGCTGAGTTGACAGTGAGCGACTTCCGTACGCCCCGGTCGGACTATGCCTCGATCTGGGGAGATCGCGATGGCGTGCCTCTGAGCATTGAGGATTTGCTGCTAAGGCGCGAGGAACGTGACCGTTTCGAAGCCGAGACAGGGTTCTCCGGCGCAGAGACTGGACCGCAGCTGCCGATCTTCAGCGCATCACCTGACTATCACGACGTCCGTTGCGGCGGGCACCAGTTTCGCCTTGGCCCCATCCAGGCGCAGGTTGTCCGTGCACTGCATGAGGCTGCGCGCCGTGGTGAGCCTTGGCAGAGCGGCAAGGCGATCCTGTCGGCGGCGGGCGCGAAGAGCCTGAAGATGTCCGACGTGTTCAAATCCCAGAAGCAGTGGCGGTCGCTGATCGAATCGAACGGTCGCGGCAACTACCGTCTGAACTGCGGCTGATTCCGACCTATCCCGTACCGGCACGCGCGTCCCTCCGGCTCCACAGTGGGATGCGCAAGGGGATGAGAGTGGGGTGACAATCCCCCGCCACGGCGTTCGCCGCAGAGTTGCAAGGCTCAAACTGATCCCCCTCCGTATCCCACTTCAATCCTGACGACATCCCACGGCAGGATTTCGCATCTTCCTCCCAACGCAGCGAGCGACAGGAGACGAAGATGCAGCTCAAACACCTCAATCAGAAAGAACTGGCCCGGCGGTGGAACATCTCGCACCGCACGCTTGAGCGGTGGCGGTGGGCCGGAGAAGGCCCGCAGTTCATGAAGCTGGGCGGCCGTGTGGTTTACCGCATGGAGGACATCACCGCGTTCGAGCAGGACCAGTTGCGCCACAGCACCGGCGCTGATGCGCATGCCGGTGCCGCATGATGGTCCGCCTCGATGATTTTGCGGCCGACCGGGTGGTGCCGTTTTGCGCCGCTAACGGTCTGGACGAGGTCGGGTTCTGCGCCTGGATCGCGCAGGCCGAAACCGGCGAAAAGCTGATCTATCACCGCGGGTTTCTCGCGGTCGATGCCACCGCCGTCCTGTCGAAACTTCCTGCTGACTGTCAGCGCGCCTTACGCCAGGTCGCGGCAGCCGCCCTTCGCGCGGCCGAGCAGAACCTTGTCCATCTAGTACAGGCGCGGATCGGCCCCGACCACTTCGCCTACATCGCCATCGCCCGGCCCAAACCCCGATCCAGCGGTGCCGCCCTGTCGGTCCGCCTGCTCGAGGCCGCGTGATGCCCGCATTTCAATCCTTTTTCACCGATCATGGAGACCATTTCATGCCATTCCCCGAAAACACTCCCACGCCTGACGATCTGCCGTCTCTCAGCGCATCGGACATCGCGGCCCTGCCGGTCGAGTTGCTCGCAATCCTGCAACGCGAGATCGACGAGCGCCTGAAGCGCGACAAGGCTGCCAAGACCCGCTTCGATGCTGGACTGGCCGTTCGCTACGCCACTCGCGCCACCGAGGAACGCCAATCCGCAGGCAAAGACACCGGCACCGTCCGGTTCGACGACGGCGATTTCACCGTGGTCGCAGATCTGCCGAAACGTGTCGATTGGGACCAGGACCGGCTGGCCGACATGGCCGCAAGAATCCGCGATGCCGGAGATGATCCCTCCGAATATGTCGATCTCGCCTACAAGGTGCCGGAGCGCAAATACGCCGCCTGGCCCGAAGCCATCCGGCAGGGCTTCGAGCCCGCACGCACCGTCCGGCCCGGCACGCTGAAGGTCGAGATCGTCCCGCAGGGGGGCGATCAATGAGCCTCCCCATCATCAGCGCCGATAAGCGGCTGGCCGAGCCGCGCGGCATCAAGGGCTGCATCTTCGGGAAAAGTGGAATTGGGAAAACCTCCCTTCTGTGGACCCTCGATCCCAAGCGCACGCTGTTCATGGATCTCGAAGCGGGCGATCTGGCCATCGAAGGCTGGACGGGCGACAGCATCCGGCCGCGCACCTGGACCGAATGCCGGGATTTCGCGGTGTTCATTGGTGGGCCCAACCCGGCTTTGCGGGATGAACAGCCCTATAGCCCGGCCCATTACAAGGCAGTCTGCGATCGCTTCGGAGATCCGGCAGCACTCGATCGCTACGACACCATTTTTGTGGACTCGATCACCGTCGCCGGGCGGCTGTGTTTTGGCTGGTGCAAGGGCCAGCCCGAAGCGCTGTCGGAGAAGACCGGCAAGCCGGATGTGCGCGGCGCCTACGGGCTACACGGCCGCGAGATGATCGGCTGGCTCACCCATCTGCAGCACACGCGGGCCAAGAACGTCTGGTTTGTGGGGATCCTCGACGAGAAGCTCGACGACTTCAATCGCAAGGTGTTCCAGCCGCAAATCGACGGCTCGAAGACCGGATTGGAGCTGCCGGGGATCGTCGATGAGGTGATCACCATGGCGGAGCTGAAGGCCGACGGCGGCGATCCGTATCGCGCCTTTGTCTGCCAGACGATCAATCCCTGGGGCTTCCCGGCCAAGGATCGCTCCGGCCGCTTGGCCCAAGTCGAAGAACCCCATCTTGGCCGCCTGATGGCGAAGGTCCGGACTCCCGCCGCTCCCGTGACGGATCGGCTGACCTACGCCCGGCCGCCTGCCGATCCGGCCGGTGACGACCAATCCCAACCGCAATCCTGAAAAGAGAAGGAGGTTCCCCATGGGTTCCTGGAACGATTTCAACGACGCACAGAGCAACACCAACCTCATTCCCAAAGGCACGCTGGCCAAGGTGCGCCTGACGATCCGCCCCGGCGGGTTCGACGATGCCTCGCAGGGCTGGACCGGTGGTTATGCCACGCGCGGCTCCACCGGGGCTGTCTATCTCAATGGCGAGTTTACCGTGACTGAGGGTCCGTATGCCCGGCGCAAGATCTTCACGCTGATTGGCCTCTACAGCCCCAAGGGGCCGGACTGGACCAACATGGGCCGCAGCCTTGTGCGCGGTATGCTCAACTCGGCGCGCGGGATTTCCGACAAGGACATGTCGGCGGAGGCGCAGGCAGCGCGGCGCATCAGCGGCTTTGCCGATCTTGACGGGATCGAGTTCATCGCCCGCATCGACATAGGTACCGACGCCAGCGGCCACGACAAGAACGAGATCCGCAGCGCCGTCACGCCCGATCATCGCGACTATGCGCAGGCAATGGGCGCGGCACCATCGCTGGACCAACAGCCGCCAGCCCACAATACCGCGCCTGCGCCGCAACCCGCCGCACCTGTGCCGGGTCGTCCGGCATGGGCGCAGTAAGGGGCTGCGCGATGCGCCTTCGTCCGCGCCAGAGCCTCTTCGTGGAGCGCAGCCTTGCTGCGCTCTGCGATCATGGCAACACGCTCAGCATCGCTTCTACCGGCTTCGGCAAGACGATCGCGCTCTCCGCCGTTGTGGCGCGCTCCATCGAGGGCAGCGACGCGAAGGCGTGCATCCTCGCCCATCGCGACGAGCTGACGTCCCAGAACCGCACCAAGTTCGGCCGGGTCGCGCCGAAGATCACGACCTCTGTTATAGACGCCGGAACCAAGGATTGGGCCGGTCAGGCGACCTTCGCCATGGTGCCAACGCTGACGCGTACCTCCAATCTCACCGCGATGCCCGCGCTTGACCTGCTGGTCATCGACGAAGCGCACCACGCGGTGGCTGATAGCTATCGCCGGATCATCGACCGGGCACGAAACACCAATCCCAACTGCCAGATATTCGGCGTCACCGCCACGCCGAACCGGGGTGACCGCAAAGGTCTGCGCGAGATTTTCGACAATGTGGGCGACCAAGTCCGGCTGGGCGAGTTGATCGCCTCGGTCCATCTCGTGCCGCCGCGTACCTTTATCATCGACGTCGGCGTGCAGGACGAACTGCGCGAGGTACGCAAGAAACTGTCGGATTTCGACATGAACGAGGTGGCGGGCATCATGAACCGCGCCCCGGTCACTGACGAGGTGATCCGGCATTGGCGCGAGAAAGCCAGCGACCGGCCAACGGTCGTCTTCTGCTCCACCGTTGCCCATGCCGAGAATGTCGCCGCGGCGTTCAACGACACCGACATCGCGGCGGCCATCATCCATGGCGATTTGGACGGGGCGACCCGGCGCAGGATCCTGGCCGCTTATGCGTTGGGCGAGATCCGCGTCATCGTCAACGTCGCCGTGCTCACGGAAGGCTGGGACCATCCGCCGACCTCCTGCGTCGTGCTGCTGCGACCCTCGTCCTACAAATCCACCATGATCCAGATGATCGGCCGCGGACTGCGCACCGTCGATCCGGAAGAATACCCGGGCGTCGTCAAGACAGACTGCATCGTGCTGGATTTCGGGACGTCGAGCCTGACCCACGGCACGCTGGAACAGGACGTAGACCTGAACGGCCGCGAACCGGTGCACGGGCCAGCCCCAAGCAAGATTTGCCCTGAATGCGAGGCGCAGATCCCGATTGCTGTCACCGAATGCCCGTTCTGCGGCGCCGACCTGTCGCGGGAGGGTTCCGCACCGATCCACAGCTTCATCATGTCCGAGATCGATCTGCTGAAACGCTCCAGTTTCGCATGGGTCGATCTCTTCGGCGACGATGCAGCCCTGATGGCCAACGGGTTCAACGCCTGGGGCGGGATCTTCTTCCTTGAGGGCCGTTGGCACGCTGTCGGCGGCGGCAAGGGTCACACGGCCCGACTGCTTGGTGTGGGCGAACGAGCGATCTGCCTCGCGCAGGCCGATGACTGGCTTAACACCAATGAAACCGACGAAAGCGCCTTCAAATCGAAGGGATGGCTGAAACAGGCCGCGACCGAGAAGCAGCTGCAATACCTGCCGACGGAATTTCGCAGCGACTATGGCCTCACCCGTTATCGCGCCTCGGCGCTGATGACCTTCAAATTCAACAAGCGCGAAATCCGCGAGCTGGTCGCACGGGCCGCCCCGTCCCTCGGGAGGGCCGCGTGAGCCATGTCCCGCAAATCCCATCCACGCCCACAGCGGCTTCGGATCGACCGAGCGTTGATAGCCTCTGGCATCCGCGCCCGCTGCTCTGTGCCGTCTGCACATCCCGCGCACAGGGTTTTGGCTGGTTCGATCCCCACCGGCCGCGCCCGCTCCGAACCCGCCGCTGGTTCTGCTCAATGTGCTGCCAGGCGGCTTTCACACTCAAAGCTCGGAAAGGATTGAGCATGGTCGATTTTACAGAAGAGGAAATGCAGGCGCTGCCCGCCGTGATGCGCGCGCTCGGCCCAGAGATGGAGCGGATCGGCTGGGACCGGCCGCTGGGCCAGCTGACTCAGAACGACATGCACCGTCTGATCGTGATCACCGTCGAGGCGTTCCGTGCCGAAATCGCCGACATCGCTGCCCAGTCGGAGATCCCGTTCTGATGCTGGATTTCAACCCACGCCCCTCCATGGCCGAGCGGATCAACACACTGGTCGACGCAGCCCTCATTGCCGAACGCGAGGCCACGCCACCCCGGACCTATCTCGGCGCGTCCCGCCTCGGGCATGCTTGCGAACGCGCGCTTCAGTTCGAGTTCGCGGGCGCGCCAAAGGATGACGGTGCCGACTTCGGCGGGCAGACGTTGCGGATCTTCGCCATCGGCCACCAGCTCGAGGACCTTGCGATCCGCTGGCTGCGGGCCGCTGGTATCAATCTGGTCACCCAGAAACGCGATGGCGGCCAGTTCGGCTTCTCCGTCGCGGGCGGTCGTATCCGGGGCCACGTCGACGGGATCATCGCCGATGCCCCGGCAGCGCTTGGCATGCGCCCCCCGGCGCTCTGGGAATGCAAGACCATGAACGCGAAGAACTGGCGCGCCTGCGTCAAGGACGGCGTGACGATCTCCAAGCCTGTTTATGCCGCCCAGATCGCGATCTACCAGGCCTACATGGAGCCTTCGGTGCCCGGGATCTCGGCCGCGCCAGCGCTGTTCACAGCGATCAACAAGGACACAGCCGAGCTTCACCACGAGCTTGTCCACTTCGATGCCGAACTGGCGCAGCGTATGTCCGACCGCGCGGTGCGGATCCTGCAGGCCACCGACGCGGGCGAACTGCTGCCCCGTATCGCGCAGGCCCGCGATTTCTTCGAATGCCGGTTCTGCGCCCATGCCGAACGGTGTTGGAGCCTCACGGCATGACCGACGAGCCCAGCGATCCATCAGATCCCGACCAGGACACAGCCATGCGCGACGACACAACTTCAGATACGCCCACGGAAAACATCGTCCATTTCAACCCGTGGCGCGATTTCAACGACGCGGCCCCGCAGATCGACGTCTTCGGCGACGAGCCTGATCCGGAGCAGATCGCGCAGTTCATGCAGGTCGTCTTCGGCTACTGCGACGGGCTGATCCCGGTCCGCAGTTTTATCGACAAGGGTCAGGGCATCGATGGTCGCCCGCACAACATCTGGCTCGAGGCGGATCAGGCCGCCCCGGAGAAGATGGCCACCTTCGCAACATGGGCCTCGCGTGAGGGTGCGGCGGTCTACGTGATCCCCGGCACCGTGGTCGCGCCCGGTCAGGCCAAGGCCGCCGAGATCATCCAGATGCAGACCGTTGTGGTTGATCTCGACACAGGAGATATCGCCGCCAAACGGGCCCATCTGGAGCGCCACCTCGGCGCTCCAACCATGGTGGTGCAAAGCGGTGGCGTGACACCGGAGGGTCAGCGCAAAGCACACATCTGGTGGACACTTACTGAGCCTGCCGAGGGTGATGACATTGCCCGCGTCTGCCGTCTGCGCGGCGACATCGCGGCCAAGGTCGGCGGCGACATGCATTTCCGCTCGGCGCATCAGCCGATCCGAGTGGCGGGCTCTGTCTATTACAAGAACAGCCTCAAGACGCAGGTGCGGATTGTCGAGCTGAACGCCGACCGTGAACGCGATCTGGCCGAGTTCATTGAAGCCGCGACCGACATGCCGCCCGCGCCGGGCATCTCCCTGCAGCCCGAATTCGCTCATCCGGACAAACCGGCCATGGACGAAGTGCTGGTGACCCCGGTGCGCGAGGGCGCGCAGGACGACTGGTCGCGCTTCGAAGGGGCATCAGCCGCGATCGGTCATTTCATCCGCATGGTCCACGAGGGCCGGATGACAAACGACGAGGGCTGGGAAGGCATCTGTGGCTACAACGCCGCGATGCTGCGGCCGCAGTGGCCGGTCGAACGGTTAAAGCGCGAGTCCGAGCGGCTCTGGAACCGGCATGTCGAGAATTATGGGCCGCCGCTGATCCGTCTGACCAACGGCGCACCGGGGCCTCAAGAGATGTCTGCATTCACGCTCGGCGCGTTGCTGGACGACAAGAGCCCGATGCCCGAGGACATCATTGCGCCGCGTGTGCTGACGCCAGGCGGGCTGCTGGTACTTGGTGGCGCGCCCAAGGTGGGCAAAAGCGATCTGCTGATCTCCTGGCTCGTCCACATGGCCGCTGGCGTGCCGTTCCTCGGCTTCACCCCGCCACGGCCGCTGCGGGTTTTCTATCTGCAGGCGGAAATCCAGTATCACTATCTGCGCGAACGCCTGAAGCAGATCGCCCTGCCATCAGAGGTGTTGGCCGCTGCGAGGGACTCCTTCGTCGCAACGCCGAAGCTGAAGATGCTGCTCGACAACGAAGGCAGCGTGCGGGTTGCCCGCGCTGTCCAAACGGCCTTCCCCGATGCGCCAGTGGACATCATCTGCGTCGATCCGATCCGGAACCTCTTCGACGGCGGTCCCGATGGCGGCGGCGAGAACGACAACACCGCCATGATGTTCTTTCTGAAGGAACGGGTGGAGGTCCTGCGCGATCATATCGACCCCGATTGCGGGGTCATCCTGATCCACCACACCAAGAAGCTCAGCAAGCAGCAGGTCAAGGACGATCCCTTCCTCGCGCTTTCCGGCGCCAGTGCTCTGCGCGGGTTTTACACCTCTGGCCTCATCCTGCATCGCCCGGACGAGGACTTGTCGGAGCGAAAACTGGAGATCGAGCTGCGCAATGGACCCGCGTTGCCGCCAAAGGTGATCGACAAGGTCGGCGGCCAATGGGTCGAGATCAACCCGATAAATGAGCGGTTGGTCCGCCAGGAAGTTGGCGCGAAACATGATGCCGAGCGGGATCGAAAGCGCGACGTCATTGTCGGCATATTGTTCGAAGAAGCAGCTGAGGGCCGCCTGTATACGACTATGCAGTTCGCCGAAAAGTTCGAAAACAAGGGCGGTCTGGGAAGCAAATACACGATCAGGGAACGCCTGAGTGTCCTCGCCACGAAAGGTTTTGTGAAGTTTCTGAGGAACGGATCCGCGTTTGGCTACCCGGTGGTGCGGTCACGGTTCGGCTATCTGGCTGTCGAGGGTATGCATTTTGGTCCCGAGCAGTCGGTTGATCCTGAGACCGGAGAAGTGCTGGAAACCACCCGTCCTGTCCTCCCGAGCCACTACAAATGCCCGCAATCCGGGGTCTGCCTACAAGTCGAAAACCCTTCGGTCTGGGTCTACCCGATGTCAGGCAAAGATGACGGAAAATCAGGCCCAACTCCTAAGAGTGAGGCCTAACTCCTATGTCCTCACCAACTCCTCAATCAATGAAAACAATGACTTGTGCGCCGCGAGGAGTTTGGGGGCTAACTCCTCCCTCACTCCTCGCGGATCCTGATTTTCAGTTTGAGATCAGTTTCTTACCCACATCCGAGGAGTTAGGTGTGAAACCCCCATACTACGTATGGGGAGGCCAACCGGCAGGTTTGGCCTCTCCTCCCATACGTCGAGGGGTATCCGCGCGCGCGGGCTCTGACGCTCCCATCACATTCCGATCCGACGACGGCGGCCCGTACCGCCAAGCACATGACCGCCGTCGTCTTCCACCCCCGCAGCCAACCCGAAAAGGAGACCACGATGGCTGAAGCGACTCTGACCACCAGGATGCAGGAGGCAATCCCCGATCTGCCACCTGCTTTCCGCGCCGACCGTACATTGCTCGCGCTCGATCTCGGCACGACCACAGGCTGGGCCCTGCATGGCGCAGACGGGCTGATCACCAGTGGCACCGTGTCCTTCCGACCTGGCCGTTTCGACGGCGGCGGCATGCGCTACCTGCGCTTCAGCAACTGGCTGGGCGAGTTGGACCGGCTGTCCGGCCCAATCGCGGCCATCTGGTTCGAGGAGGTTCGCCGCCATGCGGGCACCGACGCAGCCCACGTCTATGGAGGTCTGATGGCCACCCTGACTGCATGGGCTGAAAAGCGCGTCGTGCCATACGAGGGCGTACCCGTCGGCACCATCAAACGCTTCGCCACCGGCAAGGGCAACGCCAACAAGGATGCCATGATCGCATCCGCCCGGGCGCGCGGCTTCAGCCCGGCCGACGACAACGAGGCCGATGCTATTGCGATCCTGTTCTGGGCGCTGGAGACCAAGGGGGGCATGCAATGAGCGGAATGCGGTTTATGCCCAAGGGCTATGGCGGACATCGCCGTAGTCCCGACGAGGTAAAGCGCGAAGGCTGGCAGGAGCAAGGCCTGCTGGCCGTGGCCATCGACGACCACCGCCTGACCTGGCCCGAGCGGGAATTGGTCCGGCAACTCGGCGAGAAGCTGTACGGGCAGTGCCCGCGAGATCGGGAGGTGTCGCAATGACAGACTGGACACCCGACCTCGTGGAGGAACGGCTGGCCGAGGCCGCCTTCGTTCTCAAGCGCCTGCCTGAACCGCGCAGGCAGGGGTATTTCAGCACATGGCCTGAGATGGTCTACAGCTTCGCCGACAAGGTGGGCCAGGAGCCGAAGCCCATGCGCGTGCTGCCCTCGCCGCAGGCAATCAGCCGGATGGAGGAGACGCTGACCTGGACCGCCTGCCTCGAGCCCATCGACGGCAAGATCGTCTGGATGAAGGCGCACGGCGAACGCTGGAAGGAGATCTGCTGGGCGGTCGGTTTGCAGCGCTCTGCCGCCCACCAGCACTGGCAATTTGGGATTTCCGTTATCGCGCTCACCCTCAACAGGCGACGGTTCAACCGAAACATGTCGAAGCGCCGCGTGATCGAACTGGCCGCTGGCGCGTAAGCGCCCGCAGCTACTAGGAAAGTGTCCGGCGGACAGTTTTCGATGAGACAGAAAGCCCGGCTGGGGGTTAGAAAAGGGATATACTCGGGAGAGGCGCGCGCGGGACGACCCGCGCCGCTGGACCCCGGGGTCCACCGAAGGATCCACTCGGGATCCAATCGGGTAACCCACTGAATTCGCGGGTCCTTCCTGGCCCCAAACGTATACGGGCGGGCGAAGCGCGCAATATCGCTAGCGACAGGGCCGGTTTTTTGGGAAGCCACCCCGGCGAGCATCCACCCGAGATCCGCTGAAAACCACAACAAAACAAACCTTTGGCACCGGAAACACCTGGTGGCCGCTGGACCCCTCTTGGAGTCCAGGCTGGCCGCCGGTGTCCGGAGTCCACCCGATTGAGGCGAACCGACCCGCATGACCCTGAGCTTTGCCCCAGACGCGATCGAGACCTGGCCGCTGGCCAGGCTCCAGCCCTACGCGAACAACGCAAAGGCGCACGGGGCCGACCAGGTCGCGAAGATCGCTGCGAGCATGGCGGAGTTCGGCTGGACCGTTCCCTGCCTCGTCGCCGACGACGGCGAGTTGATCGCAGGCCATGGTCGCGTGCTGGCCGCTACGCAGCTCGGGCTGACCGAAGCGCCTGTGATCGTTCTGGGCCATCTGACCGACGCGCAACGCCGGGCCTATCGCATCGCTGACAACAAGCTGACGGAACTCGGTACCTGGAATGAGGCGCTGCTGTCGGCCGAACTCAACGACCTTCTGGCCGAGGATTACGACCTGTCGATCATCGGCTTCGACGATGCCGAACTCGAAGCGCTGTTGGCCGGCGAGGTCGATCCTGAAACTGCCACCCGAGAGGGCGAGGACGAGGTTCCGGAGGCCCCCGAGACCCCGATTAGCCGTCCCGGCGATCTCTGGGTGCTCGGCAAGCATCGATTGCTCTGCGGGGACGCGACGGTGGCAACAGACGTCGAGCGTCTGCTCGGCGATGTGACACCGCTGCTGATGGTGACCGATCCGCCCTATGGCGTCGAATACGATCCCGGCTGGCGCAACAAGGCGGGAGCCGCCGCAACCAAGCGCACCGGCAAGGTGCTGAATGACGACCGCGCTGACTGGCGCGAGGCCTGGGCGTTATTCCCGGGCGACGTGGCCTATGTCTGGCATGGCGCGCTGCATGCGACGACAGTCGCCGACAGCCTCGAGGCCTCCGGTTTCAATATCCGGTCTCAGATCATCTGGGCCAAGGATCGCCTCGTGCTCAGCCGCGGCGATTATCACTGGCAGCACGAGCCCTGCCTCTATGCCGTGAAGAAGACCGGCAAGGGTCATTGGGCCGGCGACCGCAAGCAGACAACGCTCTGGCAGATTGCCAACAAGGATCAGGATGCGGAAACCGTGCACGGGACCCAGAAACCCGTCGAATGCATGCGCCGGCCGATCCTGAACAATTCAAGCCCCGGTCAGGCGGTCTACGAGCCCTTCATGGGATCCGGCACCACATTGGTCGCGGCCGAAACCACGGGCCGCGTCTGCCTCGGGATCGAACTGAACCCGGCCTATGTCGATGTCGCCGTGCAGCGCTGGCAGCAGTTCACCGGCCAAGAGGCCGTGCTGGACGGAACCGGCCAGACCTTCGCCGATCTGACGGCCAACCCACGCTGAGGCGATGCATGACCTGGCTTTACATTCCTCCGGACGTGCTTCCGGAGCCGGCGACCTGTTCGGCCTCTCGCTCTGCTCCGGCGCAGGCGGGCTCGACCTCGGGCTCGCCATCGCCATGCCCGGATATCGAACTGTGGGCCATGTCGAACGGGAAACCTACGCCGCGGCCATTCTCGTGGCACGGATGGAAGAGGCGGCCTTGGATTGCGCGCCTGTCTGGGACGACGTTGGAACCTTCGACGGCCGCCCGTGGCGCGGCGCGGTGGACATCGTCACTGCGGGCTATCCGTGCCAGCCGTTCTCCGTCGCGGGCAAACGCCGGGGCGCGGATGACCCGCGCCACCTCTGGCCGCATGTCGCGCGGATCATCGGAGAGGTCGAGCCGCCGTTCATCTTCCTCGAAAACGTCGCCCATCATCTCCGCCTCGGATTCCCCGAAGTCGCCGGAGGACTGGTCGGCATGGGCTACCGCCTTGCGGCAGGCCTCTTCACGGCGGCGGAAGTCGGTGCGCCCCACAAACGCGAGCGGCTCTTCATCCTCGCGCACCGAGCGGACTGCGAACTGGCCGACCCCGCGTGCCTGCTCCGGGACCCGCTCGAGCGGTGGGAACCGGACGGAGATGCTGCGGCTCTGGCCAACGCCACGCGCCAGCGCCAACGAAAACCGGCAGACCAAGCCGACGCCCTCGCAGGAAGCGGGCAAGCACGGGATGAACCTGGCGACCTCGGCCGCGATGTGGCCAACCCCGCAGACGGACAGCTTTCGGAGCCGGGGCGGCGACCGGAAGCACGAGAAGGGTCTGGATGGCATGGCACGGGACTGGCCGACGCCGATGGCGACCGACGGAAACAAGCCGAGCGCGGGCAATCGCAAGACGGCCGATCTGACCCACACCGCTGCCATGTGGATGACGCCGACGGCGCGCGATCACAAGGACGGGGCGACCACATTGGCGAACACGCCGGTGAACGGCCTGCTTGGCCGCCAGGTCCTGGTGACGCCGACGGCTGGGAGCGATACCTCCGAGCCGCGTCGGACCTTGAACCCGCTGTTCGTCGAGGCACTGATGGGCTGGCCCACCGGGTGGACCGGCTTCGCCTCTGCGGCAACGGCGTGGTCCCCTTGGTTGCGGCGCATGCGCTGCGAACTCTCGCAGCTCAATTGCTGGCCGATGGATGAGGCGGCAGGATGAAGCAGTCGCGCCTCATGTCGCTGGTCGAGGCCGTCGCCAACGTAATGGTCGGCTATGGCGTCGCGGTCGTGACGCAGATCCTGATCTTCCCCGTCTTCGGGCTGCACACGACGCTGGCGCAGAACCTGAAAATGGGGGCGATCTTCACCGTGGTGAGCATCGCCCGATCCTTCGCATTGCGGCGGGTGTTCGAGGCGATCCGTATGCGGTAGCCGCCGTCTGCTATTCGGACGGGGAGGACACACACTGAGGGGTCAGCCGAGCGGTTCTTGGGAGTCCGCCCAGTCGAAGGTACGTTGCCGTTCTGAGAAATAGAACTCTCTTATAGACATGCCCGAGGGCACACGAATTCCGGTATCGTCCAGCCCTTTTTGGAACCCTGCAAGAATACTCTCTGTCACCCCCTGTGTTGTTTCGATCAACGCAGTGATAGCAGGCAGGTCGTGGGTGTGGGCATAGTCGACGATTTGGGACAGCGGGATCTTCCGGGCCATGTGTTGGTGCCAAACGTCGCCCGGCTTCAGCACACCGCCAGCTTCGGCCAACTGCCGATAGTTAACCGGATGCTTGTCGTGCGCCGCTTGCAACAAGAATTCGATGCCGGCCTTGAAGTTGAACACTTTGTTACGTCGACCTTGTTCTTCAATAGCCGCTACGGCCAGCGGGGCGTCGAGCTTCCCGGCGCGGCGATGGTTCTCGATCAGATTCTGAATTTGTTTGTCTGTTTTCTCGGTCATATCCATGACACCGCACTTTCTGCGGGAAAGAGGCTATTGTCCATCGAGCCGCAGCAGAAATGCCTCGGAAGAGCCGAAACGGATGCCACCGCTCGGGCGTGTACTTCTTCCCTATGCCTCAGTGCGGACGGAGTTTGTTCGATGCCTCGATCCAATCTCTAATGGCGCCAAAGTCCGAACGAGGCACTTCGTCTCGATTTGGTTTTTTACCGGGAATGATCAACCGCCGCCCCGGTGGGACGGCGGTCATGAACTTCTCGGGGTCGCTTGCGTCAGGCTGCAGGGAGTTTGTAAACGCGCCCCCGATCCTCGACCTTCTCGGAGGTCACCTCGAGCCCGAGCTTTTTCTTGAGCGCGCCCGACATCGCGCCGCGCACTGTATGCGACTGCCATCCGGTTGCGGCCATGATCTCCTCGATGGTCGCGCCCTCGGGCTCGCGCAGCATCGCGATCAGGGTGGCCTGCTTGGTGCCCTCGCGTGGGGTGCGCGTCTTGGGTCCTGCATCCTCGGTCGGTTTGGGCTCCGCGCTCTTGGCCTCAATGCCGATGGCGGTAAGGCCTGCTTCGGTGGCGATCAACGTGACGCCGTGACCGTCGCCGGTTTCGCGCCAGACGGGCTCGCCTTTGCGCATGTCGGCCTCGACCTCTTCAAGGAAACCCTTGGCGAGCAAAGCGCTGACCACCTTGGAGGCGGCCCCGCCGCGCAGGCTGTCGGGCAGCGGCAAGGCAATGCGGTCCTCGTTTTGGGCCGCGCGGGACAGGATGATTGTCTGGGTGTTGGAAAGCTTGGTCATGGGGTCGTCTCCGTGTTCGGACCGCGACCGTCGCGGTCTTCTACGACCCCAAGCCGCGCAACGGCGCGGCCGGAGTTGGGGGGGCCCAAGGTCAGATCAAGGCGAGGTCCTTCAGGCAGGCGGCCGCATCAATCAGCTGATTGGTCGGCACCTCGATGGTGATCGTCATACTGTCGGCGAAGGCGCGGACATAGACGCCGCCGTCGTCCATCAGGGCGCTTTCGATTTCGTCGAGGACTGTGGTGATGCGGCTGGGGTCGAAATGATCGGGGAGCTTGCGAATGGCAATGCGGATGGTGCTGGTTTCCATGGTGCTTACTCCGCGTGCTCGCCTTCGCCAAAGGCGCTGTCGGTGATGCGCTTCAGGAGGCTGGCGTAATGCTCAAGGGTGCCGACATGGCCCCAGTTGATCTCGTCGGGGTGGGCGCTGAAATGGTCGTCGCTGAGGCTTGCCAAGCGGGCGAGCATGTCGTCGATCTCGGCTTTCTTGCCGATAAAGGCGTTCAAGGCTGCTTCTTTGTTCCGCGCAGCCTTCTCGGCGTGCAGTTGATGGCGGGGCGTTGTCTGGGGATTCAGGCGGGTCATCGTGGCGGCTCCGTGGTGAGTTGCATCGTTTCTGTAGGATCAGGTTCGCTCTGGTGCGGAGGCTTATCAACTACATAAGCGCATGATTTTGAATGATAATCGGAGCGCGCAATGGAGGGTCTGAGCGAGCGCCAATACGCCGCCCGTGTCGGTCTTTCACGTGGGGCAATCCAGAAGGCCAAGGCGACGGGACGCGTGGTGTTGCACGCTGACGGCAGCATCGACGCGGTGGCCAGCGATGCTCTTCGCGCGCAGGCAACCGACCCGTCGAAAACCCGCAAGGCACCGAAGCCGAAGCTCAAGCCCGTCCCAGATACGGCGGTCTCTGCCGTGGGCGAAACGTTGCGCGAACAGGGAATGGCCGCACCTCCCGTCGGCAGTGGCACCACGTTTCTACAGGCCAAGACGGCCAATGAAGTGCTGAAGGCGCAGGAACGCCGTCTCCGGCTGCAGAAGCTCAAAGGCGAGTTGATCGACCGCGCCCGCGCGCTGTCGCTGGTCTTTCGGCTGGCGCGGCAGGAGCGAGATGTCTGGGTGAACTGGCCCGCGCGTGCGGCGGCGTTGATGGCGGCCGATTTAGGTGTAGAGCCCGCCGCGATGCAGAAGGTTCTGGAGAAACATGTCCGTGCCCAGCTCGACGATCTTGCCGAGGTCAAACCCGATCTCCGGTGATGAAGCCTTTGAATTCGACGGTGCGGCAGAAATCCTGCGCGCCTGGGGTGCTGGCCTCACACCTGATCCGGACCTTACCGTGTCGGAATGGGCAGATCGACACCGAATGCTGTCGGGTCGCGCATCGGCTGAACCGGGCCGGTATCGCACCGCACGCACGCCCTATATGGGCGAGATCATGGACCGGCTTTCGCCCGGCGACCCGACACAGCGGATCGTGTTTATGAAGGCCGCGCAGGTCGGCGCGACCGAGGCGGGCAACAATTGGATCGGGTTTGCGATCCACCAGGCACCGGGCCCGATGCTCGCGGTCCAGCCGACGGTGGAACTGGCCAAGCGCAATTCGCGCCAGCGGATCGACCCGCTGATCGACGAAAGCCCGGAGCTGCGGGAGCGGGTCAAACCGGCGCGCTCGCGCGATGCGGGCAACACCATGCTGTCCAAGGAGTTCGCGGGTGGCATTCTGATCATGACGGGCGCGAACTCGGCGGTCGGGCTTCGGTCCACCCCGGCGCGATACATCTTTCTGGACGAGGTCGATGCCTATCCGGCATCGGCGGATGAGGAAGGCGATCCGGTAACGCTGGCTGAGGCGCGGTCACTGACTTTTGCCCACCGGCGCAAGGTGTTCCTGGTCTCGACGCCCACCATCCGGGGGCTGAGCCGGATTGAGCGGGAGTTCGAGGCGAGCGATCAGCGGCGGTTCTTCGTGCCGTGCCCGCATTGCGGAGCGATGCAATGGCTGAAGTTCGAACGGCTGCGCTGGCAGAAGGGTCGCCCGAAGACGGCGGAGTATCACTGCGAGGGCTGTGAGACGGCCATCGCAGAGCACCACAAGACAGCGATGCTGGAGGGCGGCGAATGGCGAGCAACCGCGACCGCCGCAGATCCGATCACGGTCGGGTATCACCTCTCGGCGCTCTATTCGCCCATCGGCTGGCTGAGTTGGGAGCGGATCGTGCGGGCATGGGACGCAGCACAAGGCTCGGACGAGGCGATCAAGGCGTTCCGCAACACGATCCTCGGCGAGACATGGGTCGAGACCGGAGAAGCCCCCGACTGGCAACGGCTCTACGACCGCCGCGAGCGCTGGAAACCTGGTATGGTGCCTGCGGGCGGGCTGTTCCTGACCGCCGGGGCTGACGTCCAGAAGGACAGGATTGAGGTCGATGTCTGGGCCTGGGGCCGAGGGCTGGAAAGCTGGCTCGTCGATCACATCGTGATCGAGGGCGGTCCGGACCGGCATGAGGCTTGGGGAGACCTGACTGCGTTGTTGAACCGGACGTGGCCGCACGATCGCGGCGCGCATCTGAAGATCGCGCGGTTTGCCATCGATACCGGCTACGAGACCCCAGCGGTCTATTCCTGGTCGCGGGCGCAGGGCTTCGCGCAGGTGGCCCCCGTGAAAGGCGTCGAAGGTTTCAATCGGGCAAGCCCGGTGTCGGGGCCCACTTATGTGGACGTGACCGAGCGCGGCAAGCGGTTGCGCCGGGGCGCACGCCTCTGGACCGTGGCGGTGTCGACCTTCAAGGCCGAGACCTATCGCTTCCTGCGACTGGAACGGCCAACCGACGAGGAACGCGCCGACGGCGCGGCATTCTCACCCGGCACGGTGCATCTGCCGCATTGGGTCGAAAACGAATGGCTGAAGCAGTTCGTGGCCGAGCAGCTGGTGACGGTGCGTACCAAACGTGGCTTCGCCCGGCTGGAATGGCAGAAGCTGCGCGAGCGGAACGAGGCGCTGGATTGCCGGGTCTATGCCCGCGCCGCCGCCTGGATCGCGGGCGCGGACCGCTGGACGGATGAAAAATGGCGCGATCTCGAGGACCAGCTTGGGGTCGCCGATAACTCGGCGGATCCGGCGGGGCAGATTAATCGACAGGCGCAGGTGTCGCAGGGGAAACGGCGGTCTGACTGGCTTGGACGGCGTGGAGGATGGTTTTGATGACCGATTGGACGGAAACCGAGCTTTCGGCGCTGCGCCGGGCCTATGCCAGCGGCACGACCCGGGTCAGCTATGATGGGAAATCCGTCGACTATGGCTCGGCTGAGGATCTGCTGGCGCGCATCCGGACCATCGAGCGGGCCATCGCGGGCACGACCCGGCCATTGCCGGTCGCTGGTCTCGCGGGCTTTTCGCGCGGAGATCGGTAATGTCAGCCAACTGGTTTGACCATGCGATTGCCTCGGTAGCCCCGCGCACAGCCGCGCGCCGCGTTCTTGCCAGGCAGGCGTTCGAAACCATGACGCGGGGCTATGATGGCGCTGCCAAGGGGCGGCGCACCGAAGGCTGGCGCGCACCTGGAACGTCCGCCGACACCGAGGTTGGCGTGGCCGGGGCACTCCTCCGGGACCGGATGCGTGATCTGGTCCGCAACAACCCGCATGCGGCAAAGGCCGTTGCGGTGCTGGTGAACAACATTGTCGGCGCGGGCATCATGCCCCGGGCGGCCAGTGGTAACGACAAGCTGGACCGCAAGGTCGATGCACTGTTTGCACGGTGGTCAGATGCCGCCGACGCCGACGGCCAGCTCGACTTCTACGGTCTGCAGACGCTGATCTGCCGCGAGATGGTCGAGGCCGGGGAGGTGCTGGTACGTCGACGTCTGCGCCGCGCAGCGGATGGCTTGCCCGTCCCGCTGCAATTGCAGGTGCTGGAGGCCGACTTCCTCGACGCGACGAAATCGGGCGCGCTCGGCACAGGACGTCTAGTGCAAGGGATCGAGTTCGACCCGGTCGGCAAGCGCCGGGCATATTGGCTGCATGCCGAGCATCCGGGCGACGCCTATGGGGCGCTGCAGAACGGGTTGCAGAGCCGCCCGGTCCCGGCAAGTGAGATCGCCCATGTTTATGAGAAGCAGCGCACGCAGGCGCGGGGCGTTCCCTGGGGTGCGCCTGTCATACGGTCCCTGCGTGACCTCGACGACTATGAAGTGGCCGAATTGGTCCGCAAGAAGACCGAGGCCTGCGTCACCGCCATCGTGTTCGGCGACGACGAGGCGCAACAGGGCATCGCGCCGTCCGTGGTGGACGCGGATGGCAACCGGGTGGAGCAGTTCGAACCGGGCCTGATCGCCTATGCGCGCGGTGGCAAGGATATCCGCTTCAACCAGCCGTCCGCCACCGGAGGCTATGGCGAATACAAGCGGGCCAGCCTGCACACGATCTCGGCCGGGTTCCGGGTGCCCTACGAGTTGCTGACCGGGGACCTGTCGCAGGTCAACTATTCCTCGATCCGGGCGGGGCTCGTGGAGTTCCGCCGCCAGATCGATGCCGTGCAGTGGCAGCTGTTCATCCCGATGTTTTGCGCGCCGGTCTGGCGCTGGTTCACCGAGGCCGCGTGGGCGGCGGGGCAGATCCCGTCGCCGGATGTACCGGTCGAATGGTCGCCGCCGAAGTTCGAGGCGGTCGATCCGCAGAAGGACGCGATGGCCAACCTGCTGTCGATCCGCTCGGGCACCATGACGTTGGCCGAGGTGATCGCGAAACAGGGCCGCAACCCGGACGCCGTGCTGGCCGAAATCGCCGCGACAAACGCCAAACTCGATGCGCTTGGGCTGGTGCTCGACAGCGATCCGCGCCGCGTCACCAAGACCGGCAGCGCGCAGACCGGCGATATGGGCAACGACCCAGCCAATGAACCGGGGAGCGATCCGGCTGACGATCCCGAAACGGGCGTGGCGCAGCCCAACTCCGACCAACAGGACTGACCAGCATGGACACGATGATCGAACTACCGGCCTTGCGCCGGTCGGCGGAGCTTGCGCCGAACTCAGCCGATACCGACGCCCGCACCGTCGAGGTAATCTGGTCGGCGGGCGCGCGTGTCTGTCGGTCGACGCTGTTTGGCGAGCCCTATGACGAAGAGCTCAGCCTCGATCCGACCCATGTGCGGCTGGATCGGCTGAATTCCGGCGCGCCGTTTCTGAAAGTGCACGAGGTCGACACGCTCGATGCTGTGATCGGCTCGGTCGTGCCGGGCTCGGCGCGCATCGAAAACGGCCGCGGCGTTGCGCAGGTCCGGATCAGCGAGCGCGCAGATGTCGAACCAATCTGGCGCGATATCCAGGCGGGCCACATCCGTGCGGTCTCCATCGGTTACCAGGTCCATCGGTTCGAGGTGTCGAAACCCGAGGCTGCCCGCGAGCTTTGGCGCGCGGTGGACTGGACGCCCTTCGAGGTCTCCGCCGTGCCCGTTGGCGCGGACCCTGCCGCAGGGTTCCGCGCCCAATCCCCACTTCACGACTGCGTCCTCCATCGCCGGGACGTCTCACCCACCCAGACAGGAGCCATCCCGATGACGGACAAATCCAACGCCCCGGCCGCAGAGGCCAAAGACCAGCCTAACGACACTCTCGCGACCGAGGACACCACCATGACTGAACCCAAGACGCCTGTGGCCGAACCAAAAGATGGCGCCAGCGAAACCCGCGCGCAGCCGAAGCCGCAGAAGGCCGACTCTGCGGCGGCACCCGATACCGAAGCCGTCGCAAACCGTGCCCGCGAGGGCGAGCGCGACCGCGTGTCCACGATCTACGATCTGGCCGGGCGGCTGAACCTCGAGCGCAGCTTTGCCGAAGATCTGGTCAAACGCGGCACGGATATCGGTGAGGCGCGCCGTCTGATCCTCGATCAGGTTGCCGCAAAATCCGAGGAAACTCGCACCTTTAGTCAAGTGTCGATTCCGCTGGGCGGGCGCGATGAGGCGATCACCCGCCGCGACGCCGTGGCCAATGCGCTGCTGCACCGATACAGCCCGACGCTCTTCCAACTCGAGGACGCCGCGCGCCAGTATCGCGGCATGACGCTCATGGAACTGGCCCGCGAAAGCCTCGGCAATGCCGGGGTCAATACCCGCGGCCTGTCGCGCGACGAGGTGGCAACGCGAGCCCTGCATTCGACCTCCGACTTCCCCGAGATCCTGTCGGCGGTGACCAACAAGACCCTGCGGCAGGCCTACGACGCCTATCCCCGCACCTTCATGCTGTTCTGCCGCCAGGTGCTCGCCACCGACTTCAAGGCCATGCACCGGGTGCAGCTCGGCGAAGCGCCGCAGCTGCTGGAAGTCGGCGAAAGCGGTGAGTTCAAACGCGGCACGCTCGGCGAGAGCAAGGAGAGCTACAAGGTCAAGACCTATGGCCGGGTCGTCGCGATCACCCGCCAGACGCTGATCAACGACGATCTGGACGCCTTCACCCGGATCCCGGCGATGTATGGCAACTCCATCGCTCAGCTGGAATCGGACGTGGTCTGGGGCATCATCACCGCCAACCCGGCGATGGCCGACGGCAACGCCCTGTTCCACACCAGCCACAAGAACCTTGCGGGGACCGGCGCAGCGTTGGCGGTCGATGCCGTGGGCGCGGCCCGCGCGGCCATGGCCAAGCAGACGGGTCTCGACAAGAAGACGGTCCTGAACGTCCGTCCCGCGTTCCTGATCGTGCCCGCGTCGCTGGAACTGAAGGCCGAGCAGATGGTCGCCCAGAACCTTGTCCCCGCCGCGACCGCCAACGTGGTGCCGCAATCGATCCGCACGCTCGCGCCGATCAGTGAGCCCCGGCTCGATGCCGCCAGCGAGACCGCCTGGTATCTGGCGGCCAGCCCGAACCAGATCGACACAATCGAATACGCCTATCTCGAGGGCCAACAGGGCGCATACATCGAGACGCGCAACGGGTTCGACGTCGACGGGGTGGAGATCAAGTGTCGCCTCGACTTCGGCGCCAAGGCCATCGACTGGCGCGGCCTCTACAAGAATCCGGGGGCATAACCGGGCGTGCAGCGACGCCCCGACCTTTATTGCGAATTAGATGAACGATAGACTTCGCCAACAATACCAATGGTGTGGTTGGCGAAGTTGAAACAGGTGATTCTTGTATCGTGTGTGGCTGGAAAGAAGCCTGCTCTGAACCGAGCAGCTGATCTCTATACGTCGGCGTGGTTTATCAAGGCACGTCGACTGGTCGAGGCCGCCGGTGCGCCTTGGTTCATCCTTTCAGCAGAACACGGGCTGCTTGACCCCGAAACAATGGTTGGGCCGTATGACAAGACTCTGAACACAATGTCTGCTGCTGAGAGGCGGGCGTGGGCCAAGCAGGTCCGGCACCAGATGGATGCGACACTGCCGGACGCTGACGAAGTCGTGGTTTTGGCGGGGAACCGCTACCGGGAGTGCCTGATGCCGTATCTACGGGCGTGCTTTCCAGAGGTTTCAGTGCCTATGCAGGGACTGACGATTGGTCGGCAGTTGAGCTGGATGAGTAATGCAAAGACGCTTTGATCTCGACACCTTCTATGGCGTGCTGGCCGAGCTTGAGAGCCGGATCGGCGGGCGGCGGCTTCTGGGAGACTGTCATGGTCGGATGAACTGGCCGGAACGCGGAGTCTATTTCTTCTTCGAGCCGGGAGAGACGCGAGATAGCGCTCCCCTGGCCTCCCGGGTCGTGCGGGTTGGCACTCATGCCTTGATCTCGAAATCCCGGACCACATTGTGGAAACGGATCAGCCAGCACAGGGGCACGACCAATCCTCGCGGCGGCAATCATCGGGGCTCGATATTCCGGCTTTTGTCTGGGGAAGCCTTGATGACCCGAGATCCTGCACTGCAAATTGAGAGCTGGGGGAGGAAGTCCTCCGCAACCCGCGAAATCAGGGCCGGCGAGCGTCAACACGAGGCTTTGGTCAGCCAATACATCGGAGCAATGACGCTGTTGTTCGTTTCGGTGCCGGACGCTTCTGGTCCGGAAAGCGCCCGCGGCATCATTGAGCGGAATTCCATCGCATTACTCAGCAACTACCGCGAAGCGACGCCGGATCAACCAAGTTCCCGTTGGCTGGGCAAATTCAGCGGTCGGGATCGGGTGCGTCGATCCGGGCTTTGGAACAATAATCATGTCGATGAGGAATACGACCCAGCTTTCCTTGGACTGCTGGAGGAATTGGTGCTGCAGACACCTTCGACCTGACCCTAAGCAAGAACGCACAACTTTCCGAAGGGCGGCCACCAGGCCGCCCTTTCTCATTTCTGAAAGGATCCTCGCCATGAAAAACTACGTCCAGCCCGGCAACACCATCACCCTGACCGCGCCCTATGCGGTCACATCTGGCGACGGCCTGCTCGTCGGCTCCATCTTCGGCGTGGCCGCCGGGGATGCCGCCAATGCCGAGACCGTCGAGGCAGCACTCGTCGGCGTCTTTGATCTGAACAAGGTCGCATCCCAGGCTTGGTCCGCCGGTGACAATGTCTATTGGGACAACACCAACAAGGAAGCCACGAAGACTGCTACGGCGAATACGCTGATCGGCGTAGCCGTTGAGGCTGTTGCGGGCGGCGCGGGCGACCTGATCGGCCGTGTGCGCCTGAACGCGAGCTTCTGATGACGGCGTTTGCCGCCATTCTGGATGCGTTGTTCGTGGATCCCAATATCGGGCGAGAGGCGGTCTACACCTCCGACGGCGGCGCGCCCGTGCTGGTGCGCGTCGTTTCCCGGCAGGCCGATGCGATAACCGACTTCGGCGACGCGCGGCTTTGGTCGGAAACGACCCGGATTGACCTGCGCGTCACGGAGGTTCCGGCGCCGCGCCCGGGCGACCGCCTGGAAATGGACGGCGACGCCTTCCTCATTCAGGGTGAGCCGGCGCGGGATCGCGAGCGGCTGGTCTGGACCGTGGCCCTGAGGCCTGCGTGAAACTGAAGCTCGACATCAATCCCGACATCGTCGCCATGATGGCAGCGGAAGTTTCTGCGGGCGAACGCGCTGTGACCGCAGCAATGCGCGAGGCCGGGAGCGGGCTCAAGACCGCCTGGCGCGCGCAGATTTCCGGGGCGGGGCTTGGACGAAGGCTTGCCAACTCGATCCGCAACCAGAACTTCCCGAGGTCGGGCGAAAGCCTGGATGCCGCCGCGCTGGTCTGGTCCAAGGCCCCGGTCATCGTCGGCGCACACGACACCGGCCCGTTGATCCGCTCGAAAGACGGGTTCTGGCTGGCGATCCCATTGCCCGCCGCCGGTAAGTCCTCCCGTGGCGGCCGGATCACCCCCGGTGAATGGGAACGGCGGCGTGGTCTGCGCCTTCGCTTCGTTTATCGCCGGACAGGCCCGAGCCTGCTGGTGGCGGAGAGTCGGCTCAACACAAAGGGCCAGGCGGTGGTGTCGCGCTCGAAGACCGGGCGCGGAAGGGTCACCGTGCCGATCTTCCTGCTGGTCCCGCAGGTTAAGTTGCCGAAGCGACTGGATCTCGCGCGGGATGCGACGCTGGCGCATGACGCCGTGCCGGGGCTGATCGTGGCGAACTGGGTGGACGGGCGGACTTGACCCTATGGGCTAGGCGCGACCTTGTTTCGATGCTTTTTCAGACGCATAGCGGCCGCAGCCACGTTGCGGAGTAGATCCCGCCCATCAATCGCCAAGGACTTCGCGTCAGCATCAATCTGCTCGATCGTTAAAGAGCCATCCGCCATGGCATGCATGAGATCATTTCTGCGCTTCCCCCATGCCTCGACTTCAGTTTTAGGAAAATTTGCGGCTAAGAGTGGATCACCACTCTGGCGTTTATCCAATTCGCCAATTTTCGGACCAAGCATCTTTATTGGCTTCCCGCTCGCGAATGTAGACCCGCCAGACTGTTGAAGCATAGAAATCAGGCGATCCTCAAGGGCCGCATATACATACCACGAGGCCTCAAAGAAATGATCTGACGCAATGCTCGCGTCGATCCGATCGATGAACTCTTCATATAGTGTCCGCTTGTTCGACATATCTTTCGGTCTCGCCCTCGGTTGGCATTGAATGGTGCGCGTGGTCACGACTTAACCAGCCAGACTAACCGGTCCGGATCGGAAGAAACAGCAAAGCTTCATTTACGATGCCCACCTCCCGAGAAACCATCCTCACCGCGCTGCACGCGCGGCTCTCAACGCTACCCGCCACCGCCCTGCGCGGTGAAGTGCTTCCCGAGCGCGTTCCGACCGATGGCCTGCTGATCCTGCGCGATGGCGAGCCGGGAGAGCCCGAGGTGACACTGTCGCCACTGCGCTACCACTACCAGCACCGGGCCGAGATCGAAGCGGTCGTGCAGGGCATCGACCGTGACGCAGCCTTCGATACGCTGACCGCTAGTATTGGAGCAACAATTGCAGCGGACCGCACGTTGGGCGGCCTCTGCGACTGGGGCGAGGCCGAAGCGCCACGCCCCGTCGATCTGCCGGTCGAGGGTGCGGCGAGCCTTAAGGCTGCCGTGATCCCGGTGGTGCTGCATTATTCAACGGCCGACCCGCTGGCCTGATCCCGACAACCCGAGGAGAACACAATGGCACGAGCCCAAGGGGCGCGGGCGCAGATGGCGCTTGCGTTCGAGACGACTTATGGAACGCCGCCCGTGGGCGGTTTCACGAAGATGCCCTTCGCCAGCACGTCGCTGGGGGCAGAGCAGCCACTGCTGAACTCGGAGTTGTTGGGCTATGGCCGCGATCCGCTGGCCCCGATCAAGGATGCAGTGACAGCAGATGGTGATGTTGTGGTGCCGCTTGACGCTGAGGCCTTCGGGTTCTGGCTGAAGGCGACTTTTGGTGACCCAACCACGACCGGCACCGGCCCCTGGACGCACGAGTTTCAGTCGGGGTCCTGGACGCTGCCCAGCATGTCCATCGAGACGGGCATGCCGGAGGTGCCGCGCTACGCGATGTATTCCGGATGTGTGCTTGACCAGATCAACTGGCAGATGCAGCGATCAGGGCTGCTGACCGCGACGGCGCGGCTGGTGGCGCAGGGCGAGACCGTGGGCACGACGACCAGCGCGGGGACGCCAGCTGCGCTCGAGTTGAAGCGCTTCGGCCATTTCAACGGGGCGATCACGCGGAACGGCTCCGCCCTCGGCAATGTGGTTTCAGCCGACATCACCTTCGCCAACAACCTCGACCGTATCGAAACCATTCGCTCGGACGGCCGCATCGACGGTGCAGACCCCTCCATCGCCGCGCTGACTGGTTCCATCGAGGTGCGCTTCGCTGATCAGACGCTGGTGACACAGGCGATCAATGGCGATCCCTGCGAGCTCGAGTTCGCCTATTTGCTGCCCTCCGGCGAAAGCTTCACATTCACCGTGCACGCCGTCTACCTGCCACGGCCCCGGATCGAGATTTCCGGACCGCAGGGCGTGCAGGCGACCTTTGACTGGCAGGCCGCGCGCGACAGCACGGTCGGCCGGATGTGCACCGCAACCCTGATCAACGACATTGAGGTATATTGATGCTAACGCTCGACCTGACCAATGCACCGCGCTGGCATGACCTTGCGCCCGGCGTGCGTGTGCAGCTGCGCCCGCTGACCACGGCGCTGATGGTTGCAACGCGCAGCGATCCGGCCGTCGAGGCGGTTCCTGAGGATGCTTCCGACGAGGAACGCGCTGTTGCCTTCGCCAAGGCGCTGGCGCGGCGGGCAGTTCTCACTTGGGAGGGCATCGGCGACGCAGATGGCAATCCCATCGACCCCAGTCCCGAGGCCGTCGACGCGCTTCTCGATATCTGGCCGATCTTCGAGGCCTTCCAGCTGACCTACGTCTCCAAAGGCTTGCTGCTGGAACAGGAAAAAAACGCCTCCGCGCTCTCGCCGAATGGTCCTTCGGCGGGGGCGAGCAATACTGCCAAGCCTGTGCGCAAGCCTGCCCGGACTGCCCGGCAAGGCTGAACCGGCCCCTTACGCATGAGGGTTGGCAGGTATGGGACCTTGTCGGACGTCTCGGCGGTCAGCTCCGTGTCCTGCCCGGCGCCGTCGTCGGCTGGGACATGTCGGCGGCACTGGCGCTCGGTAACGCCCTCGGCGTGCCGCCGCTCGCCATGGCTGAACTGCTGCCGGTCATCGAAGCGGTGATGGTGGCCAAACTCAACGAACAGATGGAACGTCCCGATGGCTGAAAAGCGTGTGTCCGTCCGCCTCGCCGCGGTTGGCGGCCGACAGGTGCGCGCCGAACTGGAAGGTGTCGGTGAGGCCGGGGCGCGAGGGTTCGGGCGGCTCAGTCGGGAAATGGAAGCGGCCAACACGCGGCTTGCCGGTTTCGCGCGCCGAGTGCGCGTTGCGGCTGCAGCTGCAGTCGCTGCCGCAACGGCCGCAGGCGTCGCCATGGTGCGGTCCGGTCTGCAGACGGTAGATGCGCAGGCGAAGTTGGCGCAGTCGCTCGGCACCACGGTCGCCTCGATCCAGACGCTCGAGCGTGCGGGCGAGTTGGCGGGCGTTTCGATGTCCGGGATCGAGCAGGCCACCAAGGACCTGACGCGCCGTCTCAGCCAGGCGGCCGCCGGAGCCGGTCCGGCTGCCGACGCACTCGACCGGCTGGGCCTTGCCGCCAATGACCTGATCGCTCTGCCGCTGGACCAGCGGGTTGGCGCGATCAACGCCGCCATTGAGGACTTCGTGCCTGCCGCCGAGCGCGCGGCGGTCGCGGGCCAGCTCTTCGGCGAGGAAGGCTCCATCGCGATGAGCCGGATCGACACCGCGACGCTGCGCCAGGCGACCGAGGACGTGCGCGCCTTCGGGGTCGTGGTCTCGGAACAGGATGCCGACCGGATCGAGCGGACGAACGATGCGATCTCTCGACTCGGTCTCATCTGGCGTGGCCTGTCGAACCAACTGGCTGTCGCCGCAGCACCAGCGCTGGAAGCGGTCGCGAACGCGATGGCGGCCGTGGCCAGCCGCACCGGGCCACTCGGCATCGCGATCCGTGGGCTGTTCGACAACATCGGCCGTCTGACCACCTATGCCGCCACGTTTGTGGCCTTTCTTGCGGGGCGTTGGGTCGCCGGGATGGCTGTCGCAGCGCTTTCGGTCCGTGGCTTTGCAACCGCGCTCGTCGTTTTGCGCGGCGCGCTGATCCGGACCGGTATCGGGGCGCTGATCGTCGGCGCTGGCGAACTCGTCTACCAGTTCACCCGGCTTGTGTCGGGAGCTGGCGGCTTTGGCGAGGCAATGTCGCTCCTAAAGGACCTTGCCGTCGAAGTCTGGGATCGGATCAAGATGGGGGCTGCGGCGGCGGGCGCTGCGACCACGGCGATGTTCTTCGATCTGAAGGCCGATGCCGCCTCCGGCATGCAGAGCGCCATCGAGAGCGTCGTGGCCTTTGGCAATACGGCGGCGAACACCTTCGAGGGGGCCTATGAGGCGATCAAGGCGATCTGGGGAATGCTGCCAGCCGCCATTGGCGACCTGGCGTTTCAGGCGGCCAACAGCCTGATCGACGGCGTCGAGGCGATGCTGAATGGCGTCGTTTCGCGCATCAATACATTCATCGGCGGGATCAACCAGGGCCTTGAAGCACTCGGCTCCGAGCGGCGCATCTCGATCATCCCCGATCTCGAACTGGGCCAGATCGAGAACCGTTTTGAGGGTGCCGCGACGGCCGCGACCACGGCTGCACAGACTGCTTTTGACCGGGTTTTCGAGAACAACCCGCTTTCCGCACCCGACTTCGGACTCACCGAGGTGGCCAACACCGCACTTGCAACAGCCAACACCTATCGTGGGGCCGCACGCGACCTCGCCGAGGGCGCGCGTGCTCCACTCGCCAGTTCGCAGGCATTGCGCGATGCGGTGCGGGGCAGCAATGAGGGTAGTGCAGACGCGCTGACCGAGGCCACAGGCGCGGCCGAGCGGCTGGAGACGGCGCTTGGCGATGCCGGACAGGCGGCCACGGGTGCGGGCGCAGCGACCGGGGCTGCTGCCGCTGTCGCCGTACCAGACACCGACGCCGCAGTTTCCGGCTGGCAGGCGGTCACGGCGGCGCTATCCGACTATGCCACGAAAGCCAGCGAGATCGGCGGTGATATCGGACAGAGCCTCGTCAGCGCGTTTCAGTCGGCCGAAAATGCCGTCGGCGAGTTCGTGAAAACCGGCAAGCTGGATTTCCGCGATCTCGTCACCTCGCTGCTGGCCGATCTCGCCAAGTTGGCGGCGCGGCGGTTCGTTCTCGGGCCGATCGCCAACGCGCTCTCCGGTGCGCTAGGCGGTGCGGGCGGCATCTTCGCGAACATCCTGCATGCAGGCGGCATGGTAGGTGCCTCCGCATCAGGCCGGATGGCTCCGGCCATGGCCTTCGCGGCCGCACCCCGGATGCATTCCGGCGGTGTGGCGGGGCTGCGCCACGATGAAGTCCCGGCCATCTTGCAACGCGGCGAGCGCGTGCTGTCGCGGCGTGAAGCACAGAGCTACGGCGGCGGTGGGGTCAATGTCACCATCATGGCCCGCGACGCTGAAAGCTTCCGGCAGTCGCGCACGCAGGTCGCCGCCGACATCGCCCGTGCGGTCTCGCTCGGGCGGAGGGGTATGTGATGGCGTTTCACGAGGTCCGGTTTCCCGACAACATCAGCCGGGGCGCGCGGGGCGGGCCGGAGCGGCGCACCCAGATCGTCGAGCTCGCCTCGGGCGACGAGGAGCGCAACGCCAGCTGGGCCAACTCTCGCCGACGCTACGATGTCGCCTACGGCATCCGCCGCGCTGATGATCTTGCGGCGGTCGTGGCCTTCTTTGAAGCACGGAACGGGCGGCTGCATGGCTTCCGTTTCAAGGATTGGGGCGACCACAAGTCCTGCCTGCCCTCGGGCACGCCTTCGCCGCTGGATCAGCCAATCGGCACCGGCGACGGAACGACGACCGCCTTCCAGCTGATGAAGCACTACACCTCCGGCGCGCAATCCTGGACGCGCGGCATCGCCAAGCCGGTGTTGGGCAGCGTACGCATGGCGCTGGCAAGCGTCGAGCAGCCCTCCGACTGGTCGGTCGACACCGCCACCGGCATCGTCACCTTCAGCGCTGCGCCGGGCGCTGGCGTCGCGATCACCGCAGGCTTCGAGTTCGACGTGCCGGTCCGCTTCGACTCCGACGTGCTCGACGTGACACTCGATCTTGAGCGGCTGGGCTCGATCACCTCCATCCCGCTGCTGGAGATCCGGCGATGAAGACCCTCGATCCCGCCCTGCAGGCCCATCTCGACGAGGGCACCACGACGCTCGCCTGGTGCTGGCGGATCGCGCGTGCCGACGGCGTCACCTTCGGCTTCACCGACCACGACCGGACGCTCAGCTTCGACGGCACGGAGTTCGAGCCCGAGAGCGGGCTGACGGCATCAGAGGTCCGCTCGGGCTCGGACCTGTCGGTCGACGCGCAGGACGCCGAGGGCGTGCTGACCTCGGAACGCATCACCGAGACCGACATCCTCGACGGCCGTTGGGACAACGCCGAGGTCGAGGTCTGGCGGGTGAATTGGGCGGACACGGGCCAGCGCGTGCTGATGCGGCGCGGGGCCATCGGCCAGATGCGGCGCGGGCGGCTGGCCTTCGTCGCCGAGGTCCGCTCACTCGCGCATGTGCTGGGCCAGACCGTAGGGCGCACCTTCCAAGCGACCTGCGATGCGGCACTCGGCGATGCCCGCTGCGGCGTCGATCTCGAGGATCCCGCCTTCAAGGGCACTGGCGCTGTCATCGATCTTCTGCGTGATCGGGCTTTCACCGCCTCGGGGCTTGGCAGTTTCACATCTGGCTGGTTCACCTTTGGCACCGTCGAATGGACCAGCGGCGCAAATGTGGGGCGGCAGGCAGAGATCATCGCGCATGACCTGACTGACAGTATTGCAGTGCTGACGCTGCTCGAAGCACCAGTGCGATCTATTGCGGGTGGTGATGCTTTCACCATTCGCGCAGGCTGCGACAATTGCATCAAGACCTGCAGCGCCAAGTTCGCCAATACCGCGAACTTCCGAGGCTTCCCGCATATCCCGGGTCAGGATGCGGTGCTGCGCTATGCGACGAAGGACGGCGGGCACGAGGGGTCCGTGCTTTGACCTCCGCTGATCCCGCATGCGTCATCGCCATCGCGCGGTCATGGCTCGGCACGCCATACCACGACCAGGCCAGCCTTCGGGGTGTCGGCTGCGACTGCCTTGGATTGGCGCGCGGCGTCTGGCGCGAAGTCGTCGGGCCAGAGCCGTTCCCGATCCCGCCCTACAGCCGCGACTGGGGCGAGACCGGCCCGCGCGAAGTGCTGGTCGAGGGCGCTCGGCGCATGATGCCAGAAATCGCACCATCAGAAGCGGGTCCCGGTGCGCTGATTCTCTTCCGGATGACGCCCCGCGCCATCGCCAAGCATGTCGGGATCCTCACCGGCCCCGACAGTTTCCTCCACGCTTACGAGCGTCTCGGCGTGGTCGAGGAACTGCTCACCCCGTCCTGGCGGCGGCGCATCGCCTTCGCCTTCCTGTTCCCGCAACGCTGAGACCCCCACATGGCCACCCTCGTTCTCGGTGCCGCTGGCGCTGCCATTGGCGGCAGCATTGGCGGCGCAATCCTTGGCGTCAGCGCCGCCACCATCGGTGGCTTCATCGGCTCGACCATCGGTTCGGTCGTCGACAGCTGGATCATCTCATCACTTGCGCCGACACAGCGGATCGAAGGCGCGCGGATGGACAATCTGCGCATCACCTCGGCCACCGAAGGGGCAGTGATCCCGCGCCTCTATGGCCGTATGCGGATCGGCGGCAACATCATCTGGGCGACGGATTTCCGCGAGGAAACCAAGACCACCACGCAAGGTGGCGGCAAGGGCGGTGGGGGTGGCGGCAAGGTCAAGACGACCGAGTATTTCTACTATGCGAGCTTCGCGGTCGCGCTCTGCGAGGGTCCAATCACCGGCATCGGGCGCATCTGGGCCGACGGCAAGCTGCTGGATACCGCCGGGACCACATGGCGCTGGTATCCGGGAAACGAGAGCCAGATGGCCGATCCGTTTATTTCCGCAAAGATGGGCGTCGCGAACACGCCAGCCTATCGCGGCACCGCTTATGTCGTTTTCGAGGACCTGCCGCTCGGCAACTATGGCAACCGCATCCCGCAGCTGAGTTTCGAGGTGTTCCACCCGCTTGCCGATCCGGACACGGCAGAAGGTCTTACGCAGGCCGTGACCATGATCCCGGCCTCAGGTGAGTTCGCCTATGCCACGCAGGGCATCCGGAAGGGCAGCGGCGGGTCGTCCGAGCCCGAGAACCTGAACGCGCTGACTGACACCGCCGACATGGTGGTAGCACTGGACCGGCTGCAGGCGATGGCGCCTGCGGTCGAGAGCGTCAGCCTCGTCGTCGCCTGGTTCGGCGACGATCTGCGGGCAGGCAATTGCAAGGTGCGGCCGGGTGTCGAGGTCACCGCCAAGACCACCACGCCGTCGGCCTGGTCCGTGAATGGGACCAGCCGCGCCAATGCCTTCTTGGTCAGCCGCGACGATGAGGACCGCCCGGTCTATGGCGGCACGCCCGCCGATTTCGCCGTGGTGCAGGCGATCCAGGAAATGAAGGCGCGTGGGCTGCGCGTCACCTTTTATCCGTTCATCCTGATGGACGTGCCGCCCGGCAACACGCTGTCGAACCCGTATTCCGACAACACCGCCGAGACCGGCCAGCCCGCGTTCCCTTGGCGAGGCCGGATCACCTGTTCGCCGGCTGCGGGCTATGCCGGCACGGTGGACAAGACCGCCACGGCCGCAACGCAGGTTTCTGCGCTGTTCGGCGCGGCGACGCCCGCGAACTTCAGCGTCTCGGGTCAGTCGGTTTCATGGACCGGGCCGTCCGGCGACTGGGGCCTCCGCCGCATGGTGCTGCACTACGCTCACCTCTGCGCGGCGGCAGGCGGGGTCGATGCCTTTCTGATCGGCACCGAGATGCCGGGGCTGACGACGATCCGATCGGGCGCCAGCAGCTATCCGGCGGTGCAGGCCTATCGGGATCTGCTCGCGGATGTGCGCTCGATCCTCGGGTCCGGCACGGACATCGGCTATGCGGCTGACTGGTCGGAATACTTCGGGCACCAGCCGGGCGACGGCTCGGGTGACGTGTTCTTCCACCTCGATCCGCTCTGGGCCGATCCGGAGATCGATTTCATCGGGATCGACAACTACATGCCGCTGTCGGACTGGCGGGACGGCTTCGAGCATACCGACGCGGCCGAGGGCTGGCCCGCCATCTACGACCGGGCTTACTTGCAGGGGAACATTGCGGGCGGCGAAGGCTTCGACTGGTTCTATGCCAGACCTGCCGACCGGTCGGCGCAGATCCGGACGCCGATCACCGATGGCGCGGCCGGCAAGCCATGGGTCTTCCGCTACAAGGATCTGCAGAATTGGTGGTCGAACGCGCATTACGACCGGCCCGGAGGGATCGAGAGCGGGGTGCCAACCGCATGGGTGCCGCAGTCGAAGCCGATTTGGTTCACCGAACTTGGCTGCCCGGCCGTCGACCGGGGCACGAACCAGCCGAACGTCTTCTTTGATCCGAAGTCCTCGGAGAGCTTCACACCACATTTCTCGCGGGGCTGGCGCGATGACGCCATCCAGCGCGACTATCTCGAGGCGACCTATCTCTGGTGGGGCGAGGCCGCGAACAACCCTGTGTCGTCCGTCTACAGCGACCGCATGGTGCATGTGCCGGAATGCGCCGCCTGGACCTGGGACGCGCGGCCCTATCCGTTCTTCCCAGCGCTGACCGACGTCTGGACGGACGGGGCAAACTGGCGGCTGGGCCACTGGCTGACCGGACGGCTCGGCGCGGTGTCGTTGGCAGCGCTTGTGCGGCACCTCTGCCTGCGCGCCGGGCTGCCCGAGTTCAGGATCGACGTCACCGGCCTTTGGGGCGCGGTGGAGGGCTATGCGATTGGCGCACTCGAGTCCCCGCGTGCGTCCATCACCACGCTGTCGCGCCACTTTGGCTTCGACGCAGTCGAGACCGAGGGCGTGATCCGTTTCGTCATGCGGGGCCGAGCCACGGTGGCCACCGTCAGCCCCGACGATCTCGTTGCCCCCCGCGAGGGCGACCTGCTGGAGCTGACGCGCGGCCAGGAAACCGAACTTCCGCAGGCCCTGAAATGGCAGGTCGCGCGGGCCGACGAGGATTACGACGCGGCCCTCGTCGAGGCGCGGCGCATCACCGTCGACACCACGCGCATCGCGTCCGAGTCCTTTCCGATGGCCGTGCCGCCCGAGGAGGCCGAGCGGCGCTGCCGCCGCGCGTTGATGGAAGCCTGGACTGGGCGGGAAACAGCCGCGTTCCGCCTGCCGCCCTCGCGCCTCGCGCTCGATCCGGCCGACGCGATCCGGCTGGAGCATGACGGGCGGCTGGTCGATCTGCGGCTCGTCTCCATCGCCGACGCCGAGGCGCGCGGCATCGAGGCCGTGCGCCAGGACCGGGCGATCTACGATCTGCCGCCCGGCGATCCCCGCGCGGCGTCATTGACGCGGGCTGTCGTGTTCGGCGCGCCGGATGCGGTGCTGATGGACCTGCCGCAGCTGACCGAGGACCAGCCCGCGCATCGTCCCTTCGCAGCGGCGCATGCCGTACCCTGGCCCGGCGAGATGGCGGTGTTCCGCAGCCCCTCGACGGACGGGTTCGAGTTGCTGACCACCTTCGGAACGCGGGCTCGGGTCGGGGCGCTGGTCTCCGACTTCTACGCGGGGCCCACCTCGCGCTTCGATCTCGGCAATGCGCTGGTCGTCGATCTGCTCACCGGCACGCTGGAAGGCGTCACCGACCTGACGCTTTTCGGCGGCGCCAACGCGCTGGCCATCGAGAGCGCGCCGGGTGTCTGGGAGATCGTGCAGGCTGGCGCGGCCGAGCTGCTCGCGCCCGGCCGGTACCGGCTGACCCGGCTCCTGCGCGGGCAGCGCGGCACCGAGGGCGCCATGGCCAACCCGGCGGCTGCGGGCGCGCGTGTGGTGGTGCTGGACACCGCGCTGGCGGCGCTGCCGATCGCCGAGGCCGACCTCAGTATCCCGTGGAACTGGCGCATCGGCCCGGCAAGCCGGTCTGTCAGCGACGAGACCTATGTGGCGAAGAGCTTCACAGCGGTTGGCGTGGGTCTGAGGCCGTTTTCGGTCGCCCATGTCGAGCAGCCGTGGCGCAGGCCGCGCACGCCCGGCGATCTGACCATCCGCTGGACGCGGCGGTCCCGGGCCCTCGCAGCCGACAACTGGGGCGCGGTGGAGGTGCAGCTGATCGAGGAGGTCGAAGCCTACGAGGTCGAGATCCTCGATGGCAGCACGGTGAAGCGGGTGTTGAGCACGGCCACCACAAGCGCTGTCTACAGCTCCGTCGAACAGACCGCCGACTGGGGCGCACCTCTCGGCCCCGGCGACACGCTCGACATCCGCATCTTCCAGCTCTCCGCCCTCGTGGGGCGGGGCGCGCCGAAAACCGTCACGCTCACATTCTGAGGGCCCCATGTCCGACACCACTTCGCATCTGCTGCTCCCGTACATCCTGGCGGCGCAGGCCCAGAAACATGTCACCCACAACGAGGCGCTGCGGCTGCTCGACGGGCTGATCCAGCTCTCCGTACTCGACCGCGACCTGACCGCTCCGCCTGGCAGCCCCGCCGATGGCGACCGTTACATCGTCGCATCAGGCGCGACGGGCGACTGGGTGGGCTGGGACCTGAACGTGGCGCTGTTCACGGATGGGGCATGGCTGCGCCTGCCACCGCGCTCCGGCTGGCGGGCGTGGGTCGAGGACGAAGGCCTGCTGCTGGTCTACGACGGCGCGGGCTGGGTCGGCACCACGCCCACGACGCTGCAGAACCTCGCCCTGCTGGGGCTCGGGACCACCGCGGATGGGGCGAACCCGTTCTCGGCCAAGCTCAACGCTGCGCTCTGGACGGCGAAGACCGTCGCCGAGGGCGGCACCGGAGATCTGTTCTACACCATGAACAAGGAGGCCGCAGGCGACGATCTCGGGCTGACGCTGCAGACAGGCTTCGTGACAAAGGCGCTGGTCGGGCTGTTCGGCTCCGACAGGTTCCGGCTTGCGGTCTCCGCCGACGGCAGCACCTTCTTCGACGGGCTCAGCGTCGACAACGCCACAGGCATCGTCGATCAGCCGCAATTGCCGCGCTTCAAGGCGTACACCAACTACGACAACTATGTCGGCGTCGGGACCTGGACAAAGATCGGTCTGAACAACACCGACACCAACGATCAGGGCGGGTTCGATGCCGGGACCAACCTGTTTACAGCCCCCGTGGACGGCACCTACCTCTTCGGCGCGACGCTCCTTTACAAGGTCAACTCCAGCACCTCGGCGCGGATGCGCGGTCGTCTCGTGCTGAACGGCGCGTCTGAAATCCGAGGGTCTTATGGCGAGATCAGTGCCGCGCATGTCTCGGAGGCAACGGCGCTGTGGCTGCAGACGATGGTGCCGCTGACTGCGGGCGATACCGTTGAGCTCCAGGGTTATTTCCGCGCGCAGGATGGGTATTTCGCGGCCGATCACACGTCCCTTTGGGGCTGCAAGATCGGCTGATCGGAGAGAGGATTACCCCATGACACCACCCCGATCCGATCAGGGTTTCGTGCGCATGCCCGACGCCGAGTTCGAGGCGATGCTGGCACGCGCTGCCGAGAAAGGCGCCAAGCGCGCGCTCGCCGATGTTGGCCTCGACGGTGAAGAAGCGGCGCTCGATATACGGGATCTGCGATCATTGCTCGACTGCGTCCGGCTGGTGCGCCGCACCGCGATGCAGACGGCCGTCCGCATGATCACCACTGGCGTCATGTTGGCGCTGCTGGCGGGCATCGCGATCAAGCTGAAAATCTTCGGCGGCGGTCCATAGCCGCTCACGCTCCCAATACATCAACCCACCGTGACCCGCCCTTGTGGCGGGTTTCTTCGTTTCCGGAGGACACCATGACCACGACCTTTTACGACCATTGGCGCGACGTGCCGGATAAAGCCTGGCGCTGGACCAACTTCTCGCCCGCCGAAATCGCCTGCCGCGGCACAGGCAAGCTGCTGATCAACGAGCCCGCGCTCGACAAGCTTCAGGCGCTGCGCGACCGTCTGGGCAAGCCGCTGATCGTCCGCTCCGCCTATCGTAGTCCGGAGCACAACCGTGCTGTTGGCGGTGCCACCCGGTCCAAGCATATGAACGGCGCGGCCTTCGACATCGCGATGTCCAACCATGATCCGGTGGCGTTCGAAGCGGCGGCAAAAGAAGTCGGCTTCCTCGGCTTCGGCTTCTATCCGCGTTCGGGGTTCATGCATGTCGACTTGGGCCCCGCGCGACAGTGGGGCGAGCGATTTCCGGTCCGGGCGACCGCATTTGCGGAGGACGTCCAACCGGCGCGCGAGGTGTTGGCTGAGAGCCGCACCATGAAAGGTGAGCTACCCCCCGAAATTCGGACACTGACATAAGCTACGAT
>NZ_JARAML010000012.1:0-122478 GCF_028807375.1 Marinovum sp. PR37 | reverse complement strand
GCGCCGCGGAAAGCCCGGCATGATTGTCAGCGACAACGGCACGGAACTGACCAGTAACGCGATCTTGCGGTGGTGTTCCGAGCACCGGATCGAATGGCACTACATCGCGCCGGGCAAGCCGATGCAGAATGGTTTCGTCGAAAGCTTCAATGGCAGGATGCGCGATGAGTTGCTCAACGAGACCATGTTCCGCAACCTGGCCCATGCGCGGATCGTGATCGCTGCCTGGGCCACGGACTACAACACCGAGCGTCCCCATTCGGCCTTGGATTACCAAACCCCGGCTGCCTACGCGCGGACCCTGACCACCGCAATCGCCCGCCCCGCTGCGCGAGATGAAAGCTCCGCGCGTCGGGCGATTGCTCAACCTGCGCCAACCGGCGTAAACACAAACCGGGCTCCGGTCGCGGTTGGATGAAAGTTCCGTGGCAGGTCATGGGGTCACTAGTTGTGCGTTGCAAGCGAAAGTTTACCCTGAGCTTTTGTGCTGTCCAGATACGTCTAGCACACCAATCGCGCGTGATCAGAGATCGTCGTCGCTCCATTCTTCATCGAGCGCTTCCGGCGGTGGAAGGTGGCCGTAGAATGCCTGACGGTGAAGGTGGATGTTGATCCGCGCAGAATACATCTTGGGCATCGTGTCAATTGCAAAGGCCTGCCCGGCGGCAGTCCCTTCGATAAGCTGCTCTCCCCAAACCCCAAGATTCCCTGCCCAGTAGCCGCTGTCCAATATCCTCTGCGCAGCGACTTGGAATGAAACCTCATCGTTCTTATCCCGGGCGATGATCCATGAGGTATCTGCTGGATAGTCGATACGGTTCTTAGGTTGGCTTGCATGGCCATAGCTTCGGGGTTTAGTAGTGCCCCAGTCGCCGTAAATAATTCGCGGATGGTTAGTGGCCTGCTGCACTTGGGCGAGAAGATCGCGGTTGGTGAAACCGCAGACTTCGGTCCCGTCAAAGATCGTGAAGTCTTTTGGAAACGAAGTGCAAGAGACGGCAATTGGAACCTCCGGCGGGATCGTTCCAAAGAAACTATTCGTGTAACCGCTGGCAAGGGCGGCCACGAGGAGCGGGTCCGGCACCCAACCAAACTCGAACACCACGGCGTAGTCGTTCGCCCCCTCTGCCGCCAATTCTGCTACAAGCGCAGGCATCCATTGCGGGATGCCGGAGCCTATCCCTTCGGCCAGATTCATTCGCAGACAAAAGGTCCGGTCATTTTCCCGGGCCCAAGCGATCTGTTCCCGGGCACTTTCGATGGTGCGTTCTGCCATTAGCAGGCATGGATTGGCGTTCGGATACTCCGACAGGAGTTCCCACCACGCGTCAAGGTCCGCTGGCTTTGCGGCAAGTCGAGCCCAGAGTTCTTTCGCCTCATTGGGCTTGTCGTTCATCTGGTAATAGGTATCTACGTCAATGAAGTATTGGCGCGACGGGTATGAGTCCTCAAACTTATCCAACGCTCGGGACAGGGGCGATGTAGCGAGCCAAGGGGCCAGCAAAACGAGCGGTGTCAACCGGTCTTTCGTTGTTCCCGGCAGTTCCTTCAAACCGCTCAGTTCGGCGGGGCGGATGCCCAACGTTACCAGATACTCCTGAACATCCATTGCCCGCGCCGCCCCTTCAGGTCATCTGCAACTTGATTTCCATCGCCGCCGTGGACACTCCAAACCGGCGGGCGAGGTCCTCGATCACTTCACTGGTCATTGGGCCAGAATACTCCGCCGTCGCCTCTGCCAGTTGGGCGGACGGAATCACCAAGTCAGATGCGAGCCGGTTGGCCTCGTATTCGATATTGGCCGGTTGACCGGAACGCAGCAGGACATTCTCTGACCAGCCACCCTCTGCAACAATCCGTTCGCGATGCAACAGGAAATGCGCAAGCTCATGGGCAAGCGTGAAGCGCTGGCGGTGCTTCGCCTCGTGCCTGTTGATGCGGATGACAAAGTCTCCGTTCTCCTGTCCGATCTGGCCGGATGTGCCGCGCGGCAGCGTGGACAACAGTACCTTGACGCCCAGACGCTTTGCTATCGCACCCAACTTGACCGGGTGCTCGGAGAGGTAACCGTCAATATCCTGCCGGATTTCAGGCGGAAGGCTCGTATATTCTCTGGAAGGCGACTTGACCTCCCAGCCATTTGCCGCCGCTATGCTTTGCATGTTTCCATCCATGGTTTCTCCCTCCTGTTTTGTTAGGCTTGATCGCCCTCATCGTCAGCGTATTGTTCTGCCGCATCCGGGTCGGGCTCTGGCCCACCTCCTTGCATCCGCATAGCAACACGCTCTAGCACTTCATCGAGTTCACCCCGCTGAGCCATCTCGCTTAGAATTTTATGGCCAAGCTCGTCATTGAGGAGCGCAGCTTGTAGCGCCGCCGGAAGGGCATCTTTCACCTTAGCATTAACGTTGGGTTCTAACTCTGCTTCCATCGTCTCGGTGATCTTGCCCGCTGCGGCGTCTTTGGCCTCGCTCGCCGCCTCGTCCTTGATTTCACGCAGCGTCTTCAACGCGACCAAACCTATGACGAGCGCCCCAACCGTAACCGCGAGACCAACGGCACCAAGGAAGATTGTCGCCACGGTCAGCAGCAGGTCAACGTAGTCCGCCCTTGTCGGATCAATGTGGGCAGTTTGCCCAGTTCCCGGCAACCCCCATCCGAACCAAAACACGATGGCTGCAACGGCGACGAACGCGCCGATGATTGACCCTAAAATTGCGGCGCTCAGCTTACCCATCAAACAACCAGTTCATCACGCATCGGGAGCTTCACGCCTTTAATATTGGAACGTATAGAGAACAAATCAAGAGAAAGTGTAAACTATCTTGACTTTAGCGTCGATAGCGAATCCACCCCACCCGGCAATTGGACTCACTGTGCCACAACTTGATGGACCGCCCCACCAGAAACGGCCTAAGTATTTGTAAGATATATAAGAAATGGCGATCCCGGGAGGACTCGAACCCCCAACATCCTGATTAGAAGTCAGGTGCTCTATCCAGTTGAGCTACGGGACCGTGGCTCTTTGATAACGGTTCGGAAAACGGTTCGCAAGCCGGTGACGTTTCCCTAACCGTTTGTATTTCCATCTTCTTCCGGCCCCAGACCCCCGGCTTAGAAGTCAGCTGCTCTATCCAGTTGAGCTAAGGGACCGCTGCCTCCCGTATCTGCCGGAACTTCGCCTGCGGGGCAAGAGCCGACGGGCCGCTACAGCGCCCGCGTCATGTAAAGGCTGAGTGGATCGTCGACATAACCGCCGAACGGCGGGCATGGCGTGAAACCCTGGGCGGCATAAAGCCCGCGGGCGGCGGCAAATTCCGGTGCGTTTCCGGTTTCGAGGCTGATCCGCCGATGACCCGCCTGGCGCGCCGCCTCGAGCAGCGCCAACAGCAATGCGCGGCCGGCGCCCTGCCCGCGCGCCTCGGAGATGACATGCATGGATTTGAGCTCGGCATGAGCGGCATCCAGCGGCTTGAAAGCGCCGACCCCCAGAAGCCGCCCGCCGCGCCGGCAGGCAAGAACCTGCGCCGCATCGCGGGTCAATTCGGTCAGGGTCTGCACATGGCAGCTCTCTTCCGGGCTTTGTGCCCGCATCATCGCATGATGCCGCATCAGCAAGGCCGCGACATCCGCCTCCTCCGCCTTGGCGGCGCCAACCGTGATGTCGCCGTGCAGGATCAAGCGACGCTCTCGGTCTCGGTCGCCGCGGCGACCGCCAGATCCGCCATCTCCAGCACCGCCTCCCGGGTGGCGGCCACGGCAATGAAGCGGGCGTTGTGGCAGAACCTGGCGCCGGTGACGCCGCTTGCGGTCTCCAGCGCCGCATCGGTCAGGCCGGCCCAGGCCGCCGGAAGATCGGCGCGGCTCTCGAAACTGTCGCCGGACTTTCGAATCGTGGTCAGCGCCCAGTCATCGCCGCGCGGATGCACCACGAACAGCAGGTGATCGGCCCCCGCCGTCTCGATCGCGGACCGGAACGGCATCCCCATGGGCAGCTCAAGCACGCGCCCGGCGCCGGCCGCGGCGATGGCCTGCATCACCAGCGCCTCGGCCCGGCGCTTGGCCGCCTTGCCGCGGATCGCCGCCTCGACAAAGGCACGGGCGACCGGCAGCGCTTCGGCAAAGGCGCGGTCGTCGGCATCCTCGCCGCGGGCGTCAAACACCGGCTTCAGCGTCTCCAGCAGCACCGGCAGCGTCATCCCGGCCAGCGGCCCGGCGACCGAAGGCTCCAGCGCGCCATTATCCATCAGGTCGACCGGCAGGACAAAACCCCGGTCAAAGCTCTGGTGGATGTCCTCGATATCGGCCTCCGGCACCTCGGAGGCGCGCAGGTAGTCGCGGCCGTAATGCTGCCAGATCAGCCCGAAAGAGCTGTAGGGCTGGCCGTCCTCGCGCAGCGGAACCGGCTTCTGATGGTGATCGAAAACCCGCGCCTGGGGGTCATAGACCCGGCCCACGTCATAGATGATCCGGCCCGCCCCGGGCGTGATCCAACCGGCATCGCGCGACCGCACCAGCCGCGCCTCGGGGAACAGACGGCCAAGCACGACGGTGGACAGAAGCTCATCGGCATGAAAGCCGCCGGAATGGGTGACGAGATGGGTGATGGTCATCAGGGGCGGCTCCTGCCGGGAATTGATCGGTCGCGACGCGGGCGATCCGGGCCATAGCGTCCTAAATCGGCTCACGTCACACGCTTGCTTGCGAGGGTTATTTGGGACAGCGGGAAAATGCGAGCGGAAATCCCCGGAAAGTCGGGACGCCCCCCGCGAGCTGCCGCCAAACAGGCCAAGACAGCCCGCCGGGGCGGGCTGTCTCTCTGCGGCGGTCGGGCGCGATCAGGCCGGTTTCGACCTGTCGGTGAGAGCGCCCGCCTGCCGATGGAGCACGCCCTCGATCACGGGCGCACGGCGGCGGTCGGGGCCGCCGCGCGGCGCGACAGGATCTCGGCGGTTTCGCCGGCCACCGCGACAAGGCGGCTTTCCGCGATCTCGGCCAGTTTCTCGCCGCCGGTCTTGGCCGACACCTCGATTTCGGCGAGCAGCCCCCGAAGTTGTGTGGCGCCAATCAGCGCGGCCGAGCCGGCGAGCCGATGCGCCTGCCGCCCCAGAGCGTCGGAATCGCCGTTCCGGCCGCGTTCGATCAGGGTCGGGATCGATTCCTCGATCTCGGCGCAGACCCGCTCGAGCGTGGATTTGAACGCCGCCGCCGGCAGCACGTTCGCGAGATCGTCCAGCACCTGGAAATCGACGGCCTGCTGCGGGGCTGTCGGCTCGGCGGCCGCACGCGCAGACGGGGCGATCTGGTTCTGCGCGACCGCCTCGTGCAGCTGGTGCACCCGGATCGGCTTGGACAGGCAGACATTCATGCCGGCGGCGCGGAACCGGGCCCGCTCGCCCGGCATGGCATGCGCGGTCAGCCCGACAATCGGCGTGTCGCGGTTGGGCCCCTCCGATGCACGGATGTCCTGGGTGGCCTGAATGCCGTCCTTTCTTGGCATGCTGACATCCATCAGGATCAGGTCGAACTTCCGCTCCAGCGCCATGTCGACGCCTTCCTGACCATCGCGGGCTTCCTTGACGACATGACCAGCGAGACCAAGCAGCTCACGCGCGACCATGCGGTTGGTTTCATTGTCCTCCACCAGAAGGATCTCGAGCGGGACGACAGCGGCCATCGCCGGAGGGTTGGTGCCGTCATGGGGATGTGGGGTGCCCGTCGCGTCCGGCTTGGCTGTGGGCGTTTCCTCGGCCCGGCGCAGCGGGATCGTGAACCAGAACCGGCTGCCGACGCCAAGCGCGCTTTCGACCCCGATGTCACCACCCATCGCATTGACGATGCGCCGCGAGATTGCCAGGCCAAGGCCGGAGCCATCGGAATTGCGGGCATAGCCGGTTTCAAGCGTGACGAAATCGTCAAACACGATCGCCTGCTGGTCGCGGGAAATCCCGATGCCGGTGTCGACGACGCTGAACTCGACCTCGGCCATGCCTTTGGCATTGGTGCGGGTGTTGGCCTGCACGGTGATCCTTCCGGCGTCCGTGAATTTCACCGCATTGCCGATCAGGTTGACGAGAATTTGCCGGATGCGATGCGGATCGCCCAGAACGGCATGGTCGGGAAGCGACAGCTTGCTCTCGATCGTCAGGCTCTTGGCCTCGGCCGCCGAGCTGGTCACCAGCAGGGCGCTGCTCACGATATCGCGAATGTCGATCGCACTGCTTTCGATCCGCAGCGTGCCGGTTTCTGCCCGGCTGACGTCGAGCACGTCATTGATCTGGCGCAGCAGATGTTCACCCGCGGTGCTGGCGGTATGGGCATATTTCGATTGCTCGCTTGTGAGGGCGGTGCTGCGCAGCAGGTCAACGGCACCCAGAATGCCGTTCAGCGGCGTCCGCATCTCGTGGCTCATCACGGCGATGAAGTCGGATTTGAGCTTGCTCGCGGCTTCGGCCTGTTCTTTCGCATTCAGAAGCTCGCGGCTGCCCTGGCGGTAGACCAGCACCCAGGTCAAGGTCACAAAGAAGATCGAGCCCAGGGCGGCGGCAAGGTAGAGCCCGGAGTGATCGTGGGCAAAGGCCTCCTGGTTGGGCGCCGCCGCCAATTGCCAGCTTCCATTGGGCAGGATGACCTCGGCATAGGTGGTTGCCGTGTCGAAGACGCCGGCATCGCCGACGATCACGGCCCCCTCGGCCCCGAGGCCGTCGACGCCGCGGATCGCAAGTTTCACCCGATGGTCGATCTCTGCCATCCCCGCCTCGGAGAACAGGGCATCGACATCGATCAGTATCGTGGCAAACCCCCAGAACTCGTCAAAGCCGGTCCGGCTCTTGAAGCCTTCGATAAAGATCGGCAAGCGGGCGATGATTGCCCGGCCGCCCTGCTTGAGCGTCAGCGGTCCGGCCACGATGAACTTGCGGTTTTCGATGGCCCGCAGCACGGCGGGCCGGCGGGCCTCGTCGGCGATCAGATCATGGCCAATCGCGGCCCGGTTGCGTTCGATATCGGTGAGATAGGTGACGACGGCATCGGGCGCGAGCTGAAGGCTCATGACGCCGGGCACGGAATCGGTGAGGCCTTGGGCGAAGCTTTCGAAATCCGCTGCGGTGAAATCCGGGTGCGACTTGACGAAGGCCTTGAGCGCGATAGGCAAGCTGAGGCGCTTGTAGAGCGCGGATTCGATGGCCGACCGGGTGGCCATGAGTTCGCCGTTTGCCAGCGCCTCGGCATTGAAGTCATGCGACTGTTCGTGCTCGCGCACGTACAGCGTGATCAGCGCGGCAATCGAAGCAAGCAGCATCAGGCTGGCCAATGTTGCAACGACGAGCGAGCGCCAGCGAATTTGGGAGAAGGAACAATGTGGGGTCATAGGTGCATACTATGACACCCAATCCGCTGGCTCATTTGCGCATTCGAGCAGATGCGGCTCTCTAAAGTATAGGTCCGCATCCAAGGCGCCGCCTCCGGCCGCAGCGCATCAGGCGCGGTGCGAGCGCATCCCCGAACTGCGGTGAGCGAAAGGCGGGATTGTCCGATCCGGACGGTCCTGGCACCTGTTTCGCCCGCCCCGCTGCGGCCGGCGGGGCGCCCTTTATGCAGAGCCCGGGAAAAACTCAGATGTCTCTTACAGGCTCAATGAGTCCAGGGGCCGCGGCGGTTGACCGCGAAATTCTCGGCATAGCCGCGCGGGCGGATGTTGGGCTGGCGCCGCTTGGGGTCGATCACCGTGGTTTCGATGCCGTGGTCGCGGGCATATTCCAACGCCGCTTCCTTGCTGTCGAATTTCAGCCGCACCTGCGCCTGGGTATCCTCGGACGAGGTCCAGCCCATCAGCGGATCGACCTCGCGCGGCGAAGACGGCGCAAATTCCAGAACCCATTGACGGGTCTTGGCCACGCCCGATTGCATCGCGTTCCGGGCCGGTTGGTAAATTCGTGCGCGCATGGATGTGCCTCCGGGTGTTTCGCCGGTTATCGGCAATTCCGCGCCCCGTTTCAAGCGTATAGACTGCCCGAAAGGCATCGCCCCTGCCAGCGGCTCGATCCTGATTGTTCGGATTGGCGGCCAAGCACAGCTTGGCTGTCGTTCGTGTCGCGGGGAGCGAGGGGTGGGTAGGTGCAACACATTCGACAGCCAAGCCTGCTGCTTGCCATTTCAGGGTACAATCGCCGAAACGGGCTTGGCAACGATTTTTGCCGGCGCAAAATTCATCACGCCGACACAGGACTGTGCAGTGTCTCCGTAAACCCATGGAATCGCTGAGACAACTCAGGCCGACCGCTGACAACAAATTTCGTTAGACTAAAAATCCGAGCAATATCAAACTGCTTTGACGTGATTTCGCGTATCCGGTCGGACGAGAATCGGCCGCGGATCTCCGCCGTTCTCGTCTAACAATTTCCGGCCGCTCCGCCAACAGCGCGCGGAGCAGGTCTTGCATTGGCCGGGCAAGGTCGCACATTTAGCGGGCAAGGAGCCCTAGCCATGTACAACAACTCGCCCGAAGCGATGCCGATCCTCAGCGCGCCGGCCCCCGACGTCAAGACGCGCGACAAGCTCGAAGGCGGCAAGACCTTCGTGATGAACACCGAATTCGATCCGGCCGGCGACCAGCCCACCGCCATTGTCGAGCTAAGCCAGGGGCTGCGCGACGGCGACCGGGATCAGGTGCTGCTGGGCGCGACCGGCACCGGCAAGACCTTTACCATGGCCAAGGTCATCGAAGAGACCCAGCGCCCGGCGATCATCCTGGCCCCCAACAAGACGCTGGCGGCCCAGCTTTATGGCGAGTTCAAGGGGTTCTTCCCCGACAATGCGGTCGAATATTTCGTCAGCTATTACGATTACTACCAGCCCGAGGCCTATGTCGCCCGGTCCGACACCTATATCGAGAAGGAAAGCCAGATCAACGAGCAGATCGACCGGATGCGCCACTCGGCCACCCGGGCGCTTCTGGAACGCGACGACGTGATCATCGTCGCCTCAGTGAGCTGCATCTACGGCATTGGTTCGGTCGAGACCTATGGCGCCATGACCCAGGATCTCAAGGCTGGGCACGACTACAATCAACGCGAAATCATGGCCGACCTGGTGGCGCAGCAATATCGCCGCAACGACGCCGGGTTTGCGCGCGGCTCCTTTCGGGTGCGCGGCGATGTGCTCGAGGTCTGGCCGGCGCACCTCGACACCCGGGCCTGGCGGCTGTCGTTCTTTGGCGAGGAACTGGAGGCGATCACCGAATTCGATCCCCTGACCGGCGAAAAGACCGATACGTTCGACCAGATCCGCATCTACGCCAACAGCCACTATGTCACCCCGCGCCCGACGATGCAGCAGGCGATCATCGGCATCAAGAAAGAGCTGCGGATCCGGCTCGATCAGCTGGTCGGCGAAGGCAAGCTGCTCGAGGCACAGCGGCTGGAGCAGCGCACCAACTTCGATCTGGAAATGCTGGAAGCCACCGGCGTCTGCAACGGCATCGAGAACTATTCGCGCTATCTGACCGGCCGCGCGCCGGGCGAGCCGCCCCCCACCCTGTTTGAATTCATCCCGGACAACGCGATTGTCTTTGCCGATGAAAGCCACGTCAGCGTGCCGCAGATCGGCGGCATGTACCGGGGCGACTATCGGCGCAAGTTCACGCTCGCCGAACACGGCTTCCGCCTGCCGTCCTGCATGGACAACCGGCCGCTGAAGTTCGAGGAATGGGATGCGATGCGGCCGCAGTCGGTCTTTGTCAGCGCGACCCCCGCCGCCTGGGAACTGGAGCAGACCGGCGGCGTCTTTACCGAACAGGTGATCCGCCCCACCGGCCTGCTTGATCCGCAGGTCGAGATCCGGCCGGTCGAGATGCAGGTCGACGACCTGCTCGACGAGGTGCGCAAGGTCACGGCGGACGGCTTCCGCACGCTCTGCACCACGCTGACCAAGCGCATGGCCGAGGATCTGACGGAATACATGCATGAACAGGGCATCAAGGTGCGCTACATGCATTCCGACATCGACACGCTGGAACGCATCGAGATCCTGCGCGACCTGCGGCTCGGCGCCTTCGACGTTCTGATCGGCATCAACCTGCTGCGCGAGGGGCTCGACATCCCGGAATGCGGGCTAGTCGCCATTCTGGACGCCGACAAGGAGGGCTTTCTGCGCTCGGAAACCTCGCTGATCCAGACCATCGGCCGCGCCGCGCGCAACGCCGAAGGCCGGGTGATCATGTATGCCGACCGGATCACTGGCTCGATGGAGCGGGCGCTGGCCGAGACCGACCGCCGCCGTGCCAAGCAGATCGCCTACAACGAGGAACACGGCATCACGCCCGAGACGGTGAAAAAGAACGTCGAGGACGTGCTGCAAGGGCTCTACAAAGGCGATGTCGACATGAACCGGGTGACCGCGACCATCGACCAGGGGCTGGCCGGCTCCAACCTTCAGGCGGTGCTCGACGGGCTCAGGACCGACATGCGCAAGGCGGCCGAGAACCTGGAGTTCGAAGAGGCGGCGCGGCTGCGCGACGAGATCAAGCGGCTCGAAGCGGTCGACCTCGCGGTCCACGACGACCCTCTGGCGCGCCAGCAGGCGGTCGAGAAAGCGTCAGAGGCGGCGGTCAAGTCGAAGGGGCGCAGCACCGCCGGTCGCCCCGGGCAACGCGGCGGCAATGTGCAACGGCGCAAGCGGTAGACCTGGCGGGGCGGGCGGCACTGCTTGCCCTATGCCCGCCACTCCGCAACCACGTCAAAGCCCTGCGGCACCGGCATCTCTTCGAGGAACTCGGCGAAATTCGCCCAGATCGCCTTGACTCGTTCCGCGTTGGACTCCGAGGTCGCCTTGTCGGTCACGGTCGCCACGATATAGCCGCTGCCGTCCTCGTTCATCGCGCTCATGAAATGCTGCATGCCGGGCAGGCCAAGAATCTCTGCCTTCAACTCGTTCATCTTGGCCGTAGCCGCCTCGCGGGATCCGGGTTTCATCTTGTATGGCGTGATACGTGCGTACATCTCTCCCCCCATGTCCGGGCCGTTCTGGCCCAAGGCATCATTATACCACATTTCGCGCACGACGGCTGTTACCTCGGTCACACCGACGGCCCAACTCCCGCGGGAACAATTTCGAATTGGTTGACGTTACCTGCCCGTACCGACCGAGACAGCAACAACCCCGGAGACATCCCATGGAATATGGAATTTTTGGTCTCATCATCCTGATTGCAGACCTCTACGCCATTTACAAAACCCTCACGTCCGCCGCGTCGACCGGCGCCAAGGTGGTCTGGACGCTGGTCATCCTGATCCTGCCGGTGCTGGGCTTCCTCGCCTGGCTGCTGTTCGGCCCCAAGGGCCGCGCCGCGCACGTCTGAACGGCTGACCACTGATCGCACACGGGGCCGGTTTCGGCCCCGTTCCGCTTTGCAACCCCCGGTGCCGCGCCTATGGTGAGCCAGACCAGCAGCCGCAACAGCACAGGGGCCCCGCCGCCATGCTCACCGCCTTTGATCACGTCAACATCCGCACCGCCAATCTCGACGAGATGATCGCCTGGTATGGCGAGATCCTCGGCCTGCATCCCGGCAAACGTCCGCCCTTTTCCTTTCCCGGCGCCTGGCTCTACCTCGGCGACCGGGCCGTGGTCCATCTCGTCGGCAAGACGGCACCGCCCGACCCTGGCGATGATCTCGGCCTCGAGCATTTCGCCTTTCGGGCGCAGGGCATGGACCGCTTCACCAGGTTGCTGACCGAGCGGGGCATTGCCCACAGCATCGACCCGGTGCCCGGCATCCCGGTCACCCAGATCAACCTGCATGACCCGGACGGCAATCACATCCATATCGATTTCGATACCTCTGCCGAAACCCCGTAAACCGATCCTTAATTCTGCCCAAATCCCCTGTTAGTCGGACCAGCAAGTTTGCGAGGATATTTTCATGGCTGTCATTTCGATCGATCCAGACACATTGTCCATTGATGCCAAGGCGGCGCAGGCCGCGGGCAAAGCGGCGTCAGAGAGCTATCGCACCCGCAAACCCTATCCGCATGGCAGCTTTACCGATTTTCTGCCCGAAGAGGTGCTGGACCGGGTGATCGCCGAGCTCAAGACCCTGCCCGAGGCCGAAGACAGCTTCAATCGCCCGCAGGAAAAGCTCAAGACCTCTTACCTGCCCGAGCGTCTGCCGCCCTATACGCGGCAGCTGTTCTACGCCCTCAATTCCCGCCCCTTCGTGCGCTATCTCGAAGAGCTGACCGGCATCAACGGCCTGATCCCAGACCCGTATTTCTCGGGCGGCGGGGTGCATGTGGTGGCCAACGGCGGGCATCTCGATATCCATGCCGACTTCAATCACAACTCCAAGCTCAATCTGGAACGGCGGCTGAATATCCTGATCTATCTGAACAAGGACTGGAAAGCCGAATACGGCGGCTCCTTCGAAATCTGGAACGAGGACATGAGCCGGAAAGTCGAAAGCTATGTGCCGGAATACAACCGGATGTGTTGTTTCAATACCGGGTCCGACACCTGGCACGGCAATCCCGAAACGGTCAATCACCCGCGCGGAGAGCCGCGCATGTCGCTGGCGCTTTATTACTACACCGCCACCTGGGACCACACCAAACGCAGCCATACCACGCTGTTCCGCCCCCGCCCCGGCACCCATGACCAGGCCGACCGCGAGGTGCGCCGGCTCGAACTGTTGCAGGACATGCTGCCGCCGATCCTGTTCCGCAGGGTGATCGGCCCCTTGCGGCGGCTGGGGTTCTGAGCGCAGCCCGCTCCGCCGCGACGGCCGGCGTCAGTTGCCGTCGCCGACCTCTTGCACGATATCGATGACCTGCCGCGCCCATTCGCCGATGATCGGGATGAACTCGATCTGGCTCAGCGTCCAGATCAGCACCGACAACAGCAATGTCGCGCCGACGACGGTGCCCAGCCCCATCATCAGCCCCCGCGCCAGCGAATGCCAGAGCATGGTCCAGAACTTGTCATGAATGCGAAAGAAACGGTGGCCGTTGAGCTTTTCAACTTCCCGGCGCAAGGCTCTGATTTCACTGACGAGATCATCTGACATGTGGCGCAAGCTAGCCCGCCGACCGGGCTTTCGCCAGTGCCACGCCGTATTTTTTCCGCGTCACGCGGCGGAACACGGGCCAAAATCCTGCGCGGCGCATCATTCCTGCGGGCATTTCGCGACCGCCGTGCTAGCTTGCGCCGCATGAAGATTGCCCTTTTGCTTCGTCTGTTCTGGAGCGCGCTCGGATGCCTGGCCATCGCGCTTGGCGTATTGGGGATTTTCCTGCCGCTGCTGCCGACCACCGTGTTCCTGCTGCTCGCGGCCTTCTGCTTTGCCCGCTCGTCGCCCCGGCTGCACGCCTGGCTGGTCGAACATCCCACGCTCGGCCCGCCGATCCTCAACTGGCGCGATTACCGCGCGATTTCGCAGCGCGCCAAGGTGCTGGCCGTCTCGACCATGGGGGTGGTGCTCCTGGCCGGGCTGGTCCTCGGCCTCAGCGCCTGGCTGGTGACATTGCAGGCCGTGGTGCTCGCCGGTGCCGCGCTTTTCATCGTCACCCGGCCGACGCCGCCGATCGGCTGAGCCAACGTGAGGAGCGACCCTCAGCCGAAGGTTGCCGCAACGTCGTACATCACCGGCTCGAAGCTGCGGCAGAGGTCGTGGATCTGGCGGTTGCGCTGGCGCATCTCGTCAGAGCGCAGCATGGCAAGGAAATCCTCGCGGTTCTGCCATTGGGAGTAATTGGCAATCCGGGTCTGCGCGTCGTTCACATGCAGGCCGGCGGCGACAAAGCCGGGCTGCTTCGAGATGAAATTCTCGTAGGCGTCCTGCAACGCATCGAGCAGATCCTGACAGGTGCCGGGGGTCATCTCGAAGGTGGTGATCACGGTCTGAAGCTTGGCGTCGGCTTTGATCTCGGGCATGGGAACTCCTCCTCTGGTTCCACCCTGCCACGCGGCTGCGGCCAGTCAAAGCCCCATTGACGCCGAATTCAGACGTTGGGTTCGCCCTGCAACCCCAAGACCTTGCGCATTCCGGTCCAATAGCCCGGCAGCCGTGGCGGCCGTTGCAGATGCGGCAGTGCCTCGTCGGCCCAGCGCGGCATTTCGCGGGTCATGAAATCCCGGCCCCAGGCGAGAAAGGCCTCGCCATGCTCGGGGCGCAGGCGGCAGGCCGAACCGACCAGGCCGACCAGCGTTTCGGGCGGCAAATACCATTCGTCCTGAATGCCGGTGACGCGGCCGCGCAGCAGAGGCCCCACCCTGCGCATCAGCGCGCTTTCCGAAAAGATCAGCAGCATGCGGCCCATCTCGGGACGGGAATAATGGATCAGCGGCGGAAAGGTGTCGAAAAAGCTGGCCTGACCCCCGGCAACCGCGAAATTGCGGATCGAGGGGTGAAAACCGATGCGGGTCTCGAACTGGTCGGCATTGTTCCAGAACCGGGCGATGACCTGCCCCGCCGCCTCCATCAACTCGAGCGCCGCATCGCGCGGCGCGGCCTGCATCTGCGGCCGCATCATGCTCTCGGCCGGCAGCGCCTCCTGCACGATCACCGGCACCTCGAGATTTCCCTCGGGCAGCAGGTGAAACTCGGTTTCCGGCACCGGCACGCCGGTCTTGTGCAGCGCGGCCACATAATCGGCGTGGCACGTGGCCAGCCGCGCCATCAGCGCCCGGTCGGTCGATCCGCGATAGACCTTGATCACCCGGTCGGAAAAGGGCCCCTGCGTGGGCCGGAACGGCGCGCAGAAATAGCCCAGTTTCGAGATCGGCTGTCCGCGCGACGCGCTGTCGTCGCGGATCAGCCGGGCCAGTTCGGTCAAATCGGTCATGTGTCACCCTGCCATGTGCCCCCGCGTGATAACGCAGCCACCGCCCCTTGGCCAGCAGCGGCAGGGCGGCATTAACCGCATGTTTACCATGCTCCTGCACTCTGATCGGCGGGGAGCGTGACGCGCGAGGATCATCGATGTTTCGTCTGGCCGCCATTTTCATGATGCTGGCCGGCATGGCCACGGCGGGGGCCTGGCCACGGGACAAGGGCAGCTGGTTTCTGGCCACTTCGACCGAGATCAGCGACTTAGAGGTCGCGCGCCGCCCGGGCGAGCTGTCGATCTTCAACAATCTCTACATGGAATACGGGCTGACCCGTTCGCTCACCCTCGGGCTCGATATCGGCCATAGCGTCGGCTCCGATCCCGATTACCGGGTCTTTGTCCGGGCGCCGGTGCTCAGCCGCCAGGGCACCTATCTGTCGCTCGAGGCCAGTCTCGGGCGGGTCGACGATCTGAATTACAGCGCCATCGGCTTCGGTTACGGCCGCGGGTTCACGCTCGGGCCGAATTCCGGCTGGTTCGGCCTCGACACCCGGCTGGTTCGGGCCGAGGGGCCCGGCGCCGAACATCTGCGCCAGAGCAAGCTGGATGTCACCGCAGGGCTGACCTTTGCCGGCGGCCTTCAGGCCATGGCGCAGGTCTTTCACACCCAGATCAGCGACACGCCCTACACCAGCCTTGCCCCCAGCATCGTCATCCCGGTCGGCCGGCGGGCCAAGATCCAGGGCGGGCTGGTGTTCGATCTTCGGACCCCGGCCCTGCCCGGCGTGAAAATCGGCCTCTGGCGCGAGTTCTGACCGATCACACTGGGAATTGCCATGTGGCGCCAATTGGTTAGACTGGCACGACCTGCCAGAATGGATACGCCTCATGCCCCAGTCCTGCTGTCTGCGCTCGCTCGTCCCGCTCATTGCGGCCCTTGGCCTCTGGCTCACCCTTATCGGCCCGGCCGCGGCCTTGCAGCTCCGGCTGGTCAACGCCGACCCCGAAGGCTGCAACGCCCGCGCCACCGGCCCGATCGAGCCGGGCGACAGCGCGCGGATCGCGCGGCTCCTGCCGGGGGGCTCGGAAGGCGCCCAATATTTCGACGCCGCGCCCCGGCTCTGTTTCAACAGCGCCGGCGGCGATTTCATCGAAGCAGTCGAGATCGCCGAATACCTGCGCCACACCGGCATTTCCAGCCATGTGGCCGAGGGCGAAAGCTGTCTTGGCCCCTGTGCGCTGGCCTTTCTCGGCGGCACCCGCGCCAGTTTCGAAGGCGGGGTGGTGCGTGCCCTCGACCGCTCGATCCATGCCGCGGCCAGGCTGGGCTTTCGAGCGCCGGGGCTGGAACTGCCCGACGACGACTTGACCGAAGACGCCGTGCAACAGGCGTTTCAACAGGCACAGCAGGCCACGGCAGCGATTTTCGGCAGCCTCAACATCCTCAGCATCAGCCGCGATTTCGCGCTTGCCGTGTTTTCCGTGCCGGGCGACTACCTGCATGTCGACACCGTGGCGCGCAGCATCGATGCCGGCATCCGCGTCGAGGGCCTGCGCCCCCTGCCCGACCAGATGAGCCAGGACCAGCTGCGCGAGATCTGCGAACGGATCGGCCCCGAGATGCGCCCCGACCACTTTGACCGCCCCGAAAGCACCCGGGTGTTCCAGGCCACCGCCGGCATGATGCTTGCCCCCGCCGCCACCGGCGCGCGGCGCGGCGCCTGGCTGACCGGCTATCGGGCCGAGGGAGAGCTCTACTGGACGGTCTGCGAGGTGCGCTGGTTTCAACCGCGCTCCGGCACCGGCGGCGTTTCGGCCCGGGTGTTGCAACAGGCGGCCTGGAACGGCCAGAGCGAGGCGCCCAACGACGCCCCGCCCACCGCCGCCGAGATCGAACGGCTGACCGAACAGGCCACCGGCCCCTTCACCTTCTTCGAACCGATCGTGATCTTTCCCGGCGCCTCCAAGCTGACCGATCTGGCCGGCGACGGAGAAGAGCTTCCGCCCGCCGCCGCCAATGCGCTCTGCGCCCCGGCCGCCGAGCGTTATCAGGTGGTCAACGTCAACGAATTCGCCACCCTGCGCACCGAACCCAACTTCAGCGCCGAGATCGTCGCCGAGGCGCCCAAGGGCAGTTTCGTGGCCCCGGTCAGCCGGGACGAAGACGCCTATCTTATCACCTCCGAGAGCTGCCGCGCGGCCTGCGATCACGCAACCCGCGACGGGCTCAGCGCCACCGATTTCCAGGCCGCCGCCGACTGCCGAAATTCCAACGACGTCTGGTGGCGCATGGTGATGCCCGATGGCGCCGCCGGCTGGATGTCGGCGCGCTACCTCAGCGTGCGGTAGCGCGGCCGCCACGGTCGGGGGCGCGGCGGCGTCAGACGTCCATCCGCATGGTCACGCTGACCTTGCCGCGCACGGCGGTCTGCCAGAACAGATCGATCCGGTCATTGGCCGCGCCCTGCCGCACCTTGGTATAGGGCATACCCCATTGCGCCACATTGGCGCTGTTCTCGATCTTGTCGGTAGCGACCACCGACACCACCCCCCGCGCCTCGCCACCAAAGGCCAGCACACTCGCGCCCGAGATCTGCCAGGTCGCGGCGGCCGAGGATTGGGTATGCGAAACGGTGACCGGATTCTCGGTGGTCTTGAAGACGTTGTTGAAGGTGTTGTCGGTGAAATAGACGTTCTTCATGTTGCCGTAGTTCATGTCGGCATGGGTGGTGTCCACCTTCTCGGCCTGCTGGATCACCGCGCCGACGCCGCGAAACAGGTTACCGGTCACGTTGATGCCATTGAAGAAATGGCCGGTGCCATACGGCTTGACGACGATCCAGGCAAAGGAAGGCAGCACCTCGCCGCAGAGAAAGACGTTGTTGGTGATCGACAGCCCGGCAAAACCGAACCCGCCGGCGAAATCCGGCGCCACCTCGCGCTCGTTGGTCCATTCGATAAAGCAATTGTCGACGTAATTGCCCACCACCGTCGTGTTGCACGAGCGCAATGCCAGCACCAGCCCCGCCATGCGTACGCCATTGGGCTGACCGTCGCCCTGAAAGAAGTGATTGCCCTGCACCACCGCGTTCGAGCCGGAGAGGATGCAGAAATGCCGGAACTGGCTGGCGCGGTTGTTGCGCAGCTTGACGTCATTGGCATTGGTATTGATCGCGATCGAAATCCGGTTCTGCGCCGGTTCGCTGCCCTCGGACGACAGGAACTGGCAGCGGTCCACCAGCATCCCCTGGCAGCCATAGCCGATCGAGGTGATACCGCGTTGCCTGGGTCGGGTAAAAAAACAATCGCGCACCTGGAACACCGTGCCGGTCTTGGCCAGCATGATGCCCGAGGCCTTGTTGTTGCACTGGAACTCGATGTCCGAGAAGGAAAAGCTGGTGAGCTTTTCGAAGCCGCTGAAATCGATCAGATATTTGAACCGGGTAAAGGTCAGGGTCTGGGTTCCGGTCGCCGCCCCCATCGGCTGCGACAGGGTGATCTCGCCGGCCGAGACATTCTTGGATCGAACATAGGTTTCGCGCGCCACGCCCGCGCCGGTGATCAGCGCGCCGACCGGAATATTGGCCACATTGGCCACATTGGTCAGCTTGTCGTCATCACCTGCGGAATAGGTCGCCTGGCTGGTAAAGACATCCGGCTCCCAGACGGCATCGCCGGTGGCATAGAACTGGCCATTGGCGATGTGGCGGCGCTGGGCATAGGTGTCCTTGTTGTTCACCGCGGCCTGCATGTCGATCGGCTCGGAAATCGAAATCCGCCGCCCCCCCATGTCGAGACTTTCGTGATCGGCGTTGTTGAGCAGCGACTGAAACGCCTTCTTGAAGCCCAGCTCCTCATTGCCGAAAGCGTCTATGTAGGTGCCGAGGTCGAAATCCTTGGTCAGCGACAGCACCGCGCTCTCGGGCATGGTGACCGTGCCCTCGAAGCGGATGCGCGAATTTATCGTGACGTCGTTGTTCAGCCGATAGCTGCCGGCGGAGACCAGGATCTCGCGCCCGTCCGCCGCATCGTCGGCCGCCTCGAAGGCGGCGCTGTCATCGGTGTTGCCGTCGCCGATGGCACCGAAATCGCGCACATCCACCATGGCCAGCTGCTTGCCGTGAAAGACCGAGGTGACATCCTCGATCACCAGATCGTCGATCCGCACCAGCCCGCCGTTCGGCCCAGTCAGGTCAAGACCGAGATGCGCAAAGACCGGTGCCGTCCCCCAGATCATGTCGACGCCGGTGCGGTTGCCCGGCCCGAGGATGGCCGAAACCTCGGTGATCTCGCCGTAATTGGTCAGCGTCACCGCCGGCCCGCTCACAATCACCCCGCTCACCTGGCTGCCGTTCGACAGCGCCGGATACCCCGCGATGCGCACATTCGGCAGGTTGCCCGAGATCGCCTTGACCCGCGCCGTGACCCGCAGGTAGCAGCCCGGCAGCATCGGCGTCTGCCCCATATAGCGCAGCTTTTGCGTCGAATCGGATTTCTGGATCTCGAGACAGCCGCCGAAATCCTGATCCGACGGCACAAAGGCGGCATTGGCGGCGCTGGCATAGGTGTCATCGCCCGGCCGGCCGTTCTCGCTCGACCAGACGTCAAGCCCGGCGGCGAAGGCCGTCGGCATGAAGACCACGCCCTCGGTAATCGCTTTGTTCATGATGGTCCCTTTCCCACATCGCGCCCAGGTCGCGCATGTCACACGTCAGGGCAGGCAGGCCGCCCGCCGATGGGAAAGAGAGGTATCAACTGCGGCTTAACGCCGGCTGAGAGCACCGTGCGCCACCGGCGCAACGGCCCCCGCGTGGTCAGACCGCGATATCGGGCGCATCGAGGATCTGCACGCCGCCGATCTTCCAGCCGCTCTCGCCGGGCACCATCCGGTAGCCGAGGTAGTGCCGCTGTCCGGCCTGATCGATGATTTCGACCCTCTGCCAGAGCGCGCCGCCGATCTCGGCGAGTTCGAGGTAGGTCACCTCGCCCGGCATCCAGACCATCGGATAACCGCGCCGCGCCATCAGGCCAAAGACTTCGGGCGAGCCGAACATGCCCTTGATCGTCGGGCTGGCGTAGGAAAAGGCGCGGTCGATGTCCTGCGCCTCGAAAGCCTCGAGTTGGCCGCCAATCACGGCCTCGATCTCGGGATTTCTGGGCTGTGGTTCCTGCGCTTGCGCAGGTCCGAAGGCCAGAACGAAAGCCAGAACGGCAAGACAGTGACGCAGCATGACGGGCACCTTTCGCGGGGTTGATCCACAAAAGATAGTCCGAAACGCCTGCGCTTCAAACTGCGCCGGCCCCGAGAGGGCTCAGCCCAGCTCGCCCTTGAGGCCCTTGTCGATCAGCGCGACGGTTTCTTCGACGCCATAGAGCGCGACAAAGCCGCCGAACCGCGGGCCCTGCGAGGCACCCAAAAGCACCTCGTAGATCGCCTTGAACCAGTCGCGCAGCGGCTCGAATTCATGCACCTTGCCAACCGCAAAGACGATCGATTGCAGGAACTCCTCGTCGGCGAAATCCGCCTCCGGCAGCGGCTCGTCCTTGCCGACGATGGCGTTCTTGCGGGCAATCAGATCGCGGGCGTAATCGCCGTCCTGCAACGCTTTCGCCAGGTCTTCCAGCGCCGCCCGTTCCTGATCGGTGGGCGCGCGGAACACCTTGGCGGGCTTCACGAAATCCTGGAAATACCGCACCGCGTGACCGGCCGCCTGATCCATGCCGGGATGGGTCTCGGCGGTGGCATCGGGGGCGTATTTGCGGATGAAGCCCCAGAGCGTTTCCTTGTCCTCGGCACTCGATGCGCTGGCCAGGTTCAAGAGCATCGAGAACGAAACCACCATATCCGAGGCCGGCACCGCGCCGCCGTGAATGTGATAGACCGGATTGTTCAGCCGCTGCGCCGCATCCTGCGTGGCATAGGCGCGCAGCTGCTGGTGATACTCGTCCACCGCCTTGGGGATCACGTCAAAATACAGCCGCTTGGCGGTCTTCGGCTTGAGATACATGAAATAGCTCAGGCTCTCGGTCGAGGCATAGGTCAGCCACTCGTCAATGGAGATCCCGTTGCCCGAAGATTTCGAGATCTTCTGCCCCTGATCGTCGAGGAACAGCTCATAGGTGAAATGCTCGGGCGGGCGCTGGCCGAGAATGCGGCAGATGCCGTCATAGATCGGCGTGTTGGTCGAATGGTCCTTGCCGTACATCTCGAAATCGACGCCCAGCGCCGCCCAGCGCGCGCCGAAATCTGGCTTCCACTGCAATTTCACATTGCCGCCGGTGACCGGAAGGGTCCACTCGCGCCCGTCCTCGTCGTCAAAGGTGATCTCACCCTTGGCCGCATCCACGTGTTTCATCGGCACATAGAGCACGCGGCCGGTCTCGGGATGGATCGGCAGGAAAATCGAATAGGTCTGCCGCCGCTCTTCGCGCAGGCTCTTCAGCATCACCTTCATCACGTCGTCATAGCGTTCGCAGGCGCGCAGCAGCACCTCGTCGAACTGGCCGGAGCGGTAGAACTCGGTGGCCGAATAGAACTCGTACTCGAAGCCGAAGGTATCGAGAAACCGGCACAGCATGGCGTTGTTGTGATCGCCGAAACTATCATGCGTGCCAAAGGGATCGGGCACCGAGGTCAGCGGCTTTTGCAGATGCTCGGCCAGCGCCTCCTGGTTGGGCACATTGCCCGGCACCTTGCGCATGCCGTCGAGATCGTCGGAAAAACAGATCAGCCGCGTCGGAATGTCGGAAATCACCTCGAAGGCGCGGCGGATCATCGTCGTCCGCAGCACCTCGCCAAAGGTGCCGATATGCGGCAGACCCGAGGGACCATAGCCGGTCTCGAACAGCACATAGCCCTTTTCCGGCGGCGCCTTTTCATAGCGTTTGAGCACGCGGCGCGCTTCTTCAAAAGGCCAGGCTTTCGAGGTCATGGCGGCATCGCGCAGGTCAGACATAGTTCAGGCATCTCCGGTAGGGCCGCGCGCCCCATGCGCACAGGCCGCCTCTCCCTATTGCGGGTGGCGCGCGGGGTCAATATTCTGCACTGCAACAGGAGGCCCCAATGTCGGAAGAAATCACCCATTCGCTCAGCGCCCAAGACTGTCTTGTCGGCCTGATGATCGCCATCTCGGCCTCGGATGAGAACATCCACACCGCCCAGCTCGTCAAGATCGAGACCGCGGTCAACAATCTGCCGGTCTTTGCCGATTACGACGTCGACCGGATGAATGTCGTGGCCCGCACGGTATTCGACCTGTTCGAACAGGAAGACGGGCTCGACGCGCTGTTCGGCCTGATCCGGGAAAACCTGCCGGAACGGCTGTTCGAGACCGCTTATGCGCTGTCCTGCGACGTGGCCGCGGCCGACGGCATGCTGCACGAGGCCGAGCTGCGCCTGCTGGAAGAAATTCGTTACGAATTGAACATCGACCGGCTGCACGCCGCGGCCATCGAACGCGGCGCGCGGGCGCGGCACATGACACTCTGAGCCCGCCTAGCTGTTGACGAAAGCCTGGCCCCAGCGCTGCAACAGCCTTTGTTGCAGCTTTCTCGATCGGGCGATCCAGGCGCGTCCACCTTCCGGCCGCTCGCGCTGCGCCATGGTCAGCGCGTCGCGCCGTTCGGTATCGGCGGTAAAGATCGCAAAGGCCAGCTCGCTGCCGTCAATCGCCGTGGAATAGCCGGCCAGCGCCGAGACAAAGTTCAGTGTGCCGGTCTTGGCATCCACCTCCACCGGGTGATCGTCGATGATCTGGCGCTTCTCGTTGCGCAAGGGGATCGGCTTCAGAAGCGACCGCAGCGGCCCGGCAGTGCGCGCCGCGCGCAGCGTCAGCACCATGTCGGCCGCCGTCATCCGGCTCTGCCCGCCCAACCCGGAATGATCGACCAGGCTGACATCGGGGCTCACGCCATATTCGTCGCGCAGCCACTGCGTCATCGCCTGCGCCGAGGCCACCAGGCCATCGGCCTCCGCGCCGCGCGCCCTGGTCGCGGCAAGCCCCACGACCTCGGCGGTGAGGTTAGTGGAATACTCCAGCATGTCACTCAGGATCTCGGTGAGCGGCGCACTTGTCACCTCGGCCAGCGCGGCGCCCTCGGGCGCATCCCGCGTCACCTTCGGCGCCTTCAGAACGATGCCGTGGCTGCGCGCGAGGATCTGGAACACCTCACCGGCGTAGATCTCGGGCTTGCGCACCGGCAACCAGCGTGCGCCCTCCTTGCCCAGCGCCCCGCGGGCGACCGTCCAAGTGTCAATGCCATCCTCGTCGACGTAGGTATAGACCGGCGTGCTGCGATCCTCGACACTCATCCGGGCGACCGCAACATCGGGCCTGTGGCGACCGCTGCGGGCGTCCATGCTCACTTCGTAGCCATCGCCTGCCCGCACCCATTGAAAATACACGCGGTTGAAATTCAGGTTCAGCCCGGAAATCGCCGGGCTATAGGCCACATGCGCCGGCTGTTCGACATCGATCCTGTCTGCAAACGGCAAATAGCCGCCCCAGACCAGGAAATCACCGGTCACTTCGCGGATACCGGCCGCCTCGAGCGCCGCGGCCAAATCAGCCAGTTCGTCGGTGCCCAGCGTCGGATCGCCGCCGCCCGCAAGGATCAGATCGCCGGACAGCACGCCGTCGGAAACCGTGCCATTTGCATGGACGGTGGTGGCAAACCTGTGCTCCTCGCCCAGAGCGTCGAGCGCGTAAAGCGCGGTCACCGCTTTGGCCACGCTGGCCGGTGGCAGGCCCACATCGGCCTGGCCCTCTTCCTGCATCTGCCCGGTGCCGACATCCATCACCGCATATCCCACCTGGCCCGAGATCTTGGCCTCGCGGACCAGCTGTTCGGCGCTGGGAAAGGTCTTGACGATCGGCTTGGTGCTGCCCGGCCGGGCCACCGGCCGCAATGACCGGCTGGGTGGCGATGCCTGGGCGGCGGTGGCGACAAATCCGAGCGCCGCGCCAAGAAACATGCGTCTGGAAAATGCTTTCGTCATGCGATGATTTAACCTCAGCCCTGAATGACAGACAAGCGCGCGTTGGCGACCGATGCCGGCATTATGACGGTCCGCTCGCAGATTGCCGACACATCGTCGTGAACCGGGCAACCGCACCCCACTTGGCCGTGCCTCTGCCCGGCCCCGGCCGTCACCGCTTCGCGTCGTTGCGCCAATTGCCGGTGGCGCGGATCGCGCTGGAACTTTCGTCGCGCATCGGAACATTGACGAAACACCACGCCGGGGCCTCGGCTTCGGCTAGCCTGCGCGACTCCCGGCCACGGATACGGGCGCCGGCATAGACCCGCGCGGCCTTGGAGTTGCGCGCCCGGATGCGGTCTCCGGGCCGGGCAAGAATGCCGATCGGCACGGTCTCGACGATCCGCTGCCAATCCTGCCATTGCGGCAGTTGCACGAGGTTGTCGGCCCCCATCAGCCATACGAATTTCACACCTCGGTAATCCCGTCTCAGCGCGTCCAACGTTTCGGCGGTATATCTGGTTCCCGCCCGTGCCTCGTAATCGCTGACCTCCACCTTGGGATGCTGCATGATCCGCCGCGCGGCGGCCATGCGCTCGTCCAGCGGCGCCGGCCCATGCGCCTTGAGCGGATTGCCGGGGCTGAGCAGCCACCACACGCGATCCAGCCCGAACCGCCGGAGCGCCTCGCGGGTGATATGCACATGGCCTTGGTGCGGCGGATCGAAGGACCCGCCCAGCAATCCGATGGTCTGGCCGCGCCGCAGGGCCGGAAAAGGGGTCACCACGTCAGTCCTCTGGTCAAAACGCGCTCATGTCAGGGAAGTGACACAGGTTTGTCAATCGATTGGCCGCAGCGCATCGCCCAGGGCGACCGGTCCGGGCTGCAAGACCCGGGCCGTCATGCCGCCATGTCCGCGCACCGCCGCATAACCGCCGGGGCCGAAGGCCGCCTCCATCCGGCTGCATGGCGCACAGGGACCGGTGATCTCGAGCAGCGCCCCGCCCAGCGCCACCGCCCGCCCCCGCAGCCCGGCGAGGTTGATACCCGAGACCACGAGATTGCGCCGCAGCGCCTCCGCCGGCACCGCGTCGCGGCCGAGGAACGCCCCGATCACCGCCAGATGCTCGGCCTGGACCAGCGTGACCGCCCGTTTGCCGGCCCGCCCGTGATCGCCGGCGAGCCCGGCTTCGGTCACTTCGACGGTCTCCAGCGCCCGCATCGCGCCGCGCCGCTCCGGCCGGACGCCGATCCACTCGACCCGCCCGGTCTGCGCATATCGCGCGATCAGTTCCGCCATCCGCTCCATCTCGCCCTCCTTGCCCGCCGCACCCAGGGACGGCCGATGCGTGGCCCGGCCCTGCGCGCGGCCCGATTTCGCCAATGCCAATTGCACCTCGCCCCGTGCCCCGTTATCTAGCCCTGCAAGCAAACCAAGGGGCGAGCAATGGCGGCTTATCAGTACGTGTACCACATGGACGGCGTGTCCAAGACCTATCCGGGCGGCAAGAAATGCTTCGAGAACATCCGTCTCAGCTTTCTTCCCGGGGTCAAGATTGGTGTGGTCGGCGTCAACGGCGCCGGTAAATCCACCCTGCTCAAGATCATGGCCGGGCTCGACAAGGATTTCACCGGCGAGGCCTGGGCCGCCGAGGGCGCCAAGGTGGGATATCTGCCGCAGGAGCCCGAGCTCGACCCGTCGCTCGACGTGCGCGGCAACGTGATGCTGGGCGTGGCGGGGAAAAAGGCCATCCTCGACAAGTACAACGAGCTGGCGATGAACTACTCGGACGAGACCGCCGACGAGATGGCCGCGCTGCAAGACCAGATCGACAGCGAGAACCTCTGGGACCTGGACAGCCAGATCGACGTCGCCATGGAGGCGCTGCGCTGCCCGCCGGACGATGCCGACGTGACCACGCTGTCGGGTGGTGAAAAACGCCGCGTCGCGCTCTGCAAGCTGCTGCTGGAAGCGCCCGAGATGCTGCTGCTCGACGAACCGACCAACCACCTCGACGCCGAGACCATCGCCTGGCTGCAACAGCACCTGATCGACTACAAGGGCACGATCCTGATCGTCACCCACGACCGTTATTTCCTTGACGACATCACCGGCTGGATCCTCGAGCTCGACCGTGGCCGCGGCATCCCCTACGAGGGCAATTACTCGGCCTGGCTGGAGCAGAAGGCCAAGCGCCTGGCCCAGGAGGCCCGCGAGGACAAGGCCAAACAGAAAACGCTCGAGCGCGAGCTGGAATGGATGCGTCAGGGCGCCAAGGCGCGGCAAGCCAAGTCCAAGGCGCGGATTCAGGCGTATGAAGAGATGGCGGGCCAGTCTGAGCGCGAAAAGATCACCCGCGCCCAGATCGTCATCCCCAACGGCCCGCGCCTCGGCGGCAAGGTGATCGAGGTCGAGGGGCTGAAAAAGGCCATGGGCGACAAGCTCCTGATCGAAGACCTCACCTTTTCGCTGCCGCCCGGCGGCATCGTCGGGGTGATCGGCCCCAACGGCGCCGGCAAATCGACGCTGTTCAAGATGCTGACCGGCGCGGAAACGCCCGACGTGGGGGAAATCACCTATGGCGACACAGTCGATCTGTCTTATGTCGATCAGTCACGCGACGATCTGAAGGCAGACGACACCGTCTGGGAGGCGATCACCGGCGGCGCCGAGATCATCCAGCTGGGCGATGCCCAGGTGAACTCCCGCGCCTATTGCTCCTCGTTCAACTTCAAGGGCGGCGACCAGCAGAAGAAGGTGGGCCTGCTCTCGGGCGGGGAACGCAACCGTGTCCACATGGCGCGGCTTCTGAAAGAAGGCGGCAACGTGCTGCTGCTCGACGAACCGACCAACGACCTCGACGTCGAGACGCTGCGGGCGCTGGAAGACGCGCTGGTGGATTTCGCCGGCTGCGCGGTGGTGATTTCGCACGACCGTTTTTTCCTCGACCGGATCTGCACCCATATCCTGGCCTTCGAGGGCGAGGCGCATGTGGAATGGTTCCAGGGCAACTTCGAGGACTACGAAGAAGACAAGAAACGCCGGCTGGGCGCCGATGCGCTGGAACCGAAACGTTTGAAACACAAGAAGTTTTCGCGGTAAAAATAGAAACGTCTTTGTGGAAACGCAGGGCGCCCCCGTTTCTGTTGCGTCCACTTTTCCTTGACGGGCGCGTGTCGGAACCGCGTAGGGCGCGCATTTATTGCGCACCGCTTCGGCCAACCAAACACCGGTGCGCAGTGAATGCGCACCCTACGTGACGTCGTGACCCATCCGGCGCGCGCGATGCACCGACGAAAACGGCCAATCCAGCGGATCGGTCAACCACCCGTGCTTGACCGGGTTCATATGACAATAACCGACCGCCGCCGCGCAATCCCGTGGCCCGCGAAGGTGATGCTCCCAGAACCGCCGTTGCCAGATGCCCCGTTCCCGCCGGGCCCTGTGGCTGCTCCGACGAGACCCGAGCGGCACCTCTCGTGAAAACCGCGCCTTGATCAGGCTCCACCGGGTTGAGAATTCGCAATCCCCTGCTGGCAATGTCCAGACCGCATGCAGGTGATCCGGCAACACCACCCACGCGTCGATCCGGAATGGGCGGTCTTCCCGCGTCCTGCGCACAGCCTCGCGCAGCACCGTGATGTGGTCGGTCAGGATCGTCCCCCTCCGCTCTGCCACCGCCACGGTAAAGAATACGGTCGCGCCGGAAATCTTCGGTCGGATGTAATTCGGCATCCGCCAAGCCTGGCCCCGACCGGGTTAATGGAGGGTGAACACCCTACGGCACTTCACGCGGCCGTCCCTCGCCATCGATCGCCACGAAGGTAAAGATCGCCTCCGTCACCTTTTCGCGCCCGCCGATGCGTTCGCGGCGGACCCAGGCCTCGACGTCTATCGCCATCGAGCTCCGACCGACCCGGGTGATCTGGCAATAGACGCAGAGCACGTCGCCCACCTTGACCGGCCGGATGAATTTCATCGCGTCCACCGCAATGGTCGCCACCCTACCTTGGGCCTTTTCGCCGGCGACGATGCCCGCCGCGATGTCCATCTGGCTCAGCACCCAGCCACCGAAGATGTCGCCCGACACATTGGTATCCGCCGGCATCGCCAGCGTTCGCAGGGTCAGCTCGCCGTCCGGCCCCTCTGTCGTCTCTGTCATGTCGTCCTGCCCCTGCTGGCTGCTTTGTCGGCCAAGGCTACACCACGCCGCCGCCCCTGCCCAGCACCGGCGCGCCGGCCCCCGGTCTGCCGGCGGAACCAAAGGCCGGAACCGCGCGTTCGCCTCAGACCGGGACGGGACGCAAAGCCCCCGCCCCCTTGACCCGCCACCCCGGAGACCCGCGCCATGCTCTATACCATTCTCGTCATCCTCCTGATCCTTGCCCTGATCGGCGCGCTGCCGCGTTGGGGCCATTCCCGCAGCTGGGGCTACGGCCCCTCGGGCATCCTCGGCGTCGTGCTGGTGGTGCTGATCGTGCTGCTCTTGATGGGCCAGGTCTGAGGCCTGTCATCCTTCCGAAAGGCCGAGGCCGCCCCGGGCGGCCTCTCCCGCCCCTTTACCCCGAAGCCCTCTGCGCCTAGGCTGACCCACAGGGAGCCCGACCATGAGGACACCATATCGCATGTTCGACAATGATTACCCCCTGCTCAGCACCGCCAGTCTGACAGCGCTCATCCTGCACGCCGCCGCCAAGGGGCCGGTGACCCTCGACAGCTGTTCCGACCGGCTCGACGCGCTGTTTCGCCAGGCCGGCAAACCGCCCGGCCTGCCCGAGGACGAAAGAAGGGTCAAACTCGCCCGCCAGCTCGACCACCTGCGCATCGCGCGCATTCTCGAGGCCGGAGAAGACGGCGCCCTGCACCTGACGGATCGCGGCCGGCAGGCGTTCGAGGATTACCCCGACGGGCTCGACCAGACCGTGCTGGTGAAATACCGCGAGTTCGCCGAGCACCTGCAAAAGACGGCACATCATTCCGCCGGCATGGACCCGCGGATGGGCTCTTATGACGAAGGCTACATTGCCCGGCAGGAGGGCATCTCGTTCCAGGCCAACCCCTATTCCGAGAACACCGTCGACCATCAATCCTGGGAAAACGGCTGGATGCAGGCGCAGGAACAGGACACCCGCGCCGCGCCGCTGCGGCCGGCCTCGGAGCGCTGAGCCTCAGGGCGCCGCCAGAAGCGCCACCGCATACATGCCGAGGCCAAAGACCGTATGGCCGACGAGGCCCATCAGCCGCACCTTCCAGGGGTTCGGCGTGCGGGCGGCGGCCCACCCGAGCCCCATACCGGGCTGCAACAGGAACCAGCCGGCTCCGACGGTGACAATCGCGAAAATCCACAGCGGCAGGAAGCTCGGCGCATCCAGCCAGGCCGCGCCGGCGAGCAGCGCGAAGATCACGCCATAAGCGATCCCCACGAAATAATGCACACCCCAGCCCAGCGCCTCTTCGCGGCGCACCGGAGCAACCGCGCCGATATCGTCGTGAAAGACCTGCCCGGCCGGAAGCTGTGCCGCCCAGCGGCCGATCCGCCCCCAGGCCGGGCGCGGCTGTCCAAAGCCGCGGGCCAGAACCTCGGACCAGATGTCCATCGCCAACGTGCCGCCCAGCCCCATGACGATACCGGCCCAGATCAATTCACTCATCACTGTCACTCCTGCCTTGCGCGCCGCGACGCTCGCAGAAGCCGCCGCGACCTGCAAGAAAAAGCGACCGGCGGGTCAGCCGATCCAGTGCAGGATCTGTTCTGACTTCATCATGCCCGACTGGCGCGCCGCCTCGCGGCCCCGATGAAACCGGATCATCGTCGGAATGCCACGAATGTTGTAGGCCCCGGCCGCCTGCGCCTCGTCCTGGGTGTTCAACTTGACCAGCCGCGCCCGGGTGCCGGCCTGGCCGGCCGCGCGGTCGAACTCGGGGGCCATCATCTTGCAGGGCCCGCACCAGGGCGCCCAGAAATCCACGACCAGCGGCACCTCGTCATGGCGCGCCGCCTTTCGCAGGGTGGCCAGGTCGATCGCCACCGCCTTGCCCGGCATCAGACGGGCGCCGCAGGTGCCGCATTTCGGCCCGGCGTCAAGCCGCGCCTCGGGCACCTTGTTCACCTGTCCGCAGTCGAGGCATGTCAGTTTCCGTGCCGTCATATCACCAACCTGTCCTTGATTTCGTGCTTGCGCCTATCTGGGGGCAGCGCGCTCTGGCGGCAAGCCCCGGCCGGCCCGTGCCCGAAATTGCACCGAAGGTGCCGCATTGCCGCCCCAATTTCCGCGCCTACTTGGTCCGATCCAGAGGGACAGGAGACCGTTATGGCCAGTATCGCACTCATCTGCGGCAGTACGCTCGGGGCGTTGACCGGTCTGCTCGGCTGGCTGGTCTTCGGAATGAGCGCCACCATGGCGCTCGAGCTTTACCTCGCGCTCGGCCTGATCGTTCCCGCCGTCGCAACCCTCGCGGCCCGGCCTCGCCGGCAGAGCGAGGACGCTGCCGGCACCGGCCCCCTCACCGCCTGAGACCCAAACGTTGCCCCCGGCCCACGCCGGCCCGGAGTAACGGATTCCTGACTCCCGCTTGCCGGGGGCCTGCCATATGATTCCGTTGCTCATCGCTGGAGGGACATATGAGGATTTCACGCCGCGCCTTTTTCGGCACTGCCGCCGCTGCCCTGGCCCTGCCGTCGCTTGCCCGGGCCCAGGTCCGACTCGATCCGAAATTCGCACCGCAATATGTGCGCGTCCGGGCCGACATGGCGCCGGGCCAGATCGTGGTGTTGCAGAAATCGCGCTTTCTCTACTTCATCGAAGACCCCGGCCGAGCGCTGCGCTACGGCATCAGCGTTGGGCGCACCGGGCTGGAATTTTCGGGCACCGGCGTGATCCAGGCCAAGAAGAAATGGCCGACGTGGCGCCCCACCGACGCGATGATCGAACGCGAGCCGCAGACCTATGGCCGCTTCAAGGGCAACGATTACGTCCAGCCCGGCGAGCCGGGCAATCCGCTGGGCGCGAGGGCAATGTACCTGTTCCAGAACGGCGTGAACACCTTTGCCGCCATCCACGGCACCGACAATCTCGCCTCGATCGGCAAGGCAGCCTCGAACGGCTGTTTCCGCATGGCCAATGACCACGTGATGGATCTCTATCCGCGCATCCCCCTCGGCACCACGGTCACCGTGCTCTGATCCGGGGCGCCGCGTGGTTTCGTTTTGCCCCTTGACCATGGGCAGGCCAGCGGGGAAAGAGCGCGCATGTTGTTCGATGTTATCGTCATCGGCGCGGGCCCTGCCGGCGCCGCCGCCGCCCGCACCGCTGCCAGCGCCGGGCTGCGCACCGCCTTGGTCGACAAGGCGCGCTTTCCGCGTGACAAGCTCTGCGGCGGCGGTTTCACCGGCCGCGCGGCGCGGTACTATCGCGAAATTTTCGAGACCGATCTGCCCGAGACCTTTGACAGCAAATCTGCGGTAACCCTTTATGGTTTCGGCGAAAAGCTTGGCGTGATCGAAAATATCCCGCCGGTCTACCTGACCATGCGCCTGTCGCTCGACGCCCATCTGGTGGCGCTTGCCCTGGCCGCCGGCGCGGAGGATTTCACCGGCACGCGGATTGCCGAACTGGCGCCCGAGGCCGGCCGCGTGACGCTGGCCGATGGCACCCGGCTCGAGGCGCCGGTGGTGATCGGCGCCGATGGTGTCACCAGCGCCACCGCCCGCGCGCTTTTTGGCCGGCCGTTCGACCCGGCCCGCATCGGCTTTGCGCTCGAGGCCGAGGGCCCCGCCCTGCCCGCCGACGCCCCGCTGCGCATCGACATGGGGGCGGCGAACTGGGGTTACGGCTGGTCGTTCCCGAAAAGTGGCAGCCACACGGTGGGCGTGGGCGGCGTGCACAGCCGCAATCCCGATCTCAAGACGATCATGCGCGCCTATATGGCCGATCTGGACGTGCCGGCCGAAACCCGCGTCAAGGGCCAGTACCTGCCCTTCGGCAAGGCCCGCCGCGCACCCGGGCGCGACAACGTGCTGCTGGCCGGCGATGCCGCCTGGCTGGTCGATCCGGTCACCGGCGAAGGCATCGCCTATGCGATGAAATCCGGCCAGCTTGCCGCCCTCGCGGCGCGCGACGCGCTGGCCCGTCACGAGCCGGATGCGGCGCTGCGGCTCTACCGCCAGCGGCTGCGGCCGATTCTCACCGCCATGCGCCACGCCAACATGGTGCGCCTGCTGCTCTACTGGGGGCCGTTCAAGACCGGATTCGTCCGGGCGGTGCGCAAGTCCGGTCATCTGCGCCACGATTACATGCGGCTTCTGGGCGGCGAGATCGAATATCCCGACCTGATGCGCGCGCTGGTGCGGCGATTGCCCAACTATCTGATGCGCGCACTCGGCAGCGCGAAAGTTCAAGGCGATTCCCCTTGAAACCCTTGCGATCGCGCCGGAACTGAGCCGCCTCCGTCATCGTCTGCTCGGCCTCAGGCGGTCCGCCTCGGGCGCAGCACACCCGGGGCCGCGCCGGTGTTTCATCTCGACATCGACCGGCCCGCCTGCCCCGGCGTGACCTTGCCGACGCCCCGGCAGATTGCGAAGAATTCCCCTTGAAATGGCGCCCGCTTCCCCGCATATCTTTCTTGCGAAGTTATCTATCGACCGCTGCTCCTCTACGGCTCAGTCCTTCGATCTGCACTGACTAAGCCGACCTGCCGCAATTCCGCGGGCAGTAACACTAGGAGTAGACACATGGCCACTGGCACTGTGAAATGGTTCAACACCACCAAAGGCTTTGGTTTCATCGCACCCGACGGCGGCAGCAAAGACGTGTTCGTGCACATCTCGGCCGTTGAGCGCTCGGGCCTGACCGGCCTCGCCGACAACCAGAAAGTCACCTTCGACATCAAGCCGGGCCGTGACGGCCGCGAAGCCGCCGAGAACATCGCGCTGGCCTAAGGCTTCTGCCTCGAAGAAATGGAAAGGCCCCGCCATCCGGTGGGGCTTTTTGCTTTCCAAGCTCAGGACTCGCCCGGAACCTCCGCGATCAGCCGTTCCACATGCGGGCCGATCCCCTCGACAATCCGCGCCACACCCTCCGCATTGGGATGGATGCCGTCGCCCTGCATCAGATCCGCGGCGCCCGAGGGATCGCCCCCGTCGGGCAGCAGGATGTCAAGGAACGCCGGCGCCTCCAGCGCGCCATGCTCGGCCGCCAGATCGGCATAGATGCCGTCGAACGCCGCCTTGTAGTCGGGCCCGTAATTGCCGGGCGCCCGCATCGGCACAAGCAGCACCGGCATCTCGCGCGCCGCCGCCACCCTGAGAATCCCGTCGAGGTTGTCCCGCGACACCGCCGGATCGAGCCCGCGAAGCACGTCGTTGCCCCCCAGCGCCACGATCATCGCGTCCACCCCGGGGCTCAGGCTCCATTCAACCCGCGCCAGGCCGCCGGCGGTTGTGTCGCCCGACACGCCGCCGTTTATCAGCGTAACATCATGGCCTTGCGCCTCCAGCCAATCCTGCATCTGCGGCACAAACCCCTCATCGGCCATCAGCCCGTAGCCCTGGATCAGACTGTCGCCCAGCGCCAGGATCTCGAGTTCTTCCGCCGCCGCCGGCGCCGCCAGCGTCAAAACAATTGCGCACGCCTTGCTCAACCGCGCGCATACCCCATATGTGAAAAGCTGATACATTGCCCGAAAGGCCCTTTGCATGATTGATCCCGTCCTGTCGCTTAAAGATGTGCATCTGGCGCTCGATGGCAATGCCGGCAGGGTCGAGATCCTGCATGGTATTTCGCTTGATGTCGCCAAAGGCGCCTCGATCGGCCTCATCGGCCCCTCGGGCTCGGGCAAATCCTCGCTGCTGATGCTGATGGGCGGGCTGGAGCGCGCCACCGGCGGCAGCGTCACGGCCCTGGGCGAAGATTTCGGCGCGATGAACGAGGATGCCCTGGCGCGTTTCCGGCGCGATCACATGGGCGTGGTGTTTCAGAGCTTTCATCTGATCCCGACAATGACGGCGCTGGAAAACGTCGCCACGCCGCTGGAGCTGGCCGGCCACCGCGACGCCTTTGAGCGCGCCGAGGCCGAGCTCGAGACCGTGGGCCTCGGCCATCGCGCCGGCCATTATCCCGCACAGATGTCCGGCGGCGAACAGCAGCGGGTGGCGCTGGCCCGGGCCTCGGCGCCACGGCCGCACATCCTGCTGGCGGATGAGCCCACCGGCAACCTCGACGAGGCCAATGGCGGCGCGATCATGGATCTGCTGTTCCATCTCCGCGACCGCCATGGCGCGACACTTGTGCTGGTCACTCATGCCCCTTCGCTGGCCGCGCGTTGTGACCGCGTGGTGCGGCTGCGTGACGGACGGATCGACGCACAGGCCCGCGAGGCGGCGGAATGAGCTTCACCACGGCCGCCCGCTTTGCCCGGCGCGAACTGCGCGGAGGCCTGCGCGGCTTCCGCATCTTCCTCGCCTGCCTGGCGCTGGGTGTCGCCGCGATTGCCGGCATCGGCATGGTGCGCACCTCGATCGCTCTGGGGCTGGAGGAGAAAGGCGCCGAGCTTCTCGGCGGCGACGCCGAGCTGCGCTTCACCTACCGCTTTGCCACGCCCGAGGAACGCGCCTGGATGCAGAATCGCGCCACGGAGGTATCCGAGATCACCGATTTCCGCTCGATGGTGGTGGTCGACCGTAACGGCAGCACCGAACGCGCCCTGACCCAGGTGAAATCCGTCGACAGCGCCTATCCGCTGATCGGCGCGGTCACGCTCGAGCCGCCGATGCCGCTGGATGCGGCGCTGGCAGGCACCGGTGCCGTCATGGCCCCGGTTCTGGCCGAACGGCTGGCCCTTTCGCCTGGCGACGATTTTCAGCTCGGCACCGAGACCTTCACGCTTTCTGCCTTGATCGCGCTCGAGCCGGATGATGCCGGCGGCGGCTTTGCGCTCGGGCCCCGCACCCTGGTACGCACCGAGGCGCTGGCAAACTCCGGCCTGCTTCAGCCCGGCACGCTCTTCGAAACCCATTACCGCCTGACTTTGCCCGCCGGCACAGATCTCGACAGTTTCCAATCCGAGGCCAGAGACCGCTTCACCGAAGTCGGCGGGCGCTATCGCGACGCCCGCAACGGCGCGCCGGGGATCGCGCGCTTTGTCGACCGGTTGAGCAGCTTCCTGATCCTCGTCGGCCTGTCGGGGCTGGCGGTGGGCGGCGTCGGCGTCTCTGCGGCGGTGCGCGCCTATCTGGCCTCCAAGACCTCGGTCATCGCCACGCTGCGCACGCTGGGCGCCACGCGACAGGTGATCTTTCTCACCTACTTCCTTCAGATCGGCGCGCTGAGCCTGCTGGGCATTGCGCTGGGGCTCACCCTAGGCGCACTGGCGCCGCTGGCTCTGGGACCGCTGCTGCAAGCGCTGCTGCCGGTGCCGGCGGTCTTTGCCATCCACCCCGGCCCGTTGCTGGAGGCGGCGCTTTACGGCGGGCTCACCGCCTTGATCTTTACCCTCTGGCCGCTGGCCCGCACCGAAGAGATCCGCCCTGCCGCGCTGTTCCGCGATGCCCTGGGCAGTGCCGGCCTGCTGCCGCGCTGGCCGCATGTGCTGGTGATCCTCGCGCTGATCGCCACTCTGCTGGGCGCGGCGGCGTTGTTTTCCGGCTCGTCGATGCTGACACTCTGGACCGCCGGCGGCATCCTCGTGGCGCTCACCGTGCTGGCGCTGGCCGCCGCGCTGATCCGCTGGGCCGCCCGCCGGTCGGGCCGCGCTGCGCGCCACCGACCGGCGCTGCGCTGGGCCCTTTCGGCGATCTCCGGCGCTCAGGAAGGTGCCGCATCGACCGTGCTCTCGCTGGGGCTCGGGCTGTCGGTGCTGGCCGCGGTCGGCCAGATCGAAGGCAACATGCGTGCCGCGATCCAGACAGACCTGCCCGACGTGGCGCCCTCGTTCTTTTTCGTCGACATCCAGAAAGACCAGATGCCAGGCTTCCGCGCCCGGCTCGGCGACGACCCCGCGGTGAGCAAGGTGCAGAGCGCGCCGATGCTGCGCGGCATCATCACCCGGATCAATGGCCAACCCGCGCGCGAGGTGGCCGGCGATCATTGGGTGATCCGGGGCGACCGGGGGGTGACCTATTCCGCCGCCCTGCCCGAGGACACGACGCTCACCGCCGGCACCTGGTGGGAACCCGACTACGCCGGCCCGCCGCTGGTCAGCTTTGCCGCCGAGGAAGCGGCCGAGATCGGCCTGCATCTTGGCGACGATATCACCGTCAACATCCTGGGCCGCGACATCACCGCAACCATCGCCTCGTTTCGCGAGGTGGATTTCTCGACCGCCGGGATCGGCTTTGTGATGTCGATGAACCCGGCCGCGCTCGAGGCCGCGCCGCACAGCTTCATCTCGACGGTCTATGCCGAAGAAGCGGCCGAAGCGACGATCCTGCGCGATCTCACCTCAACCTACCCAAATATCACCGCGATCCGCGTGCGCGACGCCGTCGACCGGGTGGCCGAGATCATGGGCGGCATTGCCCAGGCCACCGCCTGGGGCGCGGCGGCAACGCTGCTGACCGGCTTCCTGGTGCTGATCGGCGCGGCGGCGGCGGGCGAACAGGCCCGCACCTACGAGGCGGCAGTGCTCAAGACCCTGGGGGCGGCCCGCGCCCGCATCCTGCAAAGCTTCGCCCTGCGCGCCGCGCTGCTCGGCGCGGCGGCAGGGCTGGTGGCACTGGGGGCCGGGGTGGCCGGGGGCTGGGCGGTGATGACCTATCTGATGGAGGTGGATTTCGCGGTGCAATGGTCCTCGGCGCTGCTGATCGTGCTGGGCGGGGTGCTGGCCACGCTGCTGGCCAGCCTCGGCTTTGCCTGGCGGCCGCTGGCGGCCCGTCCGGCGCGGGTGCTGCGGGCGCGCGAGTGAGGCGCGCCCAGAACCCCTTCAGCCGCCGCTCCACCGCCCCTGGCCCGCGCCCGTACAGGCCGAGCTGCGCCAATCCTGCACTTGATCCCCCTCCCGTGGGCTGGCACACCCTGCGCAACCCCAATGACTCGGAGTTCCCATGTCGGACAACCTGCCCATGGCCGTGCACGCGCCGCTGACGCGCGCGCAGAAAACCTCGCTTCTGAACCTCGTCCGCCGCGCCGCCAAGGCCGAGATCCTGCCGCGGTTTCGGGCGCTCGATCCGTCGGAGGTGACCGAAAAGACATCCAAGCTCGATCTCGTCACCGCCGCCGACGAAGCGGCCGAGGCGATGATCACCCGCGGGCTGCAAATGGCCTTTCCCTCGGCGGTGATCGTCGGGGAAGAGGCGGCGTCGCGCGATCCCAGGATCCTCGACGCCTTGGGCGATGCCGAACTGGGCTTCCTGATCGACCCGGTCGATGGCACCTGGAATTTCGCCCATGGGCTGTCGCTCTTCGGCACGATGGTGGCGGCGACACGGTTTGGCAAACCGGTCTATGGCATGATCTACGACCCGCTCAACGATGACGTGGTGGTGGCCGACGAGGACAGCCTCACCACCTGGACCGGCCCGCGCGGCCGCCGCCGCACGCTCTCCACCGCCGACGCAAAGCCGCTGTCGGAGATGGTCGGCTACATCCACATGAAGCTGATGCCGGCCGAGGTTCAGCCGCTGGTCGCGGCGCTTTATCCCAAGATCGGACGGCCCGACGCGCTGCGCTGTTCGGCGCATGAATACCGACTGCTGGCCGAGGGCCATTGCGATTTCGTGCTGTCGTGCAAGATGACGCCCTGGGACCATGCCGCCGGCGTGCTGCTCTGCCAGAAAGCCGGCGGGCATGTCGGTTTCCTTGACGGCCGAGAGTATTCCGCCGCCGAGAAAGAGGGTTATTTGCTCTGCGCCGGCTCCGAGGCCACCTGGAAAACCGTGGCCGACGAGCTTGGTTTCCTGCTCGGGCCGAAGCCCGAGAGCGAAACACTTTCTGACGAGGGATAGGATCAGACGCGGTGGGGTTTCCCCCACCGCGCCCTCAGACAAGCCGGGCCGACGGCGGCCTGCGGCCTTGTTCCGGGCCGTGGCCGAGCCGGCCGCTACTCCGCCGCTTCGGCATATTCCTCCATCGGCGGGCAGGTACACACTAGGTTGCGGTCGCCAAAGACGTTGTCGACGCGGTTCACCGGCGGCCAGTACTTGTCCACCCGGAAGGCGCCGGGCGGAAAACACCCTTGCTCGCGGCTGTAGGGGCGGTCCCACTCGCGCACCAGGTCTTCCATCGTATGCGGCGCGTTCTTCAGCGGGTTGTTGGCGCGGTCCATCCGGCCCTCCTCGATCTCGCGGATCTCTTCGCGGATCGCCAGCATCGCATCGCAGAACCGGTCCAGCTCGGCCTTGGTCTCGCTCTCGGTCGGTTCCACCATCAATGTCCCGGCCACCGGCCAGGACATGGTCGGCGCGTGAAAGCCGCAATCTGCCAGCCGTTTGGCGATGTCGTCGACCGTGACATCCGCGCTCTCGGCAAAGGGCCGGGTGTCGATGATGCATTCATGCGCCACCCGGTCGCCGCGCCCGCGATAGAGGATGTCATAGGCCCCTTCCAGCCGCTTGGCGATGTAATTGGCGTTCAGGATCGCCACCCGCGTCGCCTGGGTCAGCCCCTCGCCGCCCATCATCAGGATGTACGCCCAGGAGATCGGCAGGATCGAGGGCGAGCCATAAGGCGCGGCGCTCACCGGCCCCTCTTCGCCGCCCACCTCCGGGTGTCCCGGCAGATGCGGCACCAGATGCGCCTTGACGCCGATCGGCCCCATGCCGGGGCCGCCGCCGCCATGCGGGATGCAGAAGGTCTTGTGCAGGTTCAGGTGGCTGACATCGCCGCCCAGATCGCCGGGCCGTGACAGCCCCACCATGGCGTTGAGGTTGGCGCCATCGATATAGACCTGACCGCCGTGCTCATGGGTGATCTTGCAGACGTCCTGCACGGTTTCCTCGAATACCCCGTGGGTCGAGGGATAGGTGATCATGCAACCGGCCAGCGCTTCGGCATGTTTCTCTGCCTTGGCGCGGAAATCCTCGAGATCGATATCGCCGTTTCTGGCCGATTTCACCGGCACCACCTTCCAGCCGACCATCTGCGCGCTGGCCGGGTTGGTGCCATGCGCCGACATCGGGATCAGGCAGACATTGCGGTGGCCCTCGCCATTGGCGCGGTGGAAGGCCGCAATCGTCAACAGCCCGGCATATTCGCCCTGCGCGCCGGAATTGGGCTGCATCGAGAAATCGTCGTAACCGGTAATGGCACAGAGCTTTTGGCTCAGGTCACTCACCAGATGCGTATAGCCCAGCGCCTGATTGGCCGGCGCAAAGGGATGCAGCGAGGAAAACTCGCGCCAGCTCACCGGCATCATCTCGGCCGCCGAATTGAGCTTCATCGTGCAGGACCCCAGCGGGATCATTGCCCGGTCCAGCGCCAGGTCACGGTCGGCCAGCCGCCGCATGTAGCGCATCATCTCGGTCTCGGCCCGGTTCATGTGAAAGATCGGGTGGGTGAGATAATCCGAACTCCGAAGCATGTCCTCGGGCATCTTGTAGACCGGGGTGTAGTCGTCGTCCTTGCGGGTAATGCCGAAGGCGCGCCAGACCGCTTCGATGTTCGACGGCCGGGTGCATTCGTCGAGCGTGATGCCGACCCGGTATTCGCCGACGCGGCGCAGGTTCACGCCCTCGTCGCGGGCCGATTTCAGCACCGCCGATTGCAGCGTGCGCACATCGACGGTGATGGTGTCGAAATAGGCCTGCGGATCCACCTTGAAGCCGGCCTCCTCGAGCCCGCGCGCCAGCCGAACGGTCTTGCGGTGAATGCGCTGGGCAATCGCCTTGAGCCCCTCGGGCCCGTGAAACACCGCATACATGCCGGCCATGACCGCCAGCAGCGCCTGCGCGGTACAGACATTCGAGGTGGCCTTCTCGCGGCGGATATGCTGCTCGCGGGTTTGCAGCGAGAGCCGATAGGCGCGGTTGCCATGGCTGTCCACCGAGACGCCGACAATCCGCCCCGGCATGGCGCGTTTATAGGCGTCGCGACAGGCCATATAGGCGGCATGCGGCCCGCCATAGCCCATCGGCACGCCAAAGCGCTGGGTCGAGCCGACGGCGATATCGGCGCCCATCGCGCCCGGCTCTTTCAGGACCGTCAGCGCCAGCGGATCGGCGGCGACGATACCCACCGCATTGGCGGCGTGCAGCGCCTCCAACTGTTCCGTGAAATCGCGCACATGGCCATAGGTGCCCGGATATTGGAAGATCGCGCCGAAGACCGCCTCGGGGTCGAGCTTCTCGGGGTTGCCGACAATCACCTCGATGCCCAGCGGCTCGGCACGGGTCTTCATCACGGCGATGTTCTGCGGATGGCAGTCGCGGTCGACAAAGAACCCCTTGGCCTTGGATTTCGCCACCCGCTGCGCCATGGTCATCGCCTCGGCGCAGGCGGTGGATTCATCGAGCAGCGAGGCATTGGCCACCTCCAGCCCGGTGAGATCGCTCACCATGGTCTGGAAATTCAGCAGCGCTTCGAGCCGACCCTGGCTGATTTCCGGCTGGTAGGGCGTATAGGCGGTGTACCAGGCCGGGTTTTCCAGGATGTTGCGCTGGATCGCCGGCGGCGTCACCGTGCCGTGGTAGCCTTGGCCGATCATCGAGGTCAGCACCCGGTTCTTGGCCGCAACCTCGCGCATGTAGCGCAGCAGCTCGCGTTCCGACTTGGGCTTGCCGAAATTCAGCGGCGTTTCCTGACGGATCGCCTTCGGCACCGTCTCGTCGATCAGCGCGTCCAGGTCCGCCACCCCCAGCACCTCGCACATATCGGCCATTTCGGACGGCGAAGGCCCGATATGCCGCCGGTTGGCGAAATCATAAGGCAGATAATCGGTCGGTGTGAAAGTCATGCGAAGCCCCCTGCTTCATCTTGCCAAGAAATTGCCCGCCGAGGGCTGCGGCCCTTGCCCGCAACAACCGCAGCCACTCGGGCGGAAAAGCCTATCCGATAAAGGACTTGTAGGCCGCTTCATCCATGTAATCGTCCATCTGGCCAAGCTCTTCGGCCTTGATCTTGAAGAACCAGGCGTCGCCCTCGGGATCGTCGTTCACCTTGCCCGGCTCGCTGACGATGGCCTCGTTGACCTCGACGATCTCGCCGTCGATCGGGGCGAGGATGTCGCTGGCCGCCTTGACGCTCTCGATCACCACGATCTCGTCGTCCTTGTTGACCGATGTGCCGACCTCGGGCAGTTCGACAAAGACCACGTCGCCCAGCTGTTCGGCGGCATGGGCGGTGATGCCCACGGTTACCACGCCTTCGTCATCGGCCTCGAGCCATTCATGTTCTTCGGTGTATTTCATGGTCGTCTCCTGTTGGACCTATCTCTTGAAACCTTGCGCCACGAAGGGCAGCTTCGCCACCTTGACCGGCAGCCGCTTGCCGCGCACCTCGCCATAAAGCAGCGTGCCCTCGGCGGCGAGCGCTGTCGAGACATAGCCCATCGCCACCGGCCCGCCCACCGTCGGGCCAAAGCCGCCCGATGTCACCCGACCGACCGCCTCGCCACCGCTTTCCGCGGCAAATATCTCCACACCCTCGCGCATCGGCGCGCGGCCCTCGGGCCGCAGACCGACCCGGCGCTGCGCGGTGCTTTCGGCCAGATCGCCGAATATCTCGGCGGCACCGGGAAAGCCGCCTTCGCGGTCGCCACCGGGGCGGCGCACCTTCTGCATCGCCCAGACCAGCCCGGCCGAGACCGGCGTGGTGTCGGCGTCGATGTCATGGCCATAGAGGCACAGCCCGGCCTCGAGCCGCAGGCTGTCGCGGGCGCCAAGCCCGATCGCCTCCACCTCGTCATGCGCCAGCAGGGCGCGGGCCAGATCGACCGCCGCCGCCTCGGGCACCGAGATCTCGAAGCCGTCCTCGCCGGTATAGCCCGACCGCGAGATCCAGCATTCCGCGCCGGCGATCGGCAGCGTTTCGACATCCATGAACTTCATCTCGCGCACGCCCGGATGATGTTCGGCCAGCACCGCCTCGGCCGCCGGCCCCTGCAAGGCCAGCAGCGCGCGGCTGGTGATCTCCTTGACCGTCACCTCGGGCTCGAGCGCCGCGCGCATCCGCGCGATATCGGCTGCCTTGCAGGCGGCATTCACCACGACAAACAGGTGGTCGCCACGGTTGGCGATCATCAGGTCGTCTTCGATCCCGCCGTAATCATTGGTGAAAAACCCATAGCGCTGCCGGCCCTCGGCCAGCCCCAGCACATCCACCGGCACCAGCCGTTCCAGCGCGGCGCGGGCCATCTCGGGCGTCTTGGAACGCAGCACCACCTGCCCCATGTGGCTCACGTCGAACAGCCCGGCGCGGGCGCGGGTGTGCTGATGCTCTTTCAGCACGCCCAGCGGATATTGCACCGGCATCTCATAGCCGGCAAACGGCACCATCTTGGCGCCGAGGCTCACATGCAGATCATATAGCGGCGTGCGCTTCAGCGCCCCATCCTCGTCAGACACTCATCCATCTCCCGTTGCGGGCCGGAGTGTCCTTGCTCGGATACATCCCGGCATCCCCATGAACCGACCCAACAGGTCAGCCCGGCGATGCCCCATCTGTCCTTCTGCCTGAGATCGTTATCCCTTCGGCGCCCCGGACATGGCCGGGATCTCTCCAGATTTTTGCGACATCGACGGTCCTCGGGGCCTGAGAGTTTCCGGGGCGGTTGCTCCTTCGGCACCGGCATGGCCGGTTCTCCCGTCGAGTCGCGGGGACTTTATGCGAAGGGCCAAGCAATTGACAATGGTAAAAATTTCAAGCGCGCGATGGCGATGTCGGCGCAATCATGTCCATCAATGGCCTGCTGTCGCCGACCAGCATGTCCAGCATGACCCCGTCAAGCTGTTCGAAAAACGCGGTATAGGCATCGTCCAGCGCAATTCGCAATTGACGGGCGGCAACCAAAGGGAAACTGGTGTCGGCCGCGGAAAAACTGTCGGACATCGGCACCGGTGCCTCGACCGCGCGAAACACTTCGCCAATACGGATGTCGGCGGGCGCGCGCGCCAGTTCCAGCCCGCCATTCCGGCCACGGTGCGTTTCAATAAAACCGAGCTGTCCCAATTGATTGACCACTTGGGCCACATGGTTTTCAGAGGAATTGCACTGCTTTGCTATTTCGGATTTTGTCACCAATCGGTCGGAATTGGAGGCGCAATACATCAATACACGTATAGCGATATAAGTACGCTTCGTAACACGCATAGATTTAATCCCCGATAACAATATGGCGCGACCCTGCCACAAAACTCGAAAGGAGAATTTGACATCCGTCACTGCGCGGGCACCTTTATGGCATGAACGATCCATTTTTTTTCGGATACGGGTCGCTGGTCAATACCGCGACTCACGACTTTCGACAGATCCGCCTCGCCCGGGCCCGCGGATGGCGCCGCGCGTGGCGACACACCGATCTCAGACCGGTGTCGTTTCTCACCGCCGTGCCGGATAACGATTGCACCATCGACGGGGTGATCGCCGCCGTGCCGGGCGCCGACTGGCTCGCACTCGACGAACGCGAACACGCCTATGACCGGATCGCCGCCAGCCCGCAGATCGACCATGACGCGCCGCATCCGCTCGATATCGCGATATATGCCATACCGTCCGACCGTCATCGCCCGCCAAGCGACGCCAGCCCGATTCTGATGTCCTATCTGGAATGCGTGCTTCAAGGCTATCTGCATCGCTTCGGGGTTGAGGGTGTCACCGGCTTTGTCGCTACCACCGACGGCTGGGAGGCGCCGATCCTCGATGACCGCGCCATGCCGCGCTATCCGCGCCATCAGGTATTGGCCGCCGAAGAGCGCACGATGGTCCGCGATGTGCTCACCGATGCCGGGGCCCGTATCCTGATGAGCCTCGCATGATCTCGAAACTGCTGTACCTGGCCCAGCACATCTGGCGAACGCTCTGGGTTCGGGTGGTGCTGATCTCGGTCTTCTCGCTTCTGGCGCTGGCAATCGCGCCGCTGTTGACGCCCTTCATCCCGGAAAACATCCGGCTCCAGCTTGGCCGCGAGGCGGTGCTACCGGTGCTGACGATCCTGGCCAGTGGCATGCTGGCGGTGACGACCTTTTCGCTCAACGTCATGGTCTCGGCCTATCGCGCCGCCTCGTCGATGGCGACGCCGCGCGCCTATCGCCTGCTGCTCGACGACACCATCACCCAATCGGTGCTGGCCACTTTTGTCGGCGGCTTCGTCTACAGCCTGAGCGCGGTGATCCTGTTTCACGCCAAGGTCTATTCCGAAGATGCCGCCGTGGTGGTCTTTGCCTTCACCATGGTGGTCGTCACGCTGATCGTGCTGGCGATCCTGCGCTGGATCGACCACCTGTCACATCTCGGCAGTATGGATCATACGCTGCAAATCATCGAGAAACGCGCCCGCGAGTCGATGCATGCCCGCGCCCGCCGCCCCTCGCTCGGCGCGCGCCGCATGCTCGACGACGACGTCGTGCCGGACACCGCCGGCAGCATCTGTTCGCGCAAGAGCGGCTATGTCCGCTTTATCGATGTCGCGCGGCTCAACGAACTGGCCGAGGACACCGACTCCCAGGTCTTTGTCACCAGCGTGCCGGGTGAATTCGTTCTGCGCGGCTCTGTCATCGGCACGCTGTCGCGCAGCGACGCGGACCTGCGCTCACGCGCCGCCCGCGCCTTCGACATCGGCGACGTGCGCACTTTCGAGCAGGATCCGACGCTGGGGCTCACCATCCTCGCCGAAACCGGTCAGCGCGCGCTTTCGCCCGGGATCAACGATCCCGGCACCGCGATCGAGGTGCTCGGCCGGATCGAGCGGCTGCTCTGGGAGGAAGTCCCGAACGAGCCGCAATCCGAAACGGATTACACGCCGACCTTTGCCCGGGTCTCGCTGCCGGTGGTGCGGGCCCGTACCCTGCTCGATTGCGCCGTTCTGCCGATCTCGCGCGATGGCGCTGACAACCCCGACGTCACCCAGCGGATATACGAGCTGCTCAGCCGGATCTCGGCGCATCCGAATTCCGCCATGGCCAAGGCCGCCGCCGACATCCGGGATCAACTCGGCAGCCGCTAGCCGCGCGCCTGCCCCGCGCCGGTGGCGGCGCGCCAATGCTTGCGGCAGAGGCTCACATAGGTCTCGTTGCCGCCGATCTGAACCTGGGCCCCCTCGGTCAGCACCTCGCCCTGTTCGTTCTGCCGCACCACCATGGTGGCCTTCTTGCCGCAATGGCAGATGGTGCGCACCTCGCGCATCTCGTCGGCCAGCGCCAAAAGCGTGGCCGAGCCGGGAAAGAGCTGGCCCTGGAAATCCACCCGCAAGCCGTAACACATCACTGGCACCTTGAGGTCATCCACCACATGCGCCAGCTGCCAGACCTGTGCCGGTTCGAGAAACTGTGCCTCGTCGAGGAAGATACAGGCCAGCGGCCCCTCGGCCAGACGCGCCTCGACATGCGCCAGCAGGTCCTCACCCGGCGCATAGGTCACCGCGTCGCAGCCAATTCCGATGCGCGAGCCGATGCGTGCCGGGCCGGCGCGACTGTCAAGCTGCGCGGTCATCAGATAGACTTCCATGCCGCGTTCGCGATAGTTGTGCGCCGCCTGAAGCAGCAGGGTCGATTTCCCCGCGTTCATCGTGGAATAGTTAAAATAGAGCTTGGCCATGGCGCGATGCTATGCCGCGCCGCGGGGACGGAGGCAAGTGCCGGCCCCGCAGAAGCCACCGCGCAGACAAGCGGGGCGCCACGTCATCGGGCTGCCGGTTCCGCCGCCCGAACCGGCAGAGCTGTTGCGCTTTTCACATCGCCGGGGCTGCGCCTGCGGTTATGCGTCAAAGCCGATTGGGGTGTTTCATCGATGGCAAAAGCTGCTAAACCTCGTAATGGGAAAAAAGTCGGGGATTTCCCCGACTTCTGGGGCGAAGGCGGCAAAGCCAGGAGTGGGCATGGACAGTGTCGGAAGTTATCTCAAGAAGCACACCGAAGCGCTTGTAAAGGACGTGGGGATAGAGCCCGCCTGCGAGGTGACCGGCAAGTCGAAGGCGACGCTGGGCCGTTATTATTCCGAGCACGAGGAACATTCCGACCGCTTCATGCCGGTCGACGCCGTGGCCGCGCTCGAGGCGGCCGCCTCCTATCCGCATGTCACCGCCGCCTTGTCAGAGCTGCGCGGCATCACCCTGTCGTTTGACAACCGCCGCGACAACGCCGAACGCAGCGGCGGCGTGAATGCCGACGTGGTGGCGCTGAGCCAGCGCTTTGCCATGCTGATGACCGAATATTCCCAGTCGATCGAAGACGGCATCATCACCGTCAACGAGGCCAAGCGCATGCTCAAGGAGACCATCGCCCTGCAACAGGTGCTGATCGACATGAAGCTGCACCTCGAGGATGGCTCGCTCTAGGCGGTCAGCCGTCCCCAGAGATCGTATTCGCCGGCCTCGTCGACCTCGACGGTGACGATATCGCCCGGCTTCAACGCCTCGGCCCCTTCGTCGATGAACAGGTTGCCGTCGATTTCCGGTGCGTCCGCCATGGTGCGGCAGGTGGCAATGCCGTCTTCGTCGAGGTCATCGACGATCACCGGCAGGGTCTTGCCCACCTTGGCGGCGAGCCGGGCCTCGGAGATTTCCTGCGCCTTCGCCATGAACCGGTCCCAGCGTTCCTGCTTGACCTCGGGCGCCACATGATCCGGCAGATCGTTCGACCGCGCACCGGCAACATTCTCGTATTGGAAACAGCCGACCCGGTCGAGCTGCGCCTCGTCCAGCCAGTCGAGCAGATAGTCGAACTCGGCCTCGGTCTCGCCGGGGTAGCCCACGATGAAGGTCGACCGCAGGGTGATCTCGGGACAATCGGCCCGCCAGGCGGCGATCTCGTCCAGCGTCCGGGCCGAGGCGGCGGGCCGCGCCATGCGCTTCAACACCTCCGGATGGCCATGCTGAAACGGAATGTCGAGGTACGGCAGCAGGCCGTTGGCCGGATCGGCCATCAACGGGATCAGCTCGCGCACATGCGGGTAAGGATAGACGTAATGCAGCCGCACCCAGGCGCCCAGGCTGCCGAGATCCCGCGCCAACGGCAGGATCGGCGCCTTGACCTCGCGGTCCTTCCAGTCGGTGCCAAAGGCCGAGGTGTCCTGAGAGATTACCAGCAGCTCCTTGACGCCGCTCTCGACCAGCTTCTCGGCCTCGCGCAGCACCGCGCGCGCCGGCCGCGACCGCAACCGCCCGCGCATGTCGGGAATGATGCAGAACTTGCACTTGTGATTGCAGCCCTCGGAAATCTTCAGATAGCTGTAATGCCGCGGCGTCAGCGTCACCCCCGAGGCCGGCAGCAGATCGACAAACGGATCCGGATCGGGCGGCACCGCCCCATGCACCGCATCCAGCACCTGTTCGTATTGATGCGGTCCGGTGACGGCCAGAACCTTGGGATGCACCCCGGTGATATACTCGGGCTCGGCCCCGAGACAGCCGGTGACGATCACCTTGCCGTTCTCCTGCAAGGCCTCGCCGATCGCCTCCAGGCTCTCGGCCTTGGCGCTGTCGAGAAAGCCGCAGGTGTTGACGATCACAGCATCTGCGCCGGCGTAATCCGGCGAGATGCCATACCCCTCGGCGCGCAGCCGCGTCAGGATGCGCTCGCTGTCAACCAGCGCCTTGGGGCAGCCGAGCGAGACCATGCCGATGGTCGGCCCGCCCCGGCGGGCCTGCGCCTCCGGCAGGGTCATATGGGCAAGATCGGGGCGGAGGTTGGGCGGATTGGATGTCATCCGCGCGCTATAGCCGAGCGCGGCGGCCGTGGGAAGAGGCGCTACTCGCCCTGCATCTCCAGGGTCAGCGCCTGCTGCGGCACCGGCAGATCATCGATCCTGAGCGGATAAGTGGGCTTTGACAAGCGGTTGCGCACCACCCAGATCAGCCGCTCCTGCGCCCGGGTGATCGCCACATAGGCCAGACGTTTCCACAGGGGCTGGCCGGCCTCGACCCGGCCCATCCGCGCGGCGACAAAAAGATCGGGGGCAAAGACCTGCACCGAATCCCATTGCGAGCCTTGCGCCTTGTGGATCGTCACCGCTGCTCCGTGCAGAAAGGTGGCGCCCATCCGCGCGGCAAAGGGGATAAAGGGCTCTTCCTCGTCGAGCATCTCGATCTTGACGATCGAGGCGGCCGAGACCCGCGGATCCTCGGCCCCCATTACGTGCAGGCGCGAAAATCCGGGCCGCTTGCCCTCGCCCAGAAAAATCACCTGTGCGCCCTTGATCAGCCCGCGCGCCTCGAGGTCGAGCCGCTTCTTGCGGTGTTTCAAGGGCAGCTCGATACCGTCGCAGATCAACGGCTCGCCCTCGAGCAGCCGGTCCTCCGGCGCGTCATGCACTTTGCGAAAGGCGTTGATCAGTCGGATCCGCGTGGCATTGCGCCAGACCAGCACCGGCGAGCGCGCCATCAGATCCACCTCGACCCGCTGGCCCCAGACCACCCGCTCGTCGGCTCGCGCCTTATCCTCCACCATCCGCTCAAAATCGTGGAATTCGAGCTGCGGATCAGCCAGCGCATGCGCCAGATCGAGAATCGGATTGTCCGCCTCCTGACGGTGAATGCGGCGCAGCGACAGAACTTCCGGTTCGGCCAGCTTGTCGAATACCATCGTGCCGGACTGGTTGACCGGCGCCAGCTGCGCCGGATCGCCGAACATGCAGAGCGTAGGAAAAATCTCGCGCAGATCCTCGTATTGCCGGTCGTCCAGCATCGAGGCCTCGTCAACGAAACCGATGTCGAGCGGCTCGTCCCGCCGCTTCCAGCCGGTGATGAAATCCGAGCCGCGCAGCCCGGCCGCCGCCAGCGCCCCGGGGATCGAATTGTTCGACTGATAGAAGGTATGGGCTCGGTCCAGTGCCGCCTCGGTCAGCCCCTCGATCTCGGGTCGCTCGCCCTGCCCGGCCAGCCATTCGGCAATGCGCTCGTACTCGGGGTCATAGACCGGGGTATAAAGGATGCGGTGGATCGTCGTCGCCGGCACGCCGCGCATCCTGAGCACGCTGGCCGCCTTGTTGGTCGGCGCCAGAATTGCCAGCGTGCGCCGGTCCTTCTTGCGCTTGCCCTCCCAGTCGCCCGAAACGATATCGACGCCGGCCTCTTTCAGCGCCTTGTAAAGCTCGGCCAGCAGCAAGGTCTTGCCCGAGCCGGCCTTGCCGATCACCGCCAGCACGCCGGATCGCCCCTCGCGCGGCGGCGCCACATGGCCCGCGTCCAGATCCACACCCACCCCGCGCAGCGCGGCGCTGACGCGGTCAAAGGCTTCGGCCTGGTCTTCGGAAAATCTCAGCGCGGGCAAGGTCATGCGCGGACCCTACAAGCCCCGCCAAACAAGCACCAGAGCGATAGAGCCGCCGCTCCCCTGCTTCTTCCGCTCACAGCTACCGTGAAGGGCGACCGCGCGTCGGGGAACAGCGTTCCCCAAACGCTGCCCGCCTCAGGCGCTGACCGCCAGAGGTGGCGGGCCGCCAAAGGCCCGGTCGAACCAATGCGCCGATTGCGCCGGCGAAAGTCCCGCGCTCGTCGCCACCTGCGCCCGCGCGGCTTCCGAGAATTCCCAGAGCCCGACGCTGACCCGCTTCCGACCGGTGCCGGCGCTGCCCAGCACCTCGGGCGAGGCGCCGATCCGGCGATAGATCCGCACCATGCGCGCATCGAACACCCCGACAAAATGGCGCAGGCCAAAGTTACGCATGATCTCGCCGCCTGCCAGCATCAGCGCGGCCGCCACTTGCCCGCCCGCACCTTGCGACAGGCAGAAGCGGGTGCATTCCCAGATCAGCGGACTCTCGATCCGCCCGCCGCCGGTCAGATGGGAAAAATGATCGTTCACCATGGTTCGACCGGTGGTTGGCAAAAACCGCATCGAGCCGCCATGGCCACCATCGGCCGACTGCCAGAGCACGTAAAGCGGATGCTCGCCATCATAGGCATCGCGCTCCTCTCCCTGGCTATCCACCGTCACATTCCAGCCCAGCCTCCGGCCGAATTGATCGGCCCGGTCGCGGAACATCTCGTGCTGCAAGTCAGGCTCGCGGGCCAGCTGGTCGGCATAAAGGTAACGGATCATCGCGCCTCTCCTCTCGTGTCTCGAGAGAAGGCTGCGATCTCCGCCGTTAAACCTGCCGGACCAGAGCGTTGCCCGGATTAACCCTCAGACAACGATCAACCCCCGACTGAGCGCGCGGGCCACCGCATGGGTGGTGTTCAGCGCCCCGAGCTTGAAGCGCGCGGATTCGATATAGACCCGCAGCGTGTGTTCGGAAATCTCCAGCGCTTTGGCCGCCTGCGCCCGGCTGTAGCCCACCGCCAGCAGGGTCATCGCATCCACCTCTCGCGGGCTCAGCGCATGTCCCTGTTCCGGCAGGCGCCCGGGTTCGAACTCGAGCGCCTTCTGATTGAAGAAATGTGCCACCAGAATGAGATCGCGCCGCGAGGAGACGCAGAATTCCGCCCAGGCCTCGTCGTCGCAGCTGTGGCTTACGGTAAACAGCGCGAACTGCCCGTTGGGCCCCCGGATCGGGATCGAATATCCTTGGTTTCCGACGCCGTAAGCAATCGCTTCCTTCTGGAAGGCCCGCGCGGCCTTGGATGACCAGTCGAGCTGTTTCCAGTCTACCGGGTGGAACCGCTGAAAACAGCCCAGCACCACCGGATCGATCCGCAGATAGCCCTGATCGAGGTAACGTTGGACCCAGGCCGGATCATAGGTGCCGCAGCCGTATTGGTCGCCGTTGCCGTTGACCCAGTGATAAACCAGATGATTGACGCCGAATGCGTCGCGCAGCTCGGTGATGAAATCCTGTAACGCCTCAAGCGCGTCGGATTGCTCCAATCGCCTGAGCACCATGTCCAGTTTCGGCTGTGCCGCCTCGAACCCCAATGCCCGTCCCCTCCGTGCACGACGCCTGCTCGGCCATCGCAACGATGCGCGCATCGTCGAGCTGTTCGGCCAGGGCCGGCAGCCCGTTGGACAGGGCGAAGGTTTTGAGGTCGGCCAGTACGTCGAGTATCCAGTCGTGTTGCATTGTTAACTCTCATTTCGATTGGTTAACGAAGGATTAAAGCAACTCTACCACGACGCGACTTTCCAGAAAATTCACGCATTTCAACTCCCCCAAAACAGCGAGGCGGAAAATGCGAAGCACTTGAAACAAGACATGCGGGCCTCCGAACGCATTGCGGCCCGCAGCGCCCTCTGGGGGCAGCGCGGGCCGCAGCCTGGGGTTTCGGCGGGCCTCAGCCCTTCGGGCCGGCCTCCAGCGCGTCCTCGAAGGTGCGCAACCCGGTCCGGGGCGCCTGCACCAGCACCGACATATTGCCCGGCTTGTGCTCGTTGCGCCGCATCTTCATATGCGCCGCCGGCAGGTCGTTCCATTCGAAGACTTCCGACATGCAGGGATCGAGCCGCCGCTCGAGCATCAGCTTGTTGGCTGCCGCCGCCTGTTTCAGATGGGCAAAATGCGAACCCTGAAGCCGTTTCTGGTGCATCCACATGTAACGCACGTCAAAGGTCAGGTTGAAACCTGTCGTGCCGGCGCAGATCACCACCATGCCGCCCTTTTTCACCACGAAGGTCGAGACCGGAAAGGTCGCCTCGCCGGGGTGTTCAAAGACCATGTCGACGTTCACGCCCTTGCCGGTGATGTCCCAGATCGCCTTGCCGAACTTGCGCGCTTCCTTGAACCACTCGGCATATTCCGGCGTGTTCACCGTGGGCAGCTGGCCCCAGCAATTGAAATCCTTGCGGTTGAGCACGCCCTTGGCGCCGAGGCTCATGACGAAATCGCGCTTGCTCTCGTCCGAGATCACGCCGATGGCATTGGCGCCGGCGGTATTGATCAGCTGGATCGCATAAGAGCCGAGGCCGCCCGAGGCGCCCCAGACCAGCACGTTCTGGCCCGGCTTGAGGTCATGCGGCTCGTGGCCGAAGAGCATCCGGTAGGCAGTGGCCAGCGTCAGCGTGTAACAGGCCGCCTCTTCCCAGGTCAGATGCTTGGGCCGCGGCATCAGCTGCTGCGCCTGCACGTTGGTGAACTGGGCAAAGGAGCCATCCGGCGTCTCGTAGCCCCAGATCCGCTGGCTGGAGGAATACATCGGGTCGCCGCCGTTGCATTCCTCGTCGTCACCGTCGTCCTGGTTGCAGTGGATCACCACCTCGTCGCCGACCTTCCAGCGCTTGACCTTGTCACCCACTGCCCAGACGATGCCCGAGGCATCCGAGCCGGCGATGTGATACGGTGCCTTGTGGCCGTCGAACGGGCTGATCGGCTGGCCGAGCGAGGCCCAGACGCCATTATAGTTCACGCCCGCCGCCATCACGAGAACCAGCACTTCGTTGCTGTCTAGCTGCGGCACGTCGACGACTTCGAGCTGCATCGCCGTGTCCGGCTCGCCGTGGCGTTCCTTGCGGATCGCCCAAGCGTACATCTGCTTGGGCACAAAGCCCAGCGGGGGCATTTCGCCCAGTTCATACAGGTCCTTTTCAGGCGCCTCATAGGCGGCAATGCCGCCGTGCGTGTCCAGTGCCATAGGGGCCTCCTTGGTCAAATCGTGCCGCAACGCAGAATCGCGGGCTGTTTGTATGAAATACGCACGGCTGCGCAACATTGCAACACACAATGTCGCAGTTTTGTAATTTTATAACCGAGCCGATGCAGAAATTTACTGTGCAGCCGCAGAACCCGACAGTTCCAGATGGGCGATGGAATTGGCGTAGAAATGCACCGCATCGGCCTGTTCGGGCAGCATCTGATAGCCCTCGGGCGTTTCGCGGATGAGCTTGCGGGTAAGCATGCCGGCGATCCCGGCCTGCACCAGATCGCCCGTGTCCCTTGGCGCGATGCCTTCGGCGGCGGCGGTGATTTCGGCCATGCTGCGCGCCCTGCCGTCACGCAGCACCTGCGCCACCAGAGGCACCGGCAGCACCGGCATTGCTTCCGCGATCCGGCCCATCAGAAGCGCCGCCAGCGCTTCCGGCCTGCGGCCCCGCTCGCGCACGAAATCGCGCAGGCCCAGCGGCGGGCCAAAGCTCACTGCGGCGCAGCCGAACCGGCGAAAACGGCCGGTGATGCGCAGCCAGACATGCCGGCCGAGAAAGGCCAGGGCCTCGCCCAGCTTGCCGCGAAAGCGCCGCTCACCGGACTGGCCGGCGGCGATCAGCACCCGGTCCTCGAGCACCCGGTCATAATTTAGCGCCACCGGCACAAAGACCACGTCGCGCCCCTCGGCATCCCAGCCATCGACGATGTATTTCAACAGCCCCACCCGGGGCGGCGCCAGCGCGCCATCTAGGCTCAGCCCGCCCTCGGGGAACATTGCCTGATTGATGCCGCCCGCCGTCGCCATCGCCACGTAACGCGCCAGCACCCGGCGATAGAGATCGTCGCGCGACTTGCGCCGGATGAAATAGGCCCCCATCGACCGGATCAGCCCCGAGAGCGGCCAGACCCGCGCCCATTCGCCCACCGCATAGGCCAGAGCCGAACTTTCCGCCGCCAGGTAGGTGACCAGCACGTAATCCATGTTGGAGCGGTGATTGATCACGTAGACCACTGTCGCCTGTGGATCGATCTCGGCCAGCGCCCCCCTGTCGGCGCGGTTCAGCCGCACTTCGTAGAGCGAGCGCGACAACCAGCGCGCGGCCCGGATGGCAAATCCGAAATAGGCGGTGGCCGAAAACGACGGCACGATTTCGCGGGCATAGTCGCGCGCCTTCTCGAAGGCCACGTCTTCTCGCACCCCCTGTTCACGGGCATAGTCGACGATCGCCTCGGTCACCTGGGGGTCATAGACCAGCCGCTGGATCATGTCGGTCCGCCGCGCCAGCTTGAACGGATGGATCGGCCGTTCCAGCCGCTCGTTGATGCGGGTGACGACCCGTTCCATCCTGCGGCGCAGAAACCAGCGCACCGAAGGAAAGAGAAAATGCGAGGCGAAGGTGATCGTTGCGAAGGCAAGGATCAGCAAAAACAGCCATATCGGGATTTGGACAGTGCCTGACATGGCGCGACATTTGCATTTTGCTGCATTTGCGTAAACATAAGTCGCACGCCGCAACGCAGCGAATTGACAGCGCCATATTCTTTCGCTTATCACAGCCAGAACGAAACAAAGTTGCGCACCCGAATCGAGAGGCCGATATGACCGAAACCAAGACAGACCGTCCCTGGCTCATCCGTACCTATGCGGGCCACTCCACCGCCAAGGCCTCGAACGCGCTCTATCGCGGCAACCTCGCCAAGGGGCAGACCGGCCTCTCCGTGGCCTTCGACTTGCCGACCCAGACCGGATACGACAGCGATCACGTGCTGGCGCGCGGTGAAGTGGGCAAGGTCGGCGTGCCGATCTGTCATCTGGGCGACATGCGCACGCTCTTCGATCAGATCCCGTTGGAAGAGATGAACACCTCGATGACGATCAACGCCACCGCCCCCTGGCTGCTGGCACTTTATATCGCGGTGGCCGAGGAACAGGGCGCGGACACGGCGAAACTGCAAGGCACGGTGCAGAACGACCTGATCAAGGAATACCTGTCGCGCGGCACCTATATCTGCCCGCCGAAACCCAGCCTCAAGATGATCGCGGATGTGGCCGAATACTGCTACACCAACATCCCCAAGTGGAACCCGATGAACGTCTGTTCCTATCATCTGCAAGAGGCCGGCGCGACGCCCGAGCAGGAGCTGGCCTTTGCGCTTGCCACGGCAACGGCGGTGCTCGACGAGCTGAAGCCGCGCATCCCGGAAGAGGATTTCCCCACCGTCGTCGGCCGCATCTCCTTCTTCGTCAACGCCGGCATCCGCTTTGTCACCGAGATGTGCAAGATGCGCGCCTTTGTCGACCTTTGGGACGAGATCTGCGCCACCCGTTATGGCATTACCGATCCCAAGATGCGCCGCTTTCGCTATGGCGTGCAGGTCAACAGCCTCGGCCTGACGGAGCAACAGCCGGAAAACAACGTCTACCGCATCCTGATCGAGATGCTGGCGGTGACGCTTTCGAAAAAGGCCCGCGCCCGGGCGGTGCAATTGCCCGCCTGGAACGAGGCGCTGGGCCTGCCCCGCCCCTGGGATCAGCAATGGTCGATGCGAATGCAGCAGATCCTGGCCTACGAGACCGACCTGCTGGAATTCGACGATCTGTTTGACGGCAACCCGGCGGTCGATGCCAAGGTCGAGAAACTGAAGGACGGCGCCCGCCACGAGCTGGCCAATCTCGACAGCATGGGCGGCGCGGTCAGCTCGATCGAATACATGAAGTCGCGGCTGGTCGATGCCAATGCCGAACGTTTCGGCCGGATCGAAAGCAACGAGACCACGGTGGTCGGCGTCAACAAATGGACCCAGACCGAACCCTCGCCCCTGATGACCGCCGATGGCGGGATCATGGTGGTCGATCCGGCGGTGGAACAGGAGCAGATCGACCGCCTTGCCGACTGGCGCAACACCCGCGATGCCGCGGCGGTCGCGGCCGCGCTGGCCGATCTGCGCGCCACCGCGCGGGACGGCGGCAACATTGTTCCGCCATCGATCGCAGCGGCCAAAGCCGGGGTCACCACCGGCGAATGGGCGGCCGAGATGCGGCGGGCCTATGGCGAATATCGCGGCCCCACCGGCGTCTCGCCGTCACAATCCAACCGCACCGAAAACCTCGACGATCTGCGCAGCGCGGTGGGTGCGGTCAGCGACCGGCTGGGCCGCCGGCTCAAGTTCCTGGTGGGCAAGCCGGGGCTTGACGGGCATTCCAATGGCGCCGAACAGATCGCCTATCGCGCCCGCGATTGCGGCATGGACATCTCTTACGAAGGCATCCGCCTGACGCCCGAGGAAATCGTCGCCGCCGCCGAAACCGACAGGGCGCATGTGGTCGGACTCTCGATCCTCTCGGGCAGTCACATCCCGCTGGTCGAGGACCTGATGGACAGGATGCGCGCCGCCGGCCTCGGGAATGTGCCGGTGATCGTCGGCGGCATCATCCCCGACGAGGACGCCCGCAGGCTGCTGACCATGGGCGTGGCGCGGGTCTATACGCCCAAGGATTTCGAGCTCAACACCATCATGGCCGATATCGTCACCCTAGCCGATCCACAGTCGGTGGCGGCGGAATAGCCGCCGACGTCAGGCGGTTTTGCGCAGGCAGAGGCCAGGCGACAGCGGCTGGCCAATGCGGCTTTGCCAATAGCTCACGGTTTCGGGGCGGCCCAGAAGATAACCCTGGGCATCATAGATCCCAATTTCCTGAAGGGCGCGCAGTTCCTGCTCGGTCTCGACCCCTTCGGCAATCACCGAAAAGCCCATGTCGAGCGACAGCGCATGCAGGGCCCGCAGAATGCCGCGATCGCCCTGCCCCGTACCAAGACCGTGCACGAACCGGCGGTCGATCTTGACGATATCGACCTCGTATTCCTGAAGCCGCTCCAGATTGGAAAAGCCGGTGCCGAAGTCGTCAAGCGCAATGCGGATGCCATGGGCGCGCAGCTGTTGCAGCATGTCGCGCGCACGCTCGGGATTGCGGATCGCGGCACTCTCGACCAGCTCGAGCACCACCTGCGACGGGTCGAGCCCGCGGGTCAGGCTCCGGGCAAAGTGCATGTTGTCCTCGACCGAACGTTCGAGAAAGCGCGACGAGATATTGAAGGCGCAATAAAGCCGGTCATTGGCCGGGCAGAAGCTCTGGGCCACGTCGACCGAGACGCTGTCAGGCGGCGACAGCTCGCGGTGCTGGCTGCGGGTCATCATGTCGATGAATTTGGCCGGCAAGAGCACGTCGCCATCGCTGCGCACCCAGCGGATCAGCGCCTCGACCCCCACCGCGCGACCGGCCCGCGTGTCATAGATCGGCTGAACGTAATAAGTGATCTCCTCGCGCCGGATGGCCTCGGCCAGATCCTCGGCGCGCGGCCCGGTGCGGCGGGCGATCATCGTTTTCAGGGTTTCGCCTTCGGTCGCCCGCACGCAATTTCCGCCGGCCTGCTTGGCGGCATATAGCGCCTCGTCGGCATAATAGAGCGCGCCCATCATGTCCTGCCCGGGATCGACCTGCGCCACCCCGGCGCTGGCGGTGCGGCGCACGTTGACGCCGCTGACATCGACCGATGTCTCCCGCACCACCTGCACGAAGGTGCCGGCCCGCTGCACCGCTTCGGGCAACGCGATGCCTTGCAGGTAGATGCAGAATTCATCGCCGCCATGGCGAAACAGGGTCTCGGTCTCGCGGCATTCGTCGCGCAGTGCCTGGGCGATCCGGCGCAGAAATCCGTCGCCGGCGCGGTGGCCGAAACCGTCGTTGACGCTCTTGAATTCGTCGAGATCGACAAAGATCATCGCATTGGTGCCATCCTGCCGGGAGCGGGCAAAGAGCTCTCGCAGATAGCGGCGCGAGCGGGCGTCGGTCAGATCGTCGAATTCCACCATGTTGAGAAGTCGGGCGTTTTCCGCCACCAGCGCGCTGTTGCGTTCGCGCAGCGCCGCCGTCTCTTCCGCCGCCCGCTTCGATTGCCGGAGCGCAAGATAGAAAGCCGCGAGGGCCAGTCCCCCGGCGCCAAGGCCGAACACCAATGCTACGGTCGACATGACGTCATGCCTTCCCTTTTGCCCCCGAATTCAACTTTAAGGATAAGTCGCCCGTCTTCAATCGCTAATGCACATAATCCGCGCCACTTGTGATCCGAAAGCCCCGATGTCACTCTTTGTGCATCATAATTGCGCAGCGGAGTGTGCCATGACCATTCACATCGGGGCCAACCCCGGCGATATCGCAGAAACCGTGCTCATGCCGGGCGACCCCTACCGGGCGCGTTGGGCGGCAGAGACCTTTCTCGAAGATGCGGTCTGCATCAACGAGGTGCGCGGTATGCTGGGCTATACCGGCACCTGGAAAGGCCAGCGGGTCACCATCCAGGGCTCGGGCATGGGCATGGCCTCGCTGTCGATCTATGCCAACGAGCTGATCCGCGACTACGGCGCCAAGACCCTGATCCGCATCGGTTCCTGCGGCGCGATGCAGGAGGCGGTGAAGGTCCGCGACATCATCATCGCCATGACCTCGACTACGCTTTCGACGCCGTCGCGCGGCATCCTGCGCGAGCTGAACTTTGCGCCCTGCGCCGACTACGGCCTGCTGCGCGCCGCCGCCGATGCGGCCGAGGCGCGCGGCACGCCGGCCCATGTGGGCGGCATCTATTCCTCGGATGTCTTTTATGACGAGCGCCCCGACCTGAACGAGCAGATGACCCGTCACGGCATTCTCGGGGTCGAGATGGAGGCGGCCGAGCTCTACATCCTCGCGCTGCGTCACAAGGTGCGGGCGCTGGCGGTGCTGACGGTCTCGGACCACCTGCTGACCGGCGAGGCGCTGCCGTCGGAACAGCGCGAAAAGAGCTTTGGCGACATGGTCGGGATCGCGCTGGAAGCGGCCTTCAAGGGCTGAGCGGCCCACGCGGCCCCGGCGCGGCGACCTTGGCGCCGCGTCAGGGCCCTACTCGCGGATTTCGTCCGGGGCCACGCCCCAGAGCGCGCGTTTCTCGGCCCAGCCCTTGTAGCCGCCGGAACTCACCTGGCACCATTCCAGATCGCAATCACCCAGCCGCGCGATCACACCGCGCTCCAGCCGCGCCTTGACCGGCGTGCGCCCGTCGGGGCGCACATGCAGCGCCAGCAGATCAGCATCGACAATCACCGTCCGCGACCCCGAGAGCAGCGCGTAATGCACCCAGCCGCCGGCGCCTTCGCGGTCGCGCACCCGGCGCCAGTGGCCATATTCGGCCGTCACCTCGAGCGGCATGTCGCGCCGCTTGAACACCCAGTCGATGCGGTGGCTCAACGACGGGCCGCGCCGCACGTTGCCCTCGTTCGCCTTGAGCGAGACGAACCGAGGCAAAGGCAGGTTCGTCACCGGTCCGCGCGTCTCCTGCGCGGCGGCCATCCCCATCCAGAAACTCAGTATCACCGCGCCGATAGCGCCCGTTCGCGTGGCCCGCGACACCATGTCAGTCACCTTGCACTGCCTGCCAATCGTTTATTCGCCACGGGGTTCTTGTGCCTCCGCGTGCTCTGCGGCAGTGTGCCCCCAAGACGACCCCGATGGGAAGAAGGAGCCGGGAGCACATGCCATCAAAACGCCTGAGTGTTGTCGTTACGCGACGCTTGCCCGAGGTGGTAGAAACCCGGTTGACCGAACTCTTCGACGTGCGCCTGCGCGAAGCCGACACGCCGATGAGCCGGCAGGAGCTGGCCGCCGCAATGCAAGAGGCCGATGTCATAGTTCCAACCCTGTCCGACACCATTGACGCCGGGCTGATCTCAGGCGCCGGCGAGCGGCTCAAGCTGATCGCCAACTACGGCGCCGGGGTCGATCACATCGACGTCGCCACCGCACGCAGCCGGGGCGTTCTGGTCTCCAATACCCCGGGCGTCTCGGCCGAGGACACCGCCGATATGGCGATGTCGCTGATCCTCGCCGTCACCCGTCGCATTCCCGAGGGCCTCGCGCTGATGCAGACCGGCGACTGGGGCGGCTGGTCGCCTTCGGCGATGCTCGGCGGACGGGTCGGTGGCCGCCGGCTCGGCATCCTCGGCATGGGCCATATCGGCCAGGCGGTGGCCCGCCGCGCCATGGCCTTTGGCATGCAGGTGCATTACCACAACCGCCGCCGGCTGCGCCCCGAAGTGGAAGAGCGCTTCGACGCCACCTATTGGGAAAGCCTCGACCAGATGGTGGCGCGAATGGATGTGATCTCGGTCAATTGTCCGCACACCCCCTCGACCTTTCACCTGATGAACGCCCGGCGGCTCAAGCTGATGAAACCCAGCGCAGTCATCGTCAACACCTCGCGCGGCGAGGTGATCGACGAAAACGCCATGACCCGTATGCTCAAGGCGGGCGAGATCGCCGGCGCCGGGCTCGACGTCTATGAACATGGCGCCACCATCAACCCCGACCTGCGCAACATGCCCAACGTGGCGCTGCTGCCGCATATGGGTTCGGCCACGCTCGAGGGCCGGCTCGAGATGGGCGAAAAGGTGCTGCTGAACATCAAGACCTTTGCCGATGGCCATCGCCCGCCCGATCAGGTGGTGCCCGCGATGCTCTGAGCGGACCCCGGCCCCGTCCCGGCAGTTCGCCTCTCTGACAATTTCCGTGTGCCGGCGCCGCGTCCTTTGGGAGCGGCGGCGCATCTGCTATGCTGCGGCCATTGAATCAAGGGAGTTTTAACGATGACTTGTCTCATCCGCGGCCTTTGTGCCGTCTTTCTTCTTGCGAGCCTCGCCCACTTTTCCCCGGCCGAGGCGCAGGTGACCTTCAGCACCCCCGGCCTTTTCGACAAGCTGGGTGCCGGCGCCAAACCCGCCGAAGGCGAGGCGCCGACCCCGCCGATTTCGATCACCCCGCAGCCGCCCGGAGGCGACGGCACGCCGGATGTGCCCGACACGCGTGTCACGCCGCCGCCCCCGCCCCCCGCCGATGACGACCGCAAGGCCACACCGCCGCCGCCACCGCCCGCCGACCCGGTGCTGGCGATCTATATTGCCGCCGGCGGCGCCACCACGGGGCCGTTCGCTGCCGCAGAGCTCAAGCGGAAAGTCTCCAGCGGCGAGCTGACCGGTGAGACCTATGTCTGGATGGAGGGCATGACCGAATGGAAACGCGCCAAGGAGGTGGCACAGTTGCAAGACATCCTCGCCGCCGCCCCACCGCCGGCGCCGGTCACCCCCAGCTTTGACGGCGTGGCCTTTCTCACCGGCACCTGGCGTTCCGATCCGGAACAGATGCAAATGTCGGGCGTCGAAAGCGCGCGGATCACCGGCACCACGGAATACCGCCGCGACAAGACCTATGAAGGCTATGGCCAGGTCGAGATGACCGCGCGCGGCTATACCCAGCAGCTGAACTTCACTTTCGACGGCACCTACGAGATCCAGAACGCCTCCGAGACTGACTTCGTGCTGGTCCTCAAGGGGTCGGCGACCTATTTCCTCGACACCGGCCCCTTTGTCGAAACGGTGAGCGGCGCCTTTCCCCTGCGCATCGTCGACCGCAACACGCTGGTGAACGATCAGGGCACACGGGTGCACCGCATTCGCTAGCTGCCTGCCAATGGGCAACAATCGGCCATCCGGCAAGCCCGGGTGGCTCGACAGTGCCGGTGAGTGCGCTAAAACGTGGGCCAGACCCGGCCACACGCAGGATACCCATGCCCGCCCTCACCCGACGCTTCTTTCTCATGGCGCTGCCCGCCGCCGGGCTGTCTGCCTGTGCGGCCCCCGGCACCTATGGCCCGACACTGGCCACCCCCGAAGACGAACAGGCGCTGACCCGGGCGTTGCAGATGCTGGGCCCGGAGGTCGATCCGGAAGAGGCAACTCGCGCCGCAACGGTGGCCTATTCCGAGACCTGGCGGCTGGCGAAACTCTACGAGATCGAGGATCCGCCGCTGGTCCACAATTCCAAGGTCAACCTCGGGCTGAAGCCGCGGGGCCTGTGTTATCATTGGGCCGACGATCTGGAAAAGCGCCTGAAGCAGGAACGCTTCGGTTCGCTGGAACTGCACCGCGCGGTGGCCAACTGGGACAATCTTCTGCTCGAGCATTCCACCGTCATCCTGTCGCAGCGCGGCCAGTCGCTATATGACGGCATCGTGCTCGACCCCTGGCGCCTGGGCGGCACCCTGTTCTGGGTCCAGACCCTGAAGGACAGCCGCTACACCTGGACCCCGCGTGAAGAGGTATTTCGCGTCCGCCGCGAGCGCCGCGCCGCCCGCGGCTGATGACCGCCCGGGCGATAATGGGTTTACACCGGCGACCGCGACAAGGTTGAGTGGCCGGGCAGAAAACCCACGAGGCCAAGCATGTCCGACCCCACCGCCAAACTCGCGGCCCGCGCGTGGCTGCCCGAGCGCAGCGCCACGCTGATCGACAAGATCGCCGGCCGCACCGCCACCGGCGACAGCGCCGAGATCGCCAGCCGCATTACCACGCTGGCGGCGATGAACCGGCGCATCCACGAGCGCGAGTGTTTCAACCTCAACCCTGCCACCAACGTGATGAATCCCGCGGCCGAGGCGCTGTTGTCGAGCGGCATCGGCACCCGGCCCTCGCTCGGCTATCCCGGCGACAAATACGAGATGGGGCTCGAGGCGATCGAAGAGATCGAGGTGATTGCTGCCGAACTGGCCTGCGAGGTCTTTGACGCGACCCATGCCGAAATTCGCGTGCCCTCGGGCGCAATGGCCAATCTCTTTGCCTTCATGGCGTTGTGCAAGCCCGGCGACGCGGTGATCGTGCCACCGGCCGAGATCGGCGGCCATGTCACCCATCACGATAGCGGGGCCGCCGGGCTCTACGGGCTGACGATCTACGAGGCGCCGGTCGATGCCGACGGCTACACCGTCGATCTCGCGGCGCTGGCCGATCTGGCCGAGGCGGTGGAGCCGCGGCTGATCACCATCGGCGGCAGCCTCAACCTGCTGCCGCATCCGGTGCGCGAGATCCGCGCGATCGCCGATCAGACCGGCGCCCGCCTGCTGTTCGACGCCGCGCATCAATGCGGCATCATCGCCGGCGGCGCCTGGCCCAATCCGCTCGATGACGGCGCGCATCTGATCACCATGAGCACCTACAAATCGCTCGGCGGCCCGCCCGGCGGGCTGATTGTCACCCGCGACGCCGAGATCGCCCAGCGGCTGGAGCAGATCGCCTTTCCCGGTCTCACCGCCAATTTCGACGCCGCCAAATCCGCCGCTCTCGCGGTATCGCTGCTCGACTGGCGCGATCATGGCCAGGCCTATGCGGCGCAGATGGTCACCCTGGCCCGCGCCCTGGCCCGCGACATGGCTTCGGAAGGGTTGCCGGTGTTCCGCACGTCGGATGGCGCCACCCGGTCGCATCAGTTCGCCCTGCGTGCCGAAAACTTCGGCGGCGGTCAGGCGGCCTCGAAGTCCCTGCGCAAGGCCGGTTTCCTCGCCTGCGGCATCGGCCTGCCCGGCGATCCGGTCGAAGGCGACATGAACGGCTTGCGCATCGGCACGCCGGAGCTGGTGCGCTGGGGCATGACCGACGCGCACGCGCCGGAACTGGCCCGGCTTGTCGCCAGGGCGCTTACCGCCGATGCGCCGGAAACCCTGGCCGCCGATGTCGCCGCCTGGCGCGCCAGCTTCGACCGGCTGCACTTCATCCACCAGGCAGAGGCCCCGCCCCCGTCCTGAAGCACCCGCCGCGCCGGCCTCTCGCCCCTGGACACCTCAGCCCAGCCCGTGTGTCCGGTCATAGCCGTTGGCCGGCGCCGGCTCCCACCCGGCCAGCGCCTCAGGTGCCGGCGCAAAAACTTCCACCAGCAGCGGATGGCAGGCCGCCGCATCCGAGGTGTGCTCGGCCGAGCAATCGCCACCCGGACAAGCGCTCAGCGCGCCCAGCAGGTCGATCTCGGCAAAAAGTTCGAAGTGATCGCCGGGGCGCACCGGGCTGGCCTTCATGAAATACTGCCCGGTGTCGCGGGTGAAGCCGGTGCACATGAAGACATTGAGCACGTCATGCACATGCAATTCGGCATGTTCCAGCGGCAGCCCGCGGGCCTCGGCCAGCGCCCGCGTCAGGTTGGAATGGCAGCAATGATGATATTGCACCCCCGACAGAAGGTGGCCGGTATAGGGATCGCAGCGGGTGCCGATCACGTCATGCACCGCGCCGCCGAACTCGTCGATCCCGTACCAGTCCAGCGTATCCGCCACCACCGTCGCCATCGCCCGCAGATGCGGCAGCGACGACCAGAGCCTGTCGCCGGTACTCACATGGGTGCCATGCAACGCCCTTGTCTTGCCCGAAAAGAACCGCTCACCCAGATCCTGCGCATTCCACAGGTTCAGATCACCCACCTGCGGCCCCTCGACCGAGGTGATGCGCACGAACTGCCCGGCCTTCACCTCGAAACACCGTGCCTCGCGCGGCGGCACCCGCACCTCGGAGAGCTTTTCCGCACCCGCACGCGCCGCCTGTTTCAGCGCCAGTTGCGGGTCGGGCAGCGTCTCCGGCGGGTAGCAGATCACCGGCGGGACGGCGCGGCGCTCTTCGGCATCGGCGGGCATCTGGGACATCGAGAACTCCTGTCGTTTGCCGCGATCTGACAGGGCGGGCGCAGCCTTGGCAAGCCCGCAAACGGCAAACGGGGGCAACGCCGGCCGCGTCGCCCCCGTTTACTCATCAAGTCAGCAGCTCGGTTCTTGCCCCGGGGCGCTCCCGGATCAGATCGCCACCACGTCCAGCGGCGGGAAGCCGTTGAAGCCGACGCTGGCATAGGTCGAGGTATAGGCCCCGCAGGCGCGGATCATCACCTTGTCGCCGGCGCGCAGCCCGAGCGGCAGCTGCACCGGCTGTTTTTCATAGAGCACGTCGGCGCTGTCGCAGGACGGGCCGGCAAGAATGCAGGCACCCGTTGTCTCGTGGTCGCGCTCGGTGGCGAATTGATAGCGGATCGCCTCGCCTTCGGTCTCGGCCAGGCCGGAAAAACGACCAATATCGAGATAGACCCAGCGGTGCAGGTCATCGTCGGATTTCTTCGACACCAGCAGCACCTCGGCGGCGATCATACCGGCCTCGGCCACCAGGCCCCGGCCCGGCTCCGCCATGATCTCGGGCACGTCGCCGAACCGCTCCTGCACCAGACGCATGACCTCGGCGGCATAAAGCGCCGGCGCGTCGATCTCGCGGCCGTAGAACGCCGGGAAACCGCCGCCGATGTTCAACAGGGTCAACTCGTGGCCCTCGGCTTTCGCGGCATGCCAGACGGCGGCCACCTGATCGAGGATCGGCGCCCACATCGCGGCGCGACGGGTCTGGCTGCCGACGTGGAACGACAGGCCGACCGGGTTCAGCCCGTAGTCCTTGGCCATCGCGATCAGCGCCAGTGCCTTGTCGCGGCCCGAACCGAACTTGCGGGTCAGCGGCCACTCGGCCTCGGTGGCGTCGACGATGATGCGCAGGTAAACGCGGGCGCCGGGCGCATTGGCGGCGATCTTTTCGATCTCTTCCTCGGCATCGACGGCAAAGAGGTCGATCCCCTGCCCATGCGCCCAAGCGATATCCGACGCGCGTTTGATGGTGTTGCCGAAAGACAGCTGCTCGGGCGCGGCACCGGCATCGAGGCACATCTGAAGCTCGACCCGGCTGGCGGCATCGAAGTTCGAGCCCAGCGAGTGCAGCTTGCGCAGGATCTCGGGCGCCGGGTTGGCCTTGACGGCATAATGGATGCGCGCGCGGCCCAGGCCCTGCGCCAGCGCGGCGAATTGGCGGGCCACGGCCTCGGTGTCGATCACCAGCGTCGGGCGGGCAAAATCCTGCGCGCGGATATAAGCCTCGACGCGCGAAACGGCGGGCTGATCGGTGTTTGCAGTGGTGACAAAAGAGCTGTCGCGAGCGGTGAGCCCGGTTACATATGCGTTCATGGTCATCTCCAATCAGACCCGGCCATTCCGGTTTCCCGGCGCAGACCGCTCAGTTCCAAGGGAGACGTTACCGTCGCTACGTAACCGCGTGGGTGTTGCATTGCCCACCTCGACAGAGGCGCGTGCGTTGGCGTCTTGAAGCCGCATATGGAGCGGAAGCGGGATTCGATCAAGAGGAAATTTGCCCGCTCCGGGGATTTTTCCGCGCCCCGGCCTTTTGGCCGATAAGGGCGCGAAACTGCCGGTCGTCAGGCGGCCGGCGCGGCGGACGAGACCCGCGCATCAGAAGCCGGCAGCGTCTCTGGCGTGGAACAGGCCTAAGCCTGATCCAGCGCGGCCGGCGCGGGTTCTGCATCGATTTTCTCACAGGTTTTCATGCCAGTACCTTCGGCCGCGAGGCTCCGTCCCCACCTCTGAGACAAGGCCGGGACCGCCCGGCGCAGCCCCCGCGTCCGCAAGCTCGCCATGCGCCGGGAGCAGACCTAGCCGCCGCGCTCGTGCCGCCGACGCCATTCGCGGGCATAGATCGATTCTTCGCTGTGTTTGCGGCGATGCGCCACCGCCCGGGCGGCCTGTTCGTCGACGCTCTCGGCGCGCACTTGCGCGGCACCCGTCATCGCCTTTCGTTCGTAGGGCACGACCTGAACCATCGGCGTTCCGGCGGGCAGATGCGCTTCGGCGCTCTGCGCCTGCCAGACAAAGGGCACATTCACCGGCACCTCCAGCGCGTCACAATCCACCGCTCCGGAAAAGGCCCGGAAGGGCAGCTCGAAATGGTTCTGCGGATGCAGGAAGGCGGCTGACCAGCCCGCCGGCAGGATCACACGCCAGGGATTGAGGAACTTCAGCGGCTGGACGGCCTGAAACGGCGGCCGGCCGGCGCCGATCTGACCCGGGTGGTGCGGTTCGATCGGAGCGAAGGGCAGACCCTCGGCCCAGCGGAACTGCAACTGGCCGGTGTCCGGGTCGACGCCGGCGGAAATGTCGAAGGGCAGCGGGATGATCCAGCCCAGCGCCATGATGTCTGCCACCGGCAGGCAAGCCCGCACCGTCAGCCCCGGCAGCCCATGGGCATCGCGCAGACCCATCTCGCGCGGCAGGTCGCGAAACCACTGCGGCAGGAATTTCGCCGCCGGCTGCGGATGCGGAATATGGTCGAGCAGCTCGGGCGGGCACAGGAATTGCATTGCCTCAACCTAGCGGTGGCCCTTGATCGCGCAAGCAGAAATCCGGCGGCCTGCCCGGCGCGCCCCCGGTCTGCGCGCCGCAATAGGCGCAGTGCCACTGGCTCTCCTCCGCCCCGCGCCGCTCCCGCCAGCGACACTGCCGCGTCGCGGGCCGCGCAAAGATCAGCAGCAGGATAAAAGCGATCAGAAGGCCGAGTAGGATGATCATGGGACCGCAGGTGGCTTGGCGTGCCGGATGACATCTAGCTCGCGCGGCGCGGCTGTCGACCGGCCTGCCGGGTTGCTCGGCGCGAGGGAGGTCCCGGATCAGGTCCGGGACGGGGAGAGCTTGGGGCGCGGGGCCCGTCCCCTGTCGCGGTCCATGGGCCTGACCCGGACCCGATCCGGCGGCCTGCCCCGGACGTGATCCGGGGCCTCCAAGCCCGATGCGCCCCGGGGATCAGACCGCGCGTTCGACCATCATCTTCTTGATGTGGGCAATCGCCTCCGCCGGGTTCAGCCCCTTGGGGCAGGTCTTGGTGCAGTTCATGATGGTGTGGCAGCGATAGAGCTTGAACGGATCTTCCAGATCGTCCAGCCGCTCGCCTGTGGCCTCGTCGCGGCTGTCGATGATCCAGCGATAGGCATGCAGCAGCGCCGCCGGCCCGAGGTATTTGTCGCCGTTCCACCAATAAGACGGGCAGGCTGTCGAGCAGGACGCGCACATCACGCATTCATAAAGCCCATCGAGCTTCTTGCGGTCCTCAATCGATTGCTTCCATTCCTTGGCCGGGCGATTGGTCTTGGTCTCCAGCCAGGGCATGATCGAGGCGTGCTGGGCATAGAAATGCGTCAGATCGGGGATCAGATCCTTGACCACCGGCATATGCGGCAGCGGATAGATCTTCACGTCGCCGCTGATCTCGTCGAGGCCGTAGATACAGGCCAGCGTGTTGATCCCGTCGATGTTCATCGCGCAGGAGCCGCAGATGCCTTCGCGGCACGACCGGCGGAAAGTCAGCGTCGGGTCGATCTCGTTCTTGATCTTGATCAGCGCGTCGAGCACCATCGGCCCGCATTTGTCCATGTCGAGGAAATAGGTGTCGACCGTGGGATTGCCGCCCTCTTCCGGGCTCCAGCGATAGATCTGGAACTTGCGAACATTGGTCGCGCCCTCGGGCTTGGGCCAGGTCTTGCCGGTCTTGATGCGGGAATTCTTGGGGAGGGTCAGTTGTACCATGTCGTTGCTCCTATTGCAGCAAGGCGCTGACGCCATTGGTCAGCAGGCATTGGAGGGTCTCGGGTTTGCGCGCAATCCCGGTGATGATTTCCCAGGTCGAGGCGGTGGGCCCGGTGACGCTGTCCGCCGCAAGCACCAGAATCTGCTGCGACGTGGCATTGTCGATAATGCAATCGGTATAGGGCGCGACCGGCACGCCGGGCAGCCGCTCGGCGGCGGCACGCGCCACCACGGATTTCGCCGCGCCACGGGCCAACTGGTCCTGCGACGCCGGCGTACAGGCGGCCAGCACCAGCGCCAGCGCGGCGAGGGAGATGGCCCTCGTGCCCGTCACTCCGGTCACGTCAGTGCCCCGGGCAGATCAGCGTGCCGCGCTGCATCACGCCCAGCCCCATGACACAGCCGAAAGTCTCGGACGGCGCCGCGCGCGCGGGCTCGACATAGACACGGGCCTCCTTGCCCGGCGCGACGTAATGATCGTCGGCGGCCACATAGGATTTGGCATCCACCCCACTGATCCAGCCCTTTTCGCCATAAGACTGGGACAGCGCGGCAACCGGAGCGGCGCAGAACGCCGCGAGAGTCAGTACCTGGGTCAGCTTCATCAGAACGTCCTTTCCTTGGGCGCGATCCGTTTCAGCGCGATACCGCCCTCGTCTTCTGTGGTCAGCGGGTCCTTGACCACCGGGCGGAAGCTGAGATCGACCTTGGTGCCATCGACCGTGGCGATGGTGTGTACCCGCCAGTTCTCGTCGTCACGCTTGGGGTGATCCTCATGGGCATGGGCGCCACGGCTTTCCTTGCGCGCCTCGGCGCCGACGATAGTGGCCAGCGCATTGGGCATCAGGTTGGTCAGCTCCAGCGTCTCCATCAGATCGGAGTTCCAGATCAGCGAGCTGTCGGTGACATGCAGATCGTCAAGCTTGGCGGCGATCTTGGTCATCTTCTCGACACCCTGCGACAGGGTCTCGGCAGTGCGGAAAACGGCGGCGTCCTCCTGCATGGTCTTCTGCATTTCGAGCCGAAGCTCGGCCGTCGGCGTGCCGCCCTTGGCGTTGCGAAGCCCGTCGAACCGGTCGAAGGCCTTGTCGATCTCGGCCTTGGGCGCGGTCGGCACCGCGCTCTCGGCGTCGACCACCTTGCCGGCACGGATCGCGGCGGCGCGGCCAAAGACCACCAGGTCGATCAGCGAGTTCGAGCCGAGGCGGTTGGCGCCATGCACCGAGGCGCAACCGGCCTCGCCCACGGCCATCAGACCGGGAACCACGCGGTTGGGGTCATCCGCGGTGGGGTTGAGCACCTCGCCCCAGTAGTTGGTCGGAATGCCGCCCATGTTGTAATGCACCGTCGGCAGTACCGGGATCGGTTCTTTCGTGACATCGACACCGGCAAAGATCTTGGCGCTCTCGGAAATCCCCGGCAGGCGTTCGGCCAGCGCCTCGGGCGGCAGATGCGACAGGTTGAGGTGGATGTGATCCCCGTCCTCACCGACGCCGCGGCCTTCGCGGATTTCCATGGTCATCGAGCGGCTCACGTAGTCGCGCGGCGCCAGGTCCTTGTATTGCGGTGCATAGCGCTCCATGAAGCGCTCGCCTTCGGAGTTGGTGAGGTATCCGCCCTCGCCCCGCGCGCCTTCGGTGATCAGGCAGCCGGAGCCGTAGATGCCGGTGGGGTGGAACTGGACGAACTCCATGTCCTGAAGCGGCAGGCCGGCGCGGGCCACCATGCCGCCGCCGTCGCCGGTGCAGGTGTGGGCCGAAGTGGCGGAGAAATAGGCGCGGCCATAGCCGCCGGTGGCCAGCACCACGGTCTTGGCGTTGAAGACGTGCATGGTGCCGTCGTCGAGCTTCCAGCAGAGCACGCCCTGACAGGCGCCGTCTTCGCTCATCAACAGGTCGATGGCGAAATATTCGACGTAGAATTCGGCCTTCTGCTTCAGCGACTGGCCGTAGAGCGTGTGCAGGATGGCATGGCCGGTGCGGTCGGCGGCGGCGCAGGTGCGCTGCACGGCCGGGCCTTCGCCGAACTCGGTGGTGTGGCCGCCGAAGGGACGCTGGTAGATCTTGCCTTCCTCGGTGCGCGAGAACGGGACGCCGTAGTGCTCGAGTTCATAGACCGCCTTGGGCGCCTCGCGCGCGAGATATTCCATCGCGTCGGTGTCGCCGAGCCAGTCGGAACCCTTGACCGTGTCATACATGTGCCACTGCCAATGATCGGGGCCCATGTTGGAAAGCGAGGCGGCGATACCGCCCTGCGCCGCCACGGTATGCGAGCGGGTCGGAAAGACCTTGGTCACACAGGCGGTGCGCAGGCCCTGTTCGGCCATGCCCAGCGTCGCGCGCAGGCCAGCACCGCCGGCGCCCACCACAACGACGTCATAATCATGCGTCTCGTATTCGTAAGCTGCTGTCATTGTTGTTTTCCTTCTCGCGCGGCGGATCAGAGGGCGAGTTTCAAAAGAGCGAAGAGGCCGGCCACCATCAGCGTGTAGACCAGCGCCGCCGTGGCCACGAGGGTCAGCTTGCGGGCGATGCCGTGGACGTAATCCTCGACTGCTTCGTCAATTTCCATCTTGATGTGGGTCAGGCCCACGATCAGCCCCATGGCGATCACGATCAGCGGGAACGGGCGCGAAAAGAAGGCCATGACCGCTTCCTGGCTGCGGCCGAGCGCGCTGCCAAAGACAAAGACGAACAGCGGCACCAGCACGACAAGGCTGATCGAGGTCACCATCATTTTCCAGTGGTGATGCGTGCCTTCGCGGCCCGAGCCAAGCCCTTCGGCGCGTTTGCGATCTGTCAGGTAATTCATCCTAGGCCTCCTTAAAGCACGATGGCCGTGAACAGGGCCAGACCGGTGGCGGCGATGAACATGCCCCAGCCCATCTTTTCCGAGGTCTCGAGCGAGAGCCCGTAGCCGAAATCCCAGATCACATGCCGCAGCCGGCCCAGCATGTGATACCAGATCGCCCAGGAGGCGAGCAGCAGGATCAGGTCGCCGAACCAGCTGCGCAGCAGGCCGTCGATCAGGCCGAAGGCACTTTCCGAAGTCGCCGCCGCCAGCAGCCACCAGACCACGAGGAGGGCGCTGCCGAGCGAAGCAATGCCGGTGAGACGGACCATGATTGACGAGATCGAGGTGATCTGCGGCCGGTAATACGGTCCAATCATGAAAGGAGAGAGCGGGCGATTGCCCCGGTTCACATCAGCCATGGCGGTTCCTTTCGGTTCTCTTGACTATAGGTGATAGTGATTTTTTCCGGCGTGTCACCGGGCGCGCCCCCGATAAGACGTGGTTTTTTGGCCCAATTGGCGGATTTTTCGGGATTTGTGATCACAGCCTCGGAGGCAGTGATCACAAAATTGCCGCTATGCAGAAAACCCGGTGATTCGGTGCAGATCCAGGCGGCATATACCTGCCAAAATTCATCAGGTATATGTTAGCGATCACGTCTCGGGCGGGTCTCGGGGAGGTCTCGGGAGGGGTGTGATCACGCGGTTTGGAGGGCGGGACAATGGGGCAGACCCGCCCTACCTTTGGGTCAGACGGGCATCAGCGCCCAGTAGTCGAGATCGAGCAATACATGGCTCAGGTACTTGCCGTCCGCGCCCTTGAGGGTGAAGGGATCGCCGCCGGAAGTGGCCACCAGCCGCAGCCGGATCGCGCCGACGCCGGGCGCGCCGGTCTCGGCCTTGTCGAGCACCTCTGACCAGGCCTTGACCGTCAACCCGGAATAACAGGGGTTGGCATGTGCGCCGCCGTTCAGCCCGACGATCATCTGGGCATTGGCCAGCCCGTTGAAGCTGAGCGCGCGCGCTAGCGATATCACATGCCCACCGTAGATCAGCCGCTGCCCGTCGGGACGGAAAGTGGCATCAAAATGCACTTTGGCGGTGTTCTGCCAGAGCCGGGTGGCCAGCATGTGTTCGGCCTCTTCGACGGTGACGCCATCGACGTGATCGATGGTCTCGCCCACCACATAGTCACCCCAGCGGTGCGGCTCGCCTGCCAGATCGAAATCATAGCCGGAAAAGTCGAGCCCGTCGGGGATCACGAGATCCGCCGCCGGGATCACCTTTTGCAGTTCGGGGATCACCGTCTCCGGTGCCGGCGCCGCGAGATCGCGTTTGCGCACCATGACCCAGCGGACATAATCCAACACGACTTCGTCGCGCTGGTTGAGCCCCCGGGTGCGGACATAGACCACGCCGGATTTGCCGTTGGAGTTCTGCTTGAGCCCGATCACCTCGCTTTCCGCGCGCAGGGTGTCGCCGGGATAGACCGGAAGATGCCAGCGCCCCTCGGCATAGCCGAGGTTGGCGACGGCATTGAGCGAGATATCCGGCACCGTCTTGCCAAACACCAGATGGAACGCCGCCAGATCATCGACCGGTGCGGAAGGCAGGCCCGAGCCGCGGGCGAATTCATCCGAGGAATAAAGCGCGTGACGCGCCGGGTACAGGGCATGATAAAGCGCCCTTTCGCCGCCAGAGACGGTGCGCGGCACGGCGTGGCGGATCACCTCGCCCAGCCGGTAATCCTCGAAGAAGCGGCCCGGGTTGGTCTTGGCGGTCGTCGTCGCGGCCATTACTGCGCCCCCAGCTTCATGTCCGGCGAATACTTACCCTCGACCTCCTTGGTCACCGCCTGACCACAGCGCATGACGCCATTGGCATGGTCAAAGGCATAGGTCGGGTCGCCGTAGAGCGCCCAGCCCTTGTCGAGCGCGGCCGAGACCTTGTGACAGAATTCCGACGTGTCGTCGGCGGATAGAAAACGATAGAGTTTCATTTAGTTACCCCGGAAATGGAGACGGGCCGATCAGCCCGTGGATATAGCCGATCACACCCAGAAGCACGATCGAGGCCAGAAAGAACATGGCATCCTTGCCATAGGAGCCCGGCGCCGGCGCCACCCAGCGCGGCTCGGCCCGGTTGATCACCAGAATCTCGGCCGTGGCCCAGATCAGCAGCCCGCCAAACAGCACGATCGAGGCGACATCGCCATTGACCAGCAGATGCGCCAGCGCCCAGAGGCCGAAGCCCATCAGCATCGGATGGCGCATGCCCCAGAGCAGGCGGCCTTTCTTGGGGGCGGGCGACATCATGAAGAGCGCGATCAGCACCATCAGGTTGTTGAGATGCCGCGCCCATTCCGGCGGATACCAGACATCGACGAACGGCGCCGCGCGATAGCCCAGCACCATCAGCACCACCGAGACAACCAGCGCCAGCGCCACCGCCCCCTTGCCCTTGCCGCCCATCGCGGCGCGGCGGGCCGGGAGCAGACGTTTGAAGAAATGTGCCAGCGCCCAGAGCGCGAGACCGAGGACAAGAAGAAACATGAGGCTACTCCGATGAGAGGGCTGCAATTGCCTCTGCTTTTGCCAGTATCTCGCGTGCCGTGGCAACATGCAGGTTCTCGACGATGCGGCCATCGACGACGGCCACCCCCTGCCCCTTCGCCTCGGCCTCCTCGAAGGCGGCGATCTGGCGCCCGGCAAGATCGATGTCCTCGCCCGAGGGCGCAAAGACCTCGTTGGCGATGGCCACCTGCGCCGGGTGGATCAGCGTCTTGCCGTCCATGCCCAGGTCACGGCCCTGCTGGCATTCGCTGCGCAGGCCATCGTCATCCTTGAAGGCATTGTAGACCCCATCGACAATCACCACACCATGCGCCTTGGCCGCCAGCAGGCAAAGCCCGAGCGACGCCATCAGCGGCAGGCGATCGGCGCGGAAGCGGCATTGCAGATCCTTGGCAAGGTCATTGGTGCCCATGACAAAGCCCGCGAGTTTCGGATGGGCGGCGATCTCTTCGGCGCGCAACATGCCTTGCGGCGTCTCCATCATCGCCCAGATCGGCAGGTCGCCGGTGATCTCGGCCAGAGCATCGAGATCGTTGGCGGAATTCACCTTGGGCAGCAGAACCGCGTCGGGCCGCATCTCGACCACCGCCCGGGCGTCTTGGTGGCCCCATTCGGTGTCGAGCCCGTTGATCCGCACGATCCTCATCCGCGGGCCATAGCCGCCTTCGGACAGAGCCGCGGCCAGCGTCGCCCTGGCATTGGCCTTTTCCTCGACCGAGACCGCATCCTCGAGATCGAAGATGATCGCATCCACCGCCATGCCCCGCGCCTTGTCCAGCGCCCGGGTCTTGGAGCCGGGAATATAGAGAACGGAACGGTAAGGGCGCGCGCGCATATCCATCGAGAGGATCCTCCTTGCAAGATTGTTGCGCGGATTAGGGTCATTAATTTCCGAAAAGTTCAAGGGGTGAAGTGCCGCAGTGCAGCAGAAACCCCGAAAACAGGCAACGTGCGCCAGGTTTACCGCGGAATTAACCCATTTGCCGCAGGCTGATCCCATCCACCGGCCGGCGTCAGACGCCCGCCCCAACCAGAGGGACCGACATGAAAAACGTCTTTGAACTGAGCCTCGGCCTTGGCGCCTGCCTGCTGGCGCTGGCCGCCGATCGGGCCAGCGCCCAGACCACCCCCAATTGCGCCCCGCGTGACGCGGTGATCGCGCGGCTGGCGGAAAAATACGGCGAAAGCCGGCAATCCATGGGCCTCGGCGGCAACAATGCGGTGATGGAGCTTTTTGCCTCGCGCGACACCGGCAGCTGGACGATCACCGTCACCACCGCCAACGGCATCACCTGCCTGATGGCCGCCGGCCAGGCCTTTGAAACCCTGGCCGAGCCGCTGCCCGCCAAGGGCAGTGACACCTGACGCCCCTGTGAACACCGCTATGCCAGGGCATCCCAGATCAGCTTCACCCCGGTGCAGCTCAGCAGCACATAGGTGACCGCGAAAAACGCCCGCTCGGGGATCATGTGATGCGCCTTCACCCCCAGCCAGGCCCCGATCAGCGCGGCGGGCGCAAGCAGGAGATCGGCAATCAGCGTCTGGATGGTGAAAATGCCGAGGAAGCTGTAAGGCACGAATTTGAACAGGTTGATCACCCAGAACACGATCACTGTGGTCGCCTGATACCGGGTCTTGTCGAGCTTGCGGCCCAGCAGAAAGACCGCCGCCGGCGGGCCGCCCGCATGGCTGACGAAGCTGGTGAACCCGGCGGTCATCCCCGACAGATAGCCGCCGCGCAACGGCAGCGGCCGCCCGCCCAGCGTGACCCAGCCGCGCGCCAGGCTGATCTGCCAGATCACGAACGCCAGCGAAATCACCCCGATCAGCAACCGGATGGCATCGTCATCGGCGATCCGGTAGAGCCAGGCCCCCAGCGCCACGCCGGGCAGCGCGCCCAGCATCAGCGCCCGTGCCTCGGGCCAGGACCAGCGCCGCCAATAGGGCCGCAGGCTGGCCAGATCGATCAGCATCAGAAGCGGCAGCATGATCCCGAGGGCAAGGCCCGGCGGCAGAACAAGCGCCAGAATCGAGGCACTTGCAAAGGACGCGCCCGAGCCGAAACCGGCCTTGGACACCCCGGCAAACACCACCGCAGGCAGCGCCACGGCGAAAAATCCGGGGGAGAATTCCAGCATCTGCGCCTCGTCTAACTGCCCTTGTTTCCCGGTCTTTATCGCTATCACCCCGGCACTTCCAGCCGTTGCGCCGTTTGGCGCCGCAGCGCAGCGCACTTGCGCCGCGCCGAATTCCGGCTTACGCAAACGGCCAAATTCAACACCGACCGGAGAAATTCCCATGGCCAGACCCAAGATTGCCCTGATCGGCGCAGGACAGATCGGCGGCACGCTCGCCCACCTCGTCGCGCTCAAGGAACTGGGCGACGTTGTCCTGTTCGACATTGCCGAAGGCACCCCCGAGGGCAAAGCGCTCGACATTGCGGAATCCGGTCCCTCCGAAGGCTTCGACGCCCGGCTCAAAGGCACCCAGGATTACGCCGACATCGCCGGCGCCGATGTCTGCATCGTCACCGCCGGCGTGCCGCGCAAGCCCGGCATGAGCCGCGACGACCTGCTTGGCATCAACCTCAAGGTGATGAAATCGGTCGGCGAAGGCATCCGCGACAACGCTCCCGACGCCTTTGTCATCTGCATCACCAACCCGCTCGACGCCATGGTCTGGGCGCTGCAACAATTCTCCGGCCTGCCCGCCGAGAAGGTCTGCGGCATGGCCGGCGTGCTCGATTCGGCGCGTTTCCGTCACTTCCTCGCCTCGGAATTCGACGTCTCGATGAAAGATGTCACCGCTTTCGTTCTGGGCGGCCACGGCGACACCATGGTGCCTTCGGTGCGCTATTCCACCGTCGCCGGCATCCCGCTCCCCGATCTGGTGGACATGGGCTGGACCACGCAAGAGAAACTGGACGCCATCGTCCAGCGTACCCGTGACGGCGGCGCCGAGATCGTCGGCCTGCTGAAAACCGGCTCGGCCTTCTATGCCCCGGCCACCAGCGCCATCGAAATGGCCGAAGCCTATCTGAAAGACCAGAAGCGCGTCCTGCCCTGCGCGGCCTATTGCGACGGCGAATTCGGCCTGAACGGCATGTATGTGGGCGTGCCCACCGTGATCGGCGCCGGCGGCGTCGAGCGCATCGTCAACATCAAGCTCAACAAGCAGGAGCAAGAGATGTTCGACGCTTCGGTCAAGGCCGTGAAAGGCCTGGTCGAAGCCTGCAAGGGCATCGACAGCACCCTGGCCTGAGCCGTCCGGCCCTGCGCCCGGATAGCCGAAATGATCAAGGGCGTCCCTGCGGGGGCGCCCGTCTTCGTTTCGGCGTTTTCGAGATGGCGCGCGTCCAAGGCGGTTGCAGGATTTGCATCGCCGCCGGGGTTCCGCGGCGCCTTGCATGGCAGGTGATTCGCGGCAGTCCGCAGAGAGGCCCGGTCGGCCGCAGAGTTTGTGATCACACGCTGAAATCGTGTGATCACAAATGTCGGGTTTTCGGCGCTAACACCGTTGACGCGACAGTTTTACGTTTAGGAACCTGTTTTTAATATGCAATGGCACAATGCAATTGCAGCAAGACGGGACAGTTGATCCATGAACATTCATGAGTATCAGGCGAAGGCACTGCTTCGCTCCTACGGCGCGCCGGTATCCGATGGCCGCGTCGTTCTGAAGGCGGACGAGGCCAAGACCAAGGCTGGCGAGATGGACGGGCCGCTCTGGGTCGTCAAGGCCCAGATTCACGCCGGTGGCCGCGGCAAGGGCTCCTTCAAGGAAGAGAGCGCCGGCGAAAAGGGCGGCGTGCGGCTGGCCAAGTCGGTCGAAGAGGCCGCCGAAGAAGCCAAGAAGATGCTGGGCAAGACCCTGGTCACCCATCAGACCGGCCCGGCCGGCAAGCAGGTCAACCGCATCTACATCGAAGACGGTTCCGACATCGACCGCGAACTCTATCTCGCGCTGCTGGTCGATCGCCAGACCAGCCGCGTGTCCTTTGTCTGCTCGACCGAGGGCGGCATGGACATCGAAGAGGTGGCCGCCAGCACGCCGGAGAAGATTCTGTCGTTCAGCGTCGATCCCGCCACCGGCTATCAGCCCTATCACGGCCGCCGCGTCGCCTTTTCGCTGGGCCTCGAGGGCGCGGCCGTCAAGCAATGCGTCAAGTTGATGGGCATTCTCTACAAGGCCTTCATCGAGAAGGACATGGAGATGCTGGAGATCAACCCGCTGATCGTCATGCCCGGCAACGAGCTCAAGGTGCTCGACGCCAAGGTCGGCTTTGACGGCAACGCCATGTACCGCCAGCCCGACATCTCCGAGCTGCGCGACGAGACCGAGGAAGATGCCAAGGAGCTTCAGGCCTCGAAATACGACCTCAACTACATCGCGCTCGACGGCGAGATCGGCTGCATGGTCAACGGCGCGGGCCTGGCCATGGCGACGATGGACATCATCAAGCTCTACGGTGCCGAGCCGGCCAACTTTCTCGACGTGGGCGGTGGCGCCACCAAGGAAAAAGTGACCGAGGCGTTCAAGATCATCACCAGCGATCCGAACGTGAAGGGCATCCTGGTCAACATCTTCGGCGGCATCATGCGCTGCGACGTCATTGCCGAGGGCGTGATCGCCGCGGTCAAGGAAGTGGGCCTGAAAGTACCGCTGGTGGTGCGTCTCGAAGGCACCAACGTCGAGAAGGGCAAGGAGATCATCAACAATTCGGATGTTGACGTGATTGCCGCCGACGACCTCAAGGATGGCGCCCAGAAGATCGTGAAAGCGGTCAAAGGGTAATCGTAGGGTGGGTTTGTAACCCACCCTCGCGGATCACGGTGGGTCGCAGACCCACCCTACGGAAACGACAAGGAGACTCCTTTCAATGGCAGTCCTCGTAGATGAAAACACCAAGGTGATCTGTCAGGGCCTCACCGGCTCGCAGGGCACCTTCCACACCGAACAGGCCATCGCATACGGCACCAAGATGGTCGGCGGCGTCACCCCCGGCAAAGGCGGTCAGACCCACCTTGACCTGCCGGTCTTCAACTCGGTGCACGAAGCCAAACATGTGACCGAGGCCAATGCCTCGGTGATCTACGTTCCCCCGCCCTTCGCGGCCGACTCGATCCTCGAGGCGATTGATGCCGAGATGGAGCTGATTGTCTGCATCACCGAAGGCATTCCGGTGCTCGACATGATGAAGGTGCAGCGGGCGCTGGAGAACAGCAAGTCGCGGCTGATCGGCCCGAACTGCCCCGGTGTCATCACGCCCGACGCCTGCAAGATCGGCATCATGCCCGGCCATATCCACAAGCGCGGCTCGGTCGGTGTGGTCTCGCGCTCGGGCACGCTGACCTATGAGGCGGTCAAGCAGACCACCGACATGGGCCTGGGCCAATCCTCGGCCGTGGGCATCGGCGGCGACCCGATCAAGGGCACCGAACACATCGACGTGCTGGAGATGTTCCTCGCCGATGACGAGACCACCTCGATCATCATGATCGGCGAGATCGGCGGCTCGGCCGAAGAGGAAGCGGCGGAATTCCTCGCCTCCGAAAAGAAGAAGGGCCGTTGGAAACCGACCGCGGGCTTCATCGCCGGACGCACCGCGCCTCCGGGCCGTCGCATGGGCCACGCCGGCGCCATCGTCGCCGGTGGCAAAGGCGGCGCCGACGACAAGATCGAAGCGATGCGCAGCGCCGGCATCGTGGTGGCCGACAGCCCGGCAACGCTGGGCGAGGCCGTCAAGGAGGCCATCGACAAGGGCTGACCCCTGTCAGAGGCTGAAAACAATCCTATGGTAAGGCGGGGTCACCCCCGCCCTACCGACTAAAGACAACCGGTTCACGTCCGCCAAAGGTGCAAAGATGACCGACCAAAGCCCCAACGACATCTTCAAGGCCTCGAGCTTCATGCAAGGCCACAATGCGGAATATCTGGAACAGATATACGCCCGCTACGCCGACGATCCGGCCTCGGTCGACGAGGCCTGGCAGGAATTTTTCCGGCAGCTGGGCGACGATGATCGGGACGTCAAGAACGAGGCGAAAGGTCCCTCCTGGGCGCGCGCCGACTGGCCGCCGCAGCCCGGTGACGACGTCACCGCCGCGCTGACCGGCGAATGGCCCGCCCCGCCCCCGGCCGAGAGCCGCGCCGCCGGCAAGAAGATCGCCGACAAGGCCCGCGCCCAGGGCGTCGAACTGACCGACGATCAGATCCAGCGCGCCGTGCTCGACAGCATCCGGGCGCTGATGCTGATCCGCGCCTACCGTATCCGTGGCCACCTCGCGGCCAATCTCGACCCGCTGGGCCTGCGTCAGGACAGCCCGCACCCCGAGCTCGATCCGAAGACCTATGGCTTCACCGCCGCCGACATGGACCGGCCGATCTTTATCGACAACGTTCTGGGGCTGCAGATCGCCTCGCTGCGGCAGATCGTCGAGATCGTGAAGCGGACCTATTGCGGCACCTTCGCGCTGCAATACATGCATATCTCCGACCCTGAACAGAGCGCCTGGCTGAAAGAGCGCATCGAGGGCTACGGCAAGGAAGTGAAGTTTTCCCGCGAAGGCCGGAAAGCCATCCTCAACAAGATGGTCGAGGCCGAGGGTTTCGAGAAGTTCTTGCACGTCAAATACATGGGCACCAAGCGCTTCGGCCTTGATGGTGGCGAAAGCCTGATCCCGGCGATGGAGCAGATCATCAAGCGCGGCGGCGCGCTGGGGGTCGAAGAGATCGTCATCGGCATGCCGCACCGCGGCCGGCTCTCTGTGCTCGCCAACGTGATGAACAAACCCTACAAGGCGATCTTCAACGAGTTTCAGGGCGGCAGTTTCAAGCCCGAGGACGTGGACGGTTCCGGCGACGTGAAATACCACCTCGGCGCCTCCTCGGACCGCGAGTTCGACGGCAACAAGGTGCACCTGTCGCTGACCGCCAACCCCAGCCACCTCGAGGCGGTGAACCCGGTGGTTCTGGGCAAGGCCCGCGCCAAGCAGGATCAGCGCAACGACGCCGAACATTCCACGGTGATCCCGGTGCTGCTGCACGGCGATGCGGCCTTTGCCGGCCAGGGCGTGGTGGCGGAATGTTTCGCGCTGTCGGGCCTGCGCGGTCACAAGACCGGCGGCACCATCCACGTCGTGGTGAACAACCAGATCGGCTTTACCACCGCGCCGCACTTTTCGCGTTCCTCGCCCTACCCCACCGACAACGCGCTGGTGGTCGAGGCGCCGATCTTCCACGTCAATGGCGACGACCCCGAGGCGGTGGTGCATGCCGCCAAGGTGGCCACCGAGTTCCGCCAGAAGTTCCACAAGGACGTGGTGATCGACATCTTCTGCTATCGCCGCTTCGGTCACAACGAAGGTGACGAGCCGATGTTCACCAACCCCTTGATGTACAAGAAGATCAAGGGACACAAGACGACGCTCTCGCTTTATACCGAGCGGCTGGTCAAGGACGGTCTGATCCCCGAGGGCGAGATCGAGGACATGAAAGCCGCCTTCCAGGCCAGGCTGAACGAAGAGTTCGAGGCCGGCAAGGATTACAAGCCCAACAAGGCCGACTGGCTCGATGGCAAGTGGTCGCATCTCGACCGGCAGAGCGACGACGATTACCAACGCGGCGAAACCGCGATCAAACCCGAGACCATGGAAGAGGTCGGAGCCGCGCTCGTCCGGGCGCCCGAAGGCTTCCCGCTGCACCGCACGGTGGGCCGGCTGCTCGAAGCCAAGCAGAAGATGTTGGAGACCGGCAAGGGCTTTGACTGGGCCACCGCCGAGGCGCTGGCCTTCGGCTCGCTGCTCACCGAAGGCTATCCGGTGCGCCTGTCCGGCCAGGACAGCGCCCGCGGCACCTTTTCGCAGCGCCACTCCGCCCTGATCAACCAGGACACCGAAGAGCGGTACTACCCGCTCAACCACGTCCGCGAGGGCCAGGCGCGCTACGACGTGATCGACAGCGCCTTGTCAGAATATGCGGTCAGCGGCTTCGAATACGGCTATTCGTTGGCCGAACCCAACGCGCTGGTGATGTGGGAGGCGCAGTTCGGCGACTTCTCGAACGGCGCGCAGATCATGTTCGATCAGTTCGTCTCGTCGGGGGAATCGAAGTGGCTGCGGATGTCGGGCCTGGTCTGCCTGCTGCCGCATGGCTACGAAGGCCAGGGCCCCGAGCACTCCTCGGCCCGGCTCGAGCGCTTCCTGCAAATGTGCGGCCAGGACAACTGGATCGTGGCCAATTGCACCACGCCGGCCAACTACTTCCACATCCTGCGCCGCCAGATGCACCGGACCTTCCGCAAGCCGCTGATCCTGATGACGCCGAAATCGCTGCTGCGGCACAAGGTGGCGGTCTCCGAGGCCGAGGAATTCACCACCGGCTCCTCCTTCCACCGCGTCCTCTGGGACGATGCCGAGAAGGGAAATTCCGAAACCAAACTGGTCGACGACAGCAAGATCCGCCGCGTCGTCATGTGCTCGGGCAAGGTCTATTACGACCTGCTCGAGGAACGCGACAAACGCGGTCTCGACGACATCTACCTGATGCGCTTCGAACAATTCTATCCCTTCCCGGCGATCTCGGCCGTGAAGGAGCTGGAGCGGTTCAAGGACGCGCAGATGATCTGGTGCCAGGAAGAGCCCAAGAACCAGGGCGCCTGGACCTTCATGGAACCCAACCTCGAATGGGTGCTCAACCGGATCAACGCCACCCACAGCCGCCCGGTCTATGTCGGCCGCGCCGCCAGCGCCTCGCCGGCCACGGGCCTCGCCTCGCAACACAAAGCTCAACAACAGGCGCTGGTCGACCAGGCGCTGACGATTGAAGGAAACGACTGATATGCCGACCGAAGTACGCGTGCCCACGCTGGGTGAATCCGTGACCGAGGCCACCGTGGCGACCTGGTTCAAGAAACCGGGCGACAGTGTCGCGGTGGACGAGATGCTCTGCGAGTTGGAAACCGACAAGGTGACGGTCGAGGTGCCCTCGCCCGCCGCCGGCAAACTGTCCGACATCGTGGCGCAAGAAGGCGAGACCGTGGGCGTCGACGCCCTGCTTGCCAATATCGCCGAGAGCGGCGAAGCCGGTGCCACCGAACCCAAGGAACGCCCGGCCGAAGCCAAGACCGAGGAAGAGACCTCCGGCGCGGCCGACGGAGCCGCCAGCGGCGGCGGCAGCGTCGATGTCATGGTCCCCACCCTCGGCGAAAGCGTGACCGAGGCGACGGTCTCGACTTGGTTCAAGAAGGTCGGCGATCCGGTGGCCCAGGACGAGATGCTCTGCGAGCTGGAAACCGACAAGGTCAGCGTCGAAGTGCCCGCCCCGGCGACCGGCGTTCTGGCGGAAATCACCGCCAAGGAAGGCGACACCGTCGAGGCCTCGGCCAAGCTGGCGGTGATCTCGTCCGAAGGCGGCGCCGCGGCGTCCGCTGACGATGCCGGGCATCCGGCCGGCGGCAGCCAGTACACCACGCCCCCCGCCGGGCGGGACGAGAACGACGTCGAGGATGCCCCCTCGGCCAAGAAGGCGATGGCCGAAAAAGGCCTCTCGCGCGATCAGGTGCAGGGCTCGGGCCGCGACGGCCGGGTGATGAAGGAAGACGTCGCCAAGGCGGTGGCCGCCACTTCCGCAGCCGCTTCGGCATCGGCCCCCGCGACCGCGCCCCGTGCGCCGGTGGCGGCCGAGGATGCCTCGCGCGAGGAGCGGGTCAAGATGACCCGGTTGCGCCAGACCATCGCCCGCCGCCTCAAGGACGCGCAGAACACCGCCGCCATCCTGACCACCTACAACGAGGTCGACATGACCGAGGTCATGGCGCTGCGCAACGAATACAAGGATCTGTTCCTGAAGAAACACGATGTGAAGCTCGGCTTCATGTCCTTCTTCACCAAGGCCTGCTGCCATGCGTTGAAAGAGGTGCCCGAGGTCAACGCCGAGATCGACGGCACCGACATCGTCTACAAGAACTTCGTGCACATGGGCATCGCCGCCGGCACGCCGCAGGGCCTCGTCGTGCCGGTGATCCGCGACGCCGACCAGATGTCCTTTGCCGAAATCGAAAAGGCGATCGGCGAAAAGGGCAAACGCGCCCGCGACGGCAAGCTGTCGATGGCCGAGATGCAGGGCGGCACCTTCACCATCTCCAACGGTGGCGTCTATGGCTCGCTGATGTCCTCGCCGATCCTCAACCCGCCGCAATCGGGCATCCTCGGCATGCACAAGATCCAGGACCGGCCGATGGTGGTGAACGGCGAGATCAAGATCCGCCCGATGATGTACCTGGCACTAAGCTACGATCACCGCATCGTCGACGGCAAGGGCGCGGTCACCTTCCTCGTCCGCGTCAAGGAAGCGCTGGAAGACCCGCGGCGTCTGCTGATGGATTTGTAACCCGGCGCCGGGCCGTCGGCCGGGCGTCCGCCCGGCACGCCCGCGGGAACCGCAACCGGGAGGGGGCCGCGCCCCCGCCCCTTACGCGGCGGCCTGGGGAGGGAAACGAGGAGGCACAAGATGCAACTGCTTTGCCGCTACGACGTGAACGATTTTGCCAGCTGGAAAGAGCATTTCGATGCCGACACCGAGGCACAGCGCGACGCCGGCCTCTCGCTTCTGCAAATCTGGCAGGAACACGACACGCCATCCCGGGTGTTCTGCCTCTTCGAGGTCAACGACCTGGACAAGGCCCGCGACTTCATCGATGGTCCGCGCGCCAGGGCCCGGTCCGAGACAGCCGGCGTCCGGGACGCGGCCTGCCACATCCTGGATACGCTATGAGGATCGCACCCGCCGCCCCGGCCCCCCAGGCCCCCCTCGCCCCGGACCTGCTCCGGGGCCTCTCGCTTGCCCGCCCCCAGGAGGCCCCGGGTCAAGCCCGGGGCGCGTTGTGTCCGTGACCCCCGAGCTCACCGCCCTCACCCTCGCAGCCCTGCTGCAAATCGGCCAGATCGCCCTGATGGCGGTCCCGGCCAATCTCGAGCTCGGCCCGGGCAAGACCCTCTCTCCGCGCGACCGCCCCCGTCTGGGTGGCGCGCTCGAGGATCAGGTGAGCCTGCGCACCGCGCGGCTCTACCGGGCGATGAACAACCACTTCGAGAGCCTGATCCTCTTCGCCATCGCCACCCTGGTGGTGACCTTCGCCGACAAGGCCAGCGGTGTCACCGCCGCGGCCTCGGGCCTCTACCTTGTCGCCCGGCTGCTCTACATCCCGGCCTATGCCTTCGGCTGGGTGCCCTGGCGCAGCCTGTTCTGGGCACTGGGCCTTGTCGCCATCCTCACCCTGCTCGTGGCAGCCTTGCTATGAGCCCAACCCGCATCTTCTTCTGGCCGCAAATATCCCGGGGGTCCGGGGGCAGCGCCCCCGAATTGCCCGACCAAGAAAGGACACACCATGGCAAGTTATGATGTCATCGTCATCGGCGCAGGCCCCGGCGGCTATGTCGCCGCCATCCGCTGCGCGCAACTGGGTCTCAAGACCGCCTGCGTCGAGGGCCGCGAGACCCTCGGCGGCACCTGCCTCAACATCGGCTGCATCCCCTCCAAGGCGCTGCTGCACGCCACCCATCAGCTGCACGAGGCCGAGCACAACTTTGCCAGGATGGGCCTCAAGGGCAAAAGCCCCTCGGTCGACTGGAAGCAGATGCAGGCCTACAAGGACGACGTCATCGGCCAGAACACCAAGGGCGTCGAATTCCTGTTCAAGAAGAACAAGATCGACTGGCTCAAGGGCTGGGGCTCGATCCCCGCGGCCGGCAAGGTCAAGGTCGGCGACGAGGTGCACGATGCGAAAAACATCATCATCGCCTCGGGCTCCGAGCCTTCGCCGGTGCCCGGCGCCGATGTCACCGTCGACGAAAAGGTCGTGGTCACCTCCGAGGGCGCGCTGGCCCTGGGCAAGGTGCCGAAAAAGATGATCGTCATCGGCGCCGGTGTCATCGGGCTCGAGATGGGCTCGGTCTATGCCCGGCTGGGCACCGAGGTCGAGGTGATCGAATTCCTCGATCACATCACCCCCGGCATGGATTCCGACGTGCAGAAGCAGTTCAAGAAGCTGCTCGAGAAGCAGGGGCTGAAATTCACGCTCGGCGCCGCGGTCTCGAGCGTCGAGGCCACCAAGACCAAGGCCAAGGTCAACTACAAGCTGCGCAAGGATGACAGCGAGGCCACGGCCGAGGCCGATGTGGTGCTCTGCGCCACCGGTCGGCGGCCCTTTACCGACGGCCTCGGCCTCTCCGATCTCGGCATCGAGACCACCAAGGGCGGCCAGATCAAGGTGGGTGACGACTGGCAGACCAGCGTCAAGGGCATCTATGCCATCGGCGACGCCATCGAAGGCCCGATGCTGGCGCACAAGGCCGAGGACGAAGGCATGGCAACGGCCGAGGTCATCGCCGGCAAACATGGCCATGTGAACTACGGGGTCATTCCGGGCGTGATCTACACCCATCCCGAGGTCGCCAGCGTCGGCAAGACCGAGGAACAGCTCGAGGAAGAAGGCCGCGCCTACAAGGTCGGCAAGTTCTCCTTCATGGGCAACGGCCGCGCCAAGGCGGTGTTCGCCGGCGACGGTTTCGTCAAGCTGCTGGCCGACAAGGAAACCGACCGGGTGCTCGGCTGCCACATCATCGGCCCGGCGGCCGGCGACCTGATCCACGAAATCTGCGTGGCGATGGAATTTGGCGCCTCCGCCGAGGACGTGGCGCTGACCTGCCATGCCCATCCGACCTTCTCGGAAGCGGTGCGCGAAGCGGCGCTGGCCTGCGGCGACGGCGCGATCCACATGTGAGACCGCGCCGGTGGCGGGCCCAGCCCCGCCACCGGCCATGCCAGAAATCCTCACGGAATTTTTGCACATTTTTCCGGTGACGGAATTTCGCCTGCCCGACCGGCCGGATCGTTCAGGGCCGGGTCAGGTGCCGGTTTTCCTCCGGTAGATCCGCGAACCCCGCCTCGAGCATCAGCTCCTGCGAGCGCCGCTCGACCACCTCTTCCAGCGTGTTCAGAAAGCTCGCGCGCGACTGCCCCGGCGCGATCGGCTCGAGGAACTCCACCACCGCAAGGCCGGGTTTGCGCAAAACGCCGTGGCGCGGCCAGAAGACACCGACATTGGTCGCCGCCGGCACGCAGGGCTGGCCCAACTCAGCGTAGAGCACATGCGAGCCCACCTTGTAGGGCAGATAGCGGTTCGGCGCGACGCGGGTGCCCTGCGGATAGATCACCAGCTGCCCGGGGTTGGCCATGCCGGCGGCGACGTCGGCCACCATCTTCTTGATCGCGGCCCCGCGCTTGCCGCGAGCCACCGGAACACAGCCGATGCGGGCGGCATATTGCCCGAGGACCGGTGCCCAGAGCAGCTCGCGCTTCATGATGAACTTGGCCGCCGGCAAGGCCGAGAAGATGATGATGATGTCGAGAAACGACTGGTGCTTCGCCGCGACCAGCACTTCGCCCTGCGGCACCGCGCCACGCACCTCGGTTTTCAGCCCGACCATCCAGCCGGCGGTCCAGCGGACCCAGCGGCAATAGGTCTTGCAGGCCCATTGCGCGCCGTCGCGGCTGGCCAGCGCCAACGGAAAATAGGCGATCCCCATGAGGCCGAGCATCAGGTACATCTGGAAATTGAACAGCAGCGACCGCGCATATTGCATCAGCGAAGTCCCCCAAGCACGCGCATCGCCGCATAGCGGGTGGCGGCAAAGGCCACCACCGCCGCGAGGAGTGGCACCAGCAGCGGCAAGAGCCAATGCCCCCCCTGAAAGCGCAGCCCGGTGAGCACGCCGGCCTCGGAGCCGGCGCCGGGCAGCAGAACCACCGCCAGCAGCCCGGCAAGGACGCCGGCGCCGGCGCCGGTGGCGGCGCGCAGAGTAAAGCGGCGCACGAAGGCGCGGGCGATATAGGTGTCGGTGGCGCCCACAAGGCGCAGCACCTGAATCACCTGGGCATTGGCCGCCAGCGCCGCATTGGCCGCCAGGGTGATCATCGCGCCCATGGTGCCAAAGATCAGCACGATCGCCAGCCAGCCCAGCAACTTGAGCCGTCCTGCCGCGCTGACCAGCGGTTTGCGCCAGCGGGTATGATCGTCGAGCACCGCGCCGGGCAGCTCGGCCTGGAGCCTGAGCCGCAGCCCGTCGCCGTCATAGCCCGAGGCGGTCTCGCGCACCTCGATCAACTGCGGCACCGGCAGGCTCTCGACCGGCAGGTCCGGGCCGAACCAGGGCTCCAGCAGGGCGCGCTGTTCGTCCGGCTCCAGCGCGCGGGCCTCGGCCACGCCGGGGGTCTCAGACAGGATCGTGAGCGCGCGCTCGGTCTGCGCGGCCATCTGCGCGGCGGGTGCCGAGATCCGCAGCGTGGCGCTGCCGGCCAGTGCGTCACGCCAGTTCGCGGCCAGCCGCCCGGACGCCAGCGACAGCGCCAGCGCAAAGACCGCGAGAAAGGCCATGGCCCCGGCAGTAAAGACGGTCAGCCGGGCGGTGAAGCCGGTGGGCGGCACCACCCGGTCGGCGCCGGCATCAAAGGACAGCATGTCGGTCACGGCGGCGAGGTTGATCTTCACAGGTCCGCCCCCGCCAGTTGCAGCTTGCGCCCGGAGATCCGCAAAACGCGGGCCTGCACGTGGTGCTTGGCGGCGCGGATCAGACTGAGATCATGGGTGGCAATCATGACCGTCTTGCCCATCTTGTTGAGTTCGACGAGCAATTTCAGCAGCCGCTGCGACATTTCCCAGTCGACGTTTCCGGTGGGCTCATCCGCAAGGATCACGTCGGGCGACAGGATCAGCGCCCGGGCCAGCGCGGCACGCTGCCGCTCGCCGCCCGACAGCTCGGGCGGCAGGGCCTGGGCGCGATGCGCCAGGCCGACCCAGGACATCAGCTCCTTGAGGTTGGCCTGCGCCGCCAGCCTGTCCTGTCCCGAGACCGCCAGCGGCAAGGAGATGTTCTCGGCCACCGGCAGGTGATCGAGGAACTGGCAATCCTGATGCACCACGCCGATCCTGCGGCGGGCATAGGCGATGCCGTCCCGGTCGAGCTCGCGCACGTCCTGATTGAAAAGCCGCACCTGCCCGCCGGTCGGCACCAGCGCGCCGTAACAGAGCTTGAGAAAGGTGGTCTTGCCGGCGCCGGAGGGGCCGGTGAGGAAGTGGAACGACCCCGGCGCCAGCCTGAGCGACAGGTCGGTCAGCAGTTCGCCGCCGCCATAGCTGTAGGCCACTTCATCAAGCTCGATCACGTATGCGCCCCGCCCTGTAAAATAAGGTTCGTCGTCAAGTCCGGCCCGTAATGCAACAGCCCTGCCCCACTTGCAATCCGCGCCCTTGGCGGCATTGCGCTTTTCCTTGCCGATCGGTGGACATATGATCCAAGCTGAGGCAGGGGTAGCCCCCGAAAGAGCGACAGGTGGGAAAGATGCGGCTGACGTGCCCGAATTGCGACGCGCAGTATGAGGTTCCGGATGATGTGGTTCCGCCCGAGGGCCGGGACGTGCAATGTTCGGCCTGCGGCAAGACCTGGTTTCAGCCCGCCGCCGGCGCCCCGGAGCACGAAGATTTTGACCCCGCCCGGCAGTCGGCACGCCCGGGCCCGGAAGACGCGTCAGCCGCCGCGCCGGAGCCAGCGCCCTCCACACCGCCGCAGCCCGCCGCGCCCCAGCGCCAGCTGGACCCGGAAGTCGCCAGCGTGCTACGCGAAGAGGCCGAGCGCGAGAGCCGGGTGCGCGAGGCCGAGCGCGGCGCGGTCGAGAGCCAGCCCGATCTCGGGCTTGACGACATGCGCCGCACCGAAGACGAGCAGGCGCAGCGCGCGCGACAATCGCGCGAGCGCATGGCGCGCCTGCGCGGCAAGGATCCGAAAGCGCCGGAGCCGACGCCCAGCGCCACCGCGGCGGCGGCCGCCGCCGCCAGCGGCTCGCGGCGCGAACTGCTTCCCGATATCGAAGAGATCAACTCGACCCTGCGTTCCACCGATCAGCCGCGCAAAAGCGAGGCCAGCGAAGAGATCGCCGCCGAGCCCGAGCGCACCGCACGCAGCCACTTCCGCCGTGGCTTTACCTGGGTGTTGCTTCTGGTGGCGATTGCGGCGCTGATCTATGCCTATTCGCCGCAGATCGCCGAGACGGCCCCGGGACTCGCGCCAGCGCTCGAGAGCTATGTGATCTGGGTCAACGGGCTGCGGGGCTGGCTCGATGCGCAGGTGCTGGCGGCGCTGCACTGGCTCGACGGCATGTCGTCGGAGGCGGCACAAACCCCGGGCTGATCCCGGCCTCGCCCGCCATCAGAACCGGTCGAGCAACCGTTCCAGATAGTCGCGTTCGATTTCCGGCCGGGCGCCCTCGCCCGAGCGGCGGCGGATTTCATCCAGAAGCTCACGGGCGCGGCGATAGACGTCTTCGCCGTTCAACAACTCTTCGCCGCTGCTGATGGTGCCGGAATTGCCGGCGTCGCGGCCCAGCGGATCACGGCGCTCGCCCTCGCGGGCGCCGGCGGTGTCGCCCTGACCGCCCTGTTCCCGCTGTTCCTCGGCCAGCGCTTCGCCGAGGTTGCGCATGCCCTCGCGCAGCGCGTCCATCGCTTCGGCCTGGCGATCGATTGCCTCGGCCAGATCATCCGCGCGCAGCGCCTGTTCGGCGCCCTCCATGGCGCGTTCGGCATCCTCGAGCGATTGCTGCGCCCGGCGGCCGGCCTCGGTGCCCTGACCGGGCAGAGCGCCACGCTGGCGTTCGACCTCGCGCCGCAGCGCCTCCTGCCGGTCGGCCAGTTCGCCTTCGAGCCCGCCTTGACCCTGTTCACCCTGCTGCTGACCTTGGCCCTGGCCTTCGCCCTGCTGGTGCTGCTCGCCCTGGCCCTGCTGGCCATCCCGACCCTGGTTGCCCTGGTTCTGGCCTTGCTGGGCATTGGGGTTGAACTGTTCCTGAAGGTCGCGGAACGCCTGATCCGACAGCCCCTGCTGATCGCGCAGGGTCTCGGCCAGCCCGTCCATTGCCTGTTGGCCGGGCGACTGCTGGCCCTGACCCTGCTGGCCCTGGGTGACCTGCATGTTTTCGAGCATCTGCTGCAATTCGGCCAGCGCCTGTTCGGCCTCGGCCATGCGGCCCTGTTCCATCAGCTCCTGGATCCGGTCCATCATGGCCTGAAGATCGTCTTGCGTCATCTCCATCATGTTTTCCGGGGTCTGCGCCGTTTCGGGCTGTTCCCCGTTCTCGCGCTGCTGCTGGGCCAATTGCCGCATGTAATCCTGCGTCGCCTCGCGCAGCTCCTGCATCAGCTCGGCGATCTCCTGATCCGAGGCGCCGTTCTTCATCGCCTCCGACAACCGCTCCTGCGCCCGGCGCAGCCGTTCGAGCGCATCCGACAGGTCGCCATCCTCGAGCAGCACCGCCAGATCCCACATCGCAGCGGCCAGTTCGTCACGTTGCGCACCGGTCATGCCGGTGGCGGCAAAGCTCTCGAGCCGGCGTTGGATGGTACGCATCCGCAGGTAGGGCACGGCCGACCGGAAAAGACCTTCGGGGCGGTGGGTGATGGCACGCAGGATCATTGCCGCGTCGCCGGCATTGCCGCGCGACCACAAGAGCGCCCGGCGCTGGTCGATGATGGCGGCGGCGAAAGGATCGAAAAACCGGCGGCCGGGCAGCGGCGTGGCCAGGGTCTCGGGCGCGCTGGTCTGGTCGCGGTCGTCGATGACCCGCAGCTCGATGGTGACCGGCAGGTTGGCCCAGGGATGTTGCGAGAAATCCTCGATCAGGGTCTCGTTGAAGGCCGCCCGCGAGCCGGAAATCGGCAGCGGCAATGGCACCCTGATCGCCTCGCGAGGCTCGGGCTCGACGGCCAGGCCATGGCGGCGGTCGACCTCGGCCAGATCGAGCCGGATGGTGGCCTCGCCGGAGCGGATGCCGTAATCGTCCTCGGCCTCGAAGGGCAAGGACATCTCGCCGCGCGCGGCGGTGGTGATCTCGTCGATCACGCGCACCTGCGGGGCGGTGTCTGCGGCGAGCGCGATCTGCCAGTCACGGCCGCCCGGGCCGTCGATCACCAGCGCCCCGGGCTGGCGCACCTCAAAGCTCTGCGAGGCCTCGGCCACGCTTTCCACCTCGGCAGTGCGGCCCGAGACCGTCTCGCGCGCCGTCAGCGCACCGACCTCGCCGTAAAACCGCAGGGTGATGCGACTGCCCTCGGCCACCTCCAGCGTGCCGCCGGTCTGATCGGCAAGGTAGAGCGACGGCAGGCCGGTATAGGCCGGCGGCTCGACCCAGCCTTCCCAGGTCGGGCCAGAGGCCAGCGCCTGGCCGCCGGCGGTGACGCCGGTGACCGAAGAGACCTTCCAGAACGAGCCGAAGAGCAGCGCCACCGCCAGCGCCAGAACCGCCACGTAACGCAGGGCAAAGGGATCGCGCCGCGACACCCGCAGATCCGGCGAAACGGCGCGCGCCTCGGCGGCGCGCGCGGCCATGCGATCCTGATGCGCCTGCCAGACCGCGACCGAGGCGGCATCACTGCCGCCGATCGCCTGATTGTCACGCAGGGTTTGCAGCGGCCGTCCCCGCAGCGTCGCATCGAGCCGGTCGAGCGCCTCGTCGCGGCGCGGCCGGCGGAACCGGCGCAGGCCAAGGCCCAGCGTCAGCAGCCCGCCCAGCGCAAAAAACACGATCAGCGCCCAGACCGCCTCGAGCGGCAGGAGATCCTGCATACCGAGCATCAGGAGGGCAAGCGCCACAAGCGCCACCGACCACAGCGGCCAGAAGGCACGCGTCACACGCTCGGACCAGAGGCCGAGATATGTCAGGGTCACCGCGCCGCGAATGCGGCTCACACTCTCAAGATACCGTGTCGTCCGGGGGATGATACCGCTCCATACTGACCGGCCCGAACGCGGGGGCGCGTCAGAGCCACTCGGGGATGGTATCGCGGTTTATCATTTCGTCAAAGGTCGGACGGGCGCGGATGACAGCAAATTTATCATCCCGCACCAGAACCTCGGGGATCAGCGGGCGGGTGTTGTATTCGCTTGCCATTACAGCACCATAGGCCCCGGCCGAGCGGAAGGCGACCAGAGCGCCGGGGACCAACGGCGCCATCATCCGGCCCCTGGCAAAGGTATCCCCCGATTCGCAGACCGGGCCAACGATGTCATAAGCGGTCTGCTCGACCCCGGCCTCGGGCTCGATCACCGGCACGATATCATGCCAGGCATCGTACATCGCCGGGCGGATCAGGTCGTTCATCGCGCCGTCGAGGATCAGGAACTGCCGGTCCTCGCCCTGTTTGACGTAGATCACCTTGGACACCAGGATACCGGCATTGCCGGCGATCAGCCGCCCCGGCTCGATCTCGACCTCGCAGCCGAGGTGGCCGACGGTCTCCTTGATCAATGCGCCGTATTCCACCGGCAGCGGCGGCGCCTCGTTCGAGCGGGTGTAGGGAATACCCAGCCCGCCGCCGAGATCGAGGCGCTCGATGTCATGGCCGTCGGCGCGCAGCGTTTCGGTCAGTTCGGCCACCTTGCGGTAGGCCAGCCGGAACGGCTCGAGCTCGGTAAGCTGCGAACCGATATGCACATCGATGCCCACCACCTTGAGGCCCGGCAGACTGGCGGCATGGGCATAGACCTCGCGGGCGCGCGAAATCGGGATGCCGAACTTGTTCTCGCTCTTGCCGGTGGCGATCTTGGCGTGGGTCCTGGCATCGACATCCGGGTTCACCCGGATGGTGATCGGCGCCTCGACGCCCAGCGCGCTGGCGACTTCGGAGATCACCGCCATTTCCGGCTCGCTCTCGACATTGAACTGGCGGATGCCGCCGGTCAGCGCAGTGCGGATCTCCTCATGCGTCTTGCCGACACCGGAAAACACGATCCGCTCGCCCGGCACGCCGGCCGCCCTGGCACGGGCATATTCCCCGCCCGAGACCACATCCATCCCCGCCCCGGCCTGCGCCAGCGTCTTCAGGATCGCCTGGTTCGAGGCCGCCTTCATCGCGTAGCAGACCAGATGCGGCAGACCGTTCAGCGCCTCGTCGAACAGGGTGAAATGGCGCAGCAGCGTGGCGGTGGAATAAAGATAGAACGGCGTGCCGACCGTGGCGGCAATCTCGGCCACGGGCACGTCCTCGGCGAAAAGCGCGCCGTCGCGGTAGAGAAAATGATCCATGGCGGCGGTCATAGCAAAACCGCCGGTGGGATCAATGGGCGATCAGCGCCGCGTGCCGGGCGCCGCGCCGCGCCCGAGTGCCACCTGCACCGCCTGCGCCTGCCGCGCCGCCACCGCCCGAAATCGGGGCGCGAAGCGCGGGTTCATCACGCCTTCGCAATGGGCCAGCTGATAGAGCGCGTGGCGCGGCGTGCCGGTGCCGCTGACAAGCGCCGGGCCGTCGACGGTCAGGCCGATATCCCAGCCCATGATGCCGCATTCCGGCAAGAGCGCATGGGCCGCAGAGGCCAGCTCGCAGGCCGCGCGCCAGTCGGGCAGCTCCTGCCCCGTCAGGCGCCGGCCGGTAACCGGATGGCTGCTGCGCCACTCGGTGTCAGGCCCGCTGCCCCGACGGATCTCGCCCAGCGTGCCATCGGACAGGTCGACCGGGCAGAGCATTCCCACGCCCGCATCCGGCAGGCAGGCCAGCGCATAGAGCACGGCAGGCGCCTGCGGCGCTTCGGCCAGGGTCACCAGCCGGAGGGTGACAAGCGCCGGGCCGGTCAGCGCCGTCAGTGCGCCGTGCTGACGCAGCGCGCTCTGGAACACCAGGCCGGTGCGGCCGTGATCCCGCATCAGCTCTTCGGCAAAGCTCGCGAGATCGGCGCAACGGCCATTGGCAAAGCGCAGGAAACGACCTTCGTCGTCGATCCGGTCGATGCGCGGCACGCCGGTGCTGAGCCGGCCGAAGGTCGGCTTGGCCAGCAGCGGATAACGCGCCCCGGCGGAGAGAAAACCCAACAATTGGCCGGTGTTCCTGAGCCGGGGGATGCCGCCAAAGGCATGGCTCTTGCCGACGGTGGCCTGGGTCTCGGCGGTGGGCATTCCGCGTTCGGCAAGGTACTGCACCAGCGCCACTTTGTCCGAAACGATGGCGTCGTGGTGCCAGACCCCATCCGGGGAGAGCGAAAGATTGAGCTCGCGGCTGGCCTGTTCGCCAAGAAAGCGCGCGCGGCCGCGGCCGGTGTGCGCGTTGTCGTAAAGCCCGAAATCGTAATATTCGCCGGTGTCGATCCCGGTGCCCCTGACCCGCAGCGCCAGCATCTGGGCATATTGCCTGACCGGCCCGACTCCGTGTTCGCGGGCCACCCGCATCAGCCGGCCCTGGCCTGCGGCGGGTGGCACGGAAACGGCTGTCTTGTTGGCAGAGACAAAGGTCATGGCGCGCTGTGGATTCCCCTGGCTGAGTCCGGCCATAATTTCCCAGCCAAATATGGCTGGAATGGGGCAGCTGCGTTACAAACGCGGGAATTCTGGTAGAGGAATGCGCGCTAAAGTATAGGCCGGCTGCGCAGGAAGAGATAGAGCGGCAAGCCGCAGGACAGGCCGATCAGAAAGGTTGCCGGAATCGCCAGCAGCGCCTCCCAGTTGCGGCGGACCGCCACCTCGGCGGCGATCCAGAGGGTCAGCGCCAGGGCGGCAATCGTCGGGTCCCAGACCAGCCCGCTGGTCGCCGCATTGACATGCCAGGCCGCCACCAGGCCCGGCAGGTCAAACCCGTTCTGCGAAAACCAACGCAGGAGATAAGCCATCGGATGCACCGCCCCCCAGAGCGCGAGCGCGAGGTAGAGCCAGCGAAGCGGAGAGACCCCGGCCATGGCGTTCAGCTCGAACCGCCGGAAAGGCCGACCTCGGCGGTGCCGGTGACCGACAGGTTCACCGGCGTCCTGGCCTCGGGCCGCTCCGGTTCGCCGTCGACGCCACAGGCCGCCAAAAGCACGAACGCGGCCAGCGCCGCGAGGCGGCTCATGCCAGCGCCTCTTTCCAGCGCGCCACCTGTTCGCGCACCCGCGACGGCGCGGTGCCGCCATAAGAGGTGCGCGAGGCCACGGAATTATGCACGCCCAGCACGTCAAAGACGTCCTGGGTGATATGCTCATGCACCGATTGCATCTCTTCGAGGCTCAGGTCGGGCAGATCGCAGCCCTTGGCCTCGGCCTTGGCCACCAGCGAACCGGTGACGTGATGCGCATCGCGGAACGGCATGCCCAGCACCCGCACCAGCCAGTCGGCCAGGTCGGTCGCGGTCGAGAACCCGGTTGCGGCCGCGGCCTCGAGGCTGTCGCGATTGGCCGACATGTCCTTGACCATCCCCTCCATCGCGGCCAGCGCCAGCATCAGGTTGTCGGCGGCGTCGAAGACCTGTTCCTTGTCTTCCTGCATGTCCTTGGAATAGGCCAAGGGCAGCCCCTTCATCACCGTCATCAGCGCCACGTTGGCGCCGAAAATGCGGCCGATCTTGGCACGGATCAGCTCGGCGGCGTCGGGGTTCTTCTTTTGCGGCATGATCGAGGAGCCGGTCGAGAACCGGTCCGAGAGCGTCACGAAGCGGAACTGCGCCGAGGACCAGATCACCAGCTCTTCGGCCAGGCGGCTGAGGTGCATGGCGCAGATCGAGGCGGCGGCGAGGAATTCCAGCGCGAAGTCCCGGTCAGACACGGCGTCGAGCGAATTGGCGGCGGGGCGGTCGAAACCCAGCGCCTGCGCCGTTGCCTCGCGGTCGATCGGAAAGGAGGTGCCGGCCAGCGCGGCGGCGCCGAGGGGGCATTCGTTCATCCGGCGGCGGGCGTCCTGGATGCGCGAACGGTCGCGGGCGAACATTTCGACATAGGCCATCATGTGGTGGCCCCAGGTGACAGGCTGGGCGACCTGCAAATGGGTAAAGCCCGGCATCACCCAATCGGCCCCGGCCTCGGCCTGGGCCAGCAGCGCCTTGATCAGCGCGCCCAACGCCTGATCGACCGCATCAAGCTGGTCGCGGGTCCAGAGTTTGAAATCGGTCGCCACCTGGTCATTGCGCGAGCGGCCGGTGTGCAGACGGCCCGCCGGTTCGCCGATCACCTCTTTCAGCCGGGCCTCGACATTCATGTGAATGTCTTCCAGCGCGGTGGAAAAGGCGAACCCACCACCCTCGATCTCTGACAAGATCGTGAGAAGCCCTTCCCTGATCGCCTCGGCGTCTCTACCGTCGATAATGCCTTGGGCGGCCAACATCGCCGCATGGGCGCGGGAGCCTTCGATATCCTGTGCGGCCATGCGCTGATCGAAGCCGATCGAGGCATTGATCGCCTCCATGATCGCGTCCGGTCCAGCGGCAAAGCGGCCGCCCCACATCTGGTTTGAGGATTTGTCTGACATGAAGCTCACTCGTCGGGGATTGAATGCATCGGCTCTTGCTGCCGCTGTCTATATGGGCTTGGGGGCAAGCGCAAATGCTGCCGATCCCGCCGCGCTCGAGGCGCTGCGCGAGGGCGACATGCAAAAGCTCAAGGTGCATCCCGCCCCGGTCTCGGTGCCGGCACGGGATTTCACTGATTTCGATGGCGCGGCGCTCAACCTCGACGATTACCTTGGCAAGGTGGTCCTGCTGAACTTCTGGGCCACCTGGTGCGCGCCCTGCCGCAAGGAAATGCCGATGCTGGCCGATCTCCAGACCGAGCTGGGCGGCGAGGATTTCGAGGTGGTGACGCTGGCCACCGGCCGCAACCCGGCGCCCTCGATGACCCGGTTCTTCGAAAGCATCGGTGTCGACAACCTGCCGCTGCACCGCGATCCCGATCAGGCGATAGCCCGCGGCGTCCGGGTGCTGGGCCTGCCGACAACGGTGATTCTCGACCGCGAAGGCCGGGAGATCGCCCGCCTTGAAGGTGACGCCGATTGGTCGGGCGAGAGTGCCAAGGCCATTTTGCAAGCGATGATTGACAGCTGACCCCTTGGAATAGCGCCGCTTTTCGCGCCTCCTGACCTAACGGCAACAGGCCGCCGACGCCTGCCGCGGTGCAGCATTAAATATGCTGCAAGCGCGGCAACTCGTGTTATACTGGCCGGTGACAGAAATCGTGGCGAGCGCCACGTCCGGGCGTGCCCGGTGCCGCGAAGGACGACACGGAGAGATGCAGACAGGCTTGAAGCAGGCCCTCGACAGCTGGAACGCCTGTCTTGCCATGGGCGCGCTGGCCGCGCAGGCCCAATGCGTCATCGCCTATCGCAGCCTCGGCATGTTTGGCGGCTGGTCGGTTGCGCGGGATGAAACCACCCGCATGTTCACCGAAAAGCCAGCGGCCTTTTTCGAGGCCAATCTGGCCGCCGCGCTGGCGCTGGCGTCGGGCCAGCGCCCCGAGCAGGTGACGTTGGTCTGGGTGGCGCCGCTGTCGGATGCCGTGGGCGACAACCGGAGCCGGCTTGCAAAACGCGGGCCTGCCGGGCCGGGAGCCCTGTTCGGAAACCTTGCATAAACAGGAAAGACTGATGAATCTGCTTGTCAAACAACTTGAAATGTCGGCGGCCTGCCTTCAGATGGCCAATCGCGCCTTCGAATCCAACATGCGCCTTGCGCAGGTCATGATGACTTCGGCCTTCGAGAGCGCCAAGCTGCTCTCGCCGGTGGGCCCGGTCGTGGCCACCCCGGCAAATACCGCGGCCGAAGCGCCCGGCAAACCGGCGACGGCCAAGTCGGCCGCCCGCAAGGCCCCGGCGCGCAAACCCGCGGCGAAACCGGTGAAACCGGTCGCGGAGAAACCGGCCCCCGCAGCATCGGCTGCCAAGGCGGCTAGCGCACCGGCCCAGGTGACAAAACCTTCGGCCAAGGTCGAAACGCCGAAGCCCGCAGCCAAGGTCGAGGCACCGACGGCCGAGGCGCCGAAACCTGCTGCCAAGGTTGAGGCGCCCAAGACAGACGCACCGAAGCCTGTTGCCAAGGTCGAAGCGCCGAAAACCGAAGAGGCCAAGCCTGCCGCCAAGGCCGAAGCGCCCAAGACAGTCGCACCGAAGCCCGCTGCCAAGGTCGAAGCGCCGAAGACCGAAGCGGCGAAGCCTGCTGCCAAGGCTGAAGCGCCGAAAACAGAAGCGGCGAAGCCTGCTGCCAAGGCCGAAGCGCCGAATGCAGAAGCGGCGAAGCCCGCTGCAACAACCGAAACGCCGAAAACCGATGCTCCCAAGGCAGAGCCGCCCAAGGCGGCGACCGCGAAACCGGCCGCCCCGGCGCGGCGCACCCGCAAGCGCATGCCCGCGACGCCCAAGCCGATGCCGGGCTCCAAGTAAGCTCGGCTTCAAGGCTCAAGAGCTCCACGACCCCCGCCACCGGCGGGGGTTTTTTCTTGCCTAGCCCCGGGCCTGCCCCGGCGCCAGCCTCACCATCGCGCCCCAGCTCAGCGCGATGAACAGCGCCGCCGCGGCAAGGCAGAGCGCCACGCCGCCAATCTGATAGGCCAGCCCCGACATCACCGTGCCCAGAAGCCGGCCCGCCGCATTGGCCATGTAGTAGAAGCCGACATCCAGCGTCACGCGGTCGTCGCTGGTGAAGGCGAGGATCAGGTAGGAATGCAGCGCCGAGTTCACCGCAAAGAGCGCCCCGAAAATCAGCAGGCCGATCACCAGCACCCCGGTCAGCCACGGGGCCGGCGCGCCAGACATCACCACCAGCGCCGCCAACGCCGCCGGCACCGGGATCAGCGCCGCCACCCAATGCCGCGCCAGGGCGGCAATTTCGGGGTCGGGCCGGGTTCGGGCGCGCAACAGCCGTGGCGCCGCGGCCTGCACCGCGCCATAGAGGATGGTCCAGACCGCCATGAAACTGCCGATCATGAAAAAGGCCGCGCGGTTGCCGGCTTCGGTGCCATCCGACAGCACGGCGTAGAAATAGATCGGGATGCCGACCACGAACCAGACATCGCGGGCTCCAAAAAGGAACACCCGCGCCGCGCTCAGCCAGTTGATCTCGCGGTTCTTCGATATCACCTCGCGGAATTTCGCGTCCTTGCGCCCCATCGACAGCCCCGCCGGCATGCGCAGCGCGACAGCCAGGAGGATCAGGGACAGCACCGCCGCCATGCCCAGCACCGAGGCGGTGAAGCCGAAAAGGCCCAGCGCCGCAGCGCCGGCCAGGAAGCCGAGACCCTTGACCGCGTTCTTCGAGCCGGTCAGCAGCGCCACCCAGCGAAACAGCCCGCCGCCCTCTTTCGGGGCCAGTACCTTGACCGCTGATTTCGATGACATCTTGGCCAGGTCCTTGGCCACGCCGGAAGCCCCCTGCACCGCCATCACATAGGCCACCGAGGCGCCCACCGCCCAGCCGGGATCGAGCTGCGCCAGCGCCAGCAGCGCCAGCACCTGCACTCCCAGCCCGGCATACAATGTCGAGGTCAGGCCAAAGCGCGCGGCGATCCAACCGGCAGAGAGGTTGGTCACCACGCCGGCGATCTCGTAGAGCACGAAGAGATAGGCCAGCTGTACCGGGCTGAAGCCCAGGGTGTGAAAATGCAGCAGCACCAGCATCCGCAGCGCGCCATCGGTGAGCATGAACGCCCAATAGGCCGCGGTGACGGCAATATAGGCGGCAAGCCCGTTCGGGGTCTCAGCGGTCTGAGCGGTCATTGCTTCGGCTCCGCTCTCAGAGGTCCGCGCCGACCATCAGGGCAACATCGGCCAGCCGGTTGGCATATCCCCATTCATTGTCGTACCAGGCATAGATCTTCACCTGCGTGCCATTCACCACCATCGTCGAAGGCGCATCGACAATCGCGGACCTTGGGTCATTGGTGTAATCGGTCGAGACCAGCGGCCGGGTCTCATACCCCAGAATGCCCGTGAGCGGACCTTCGGCGGCGGCCGCTTCAAACAGCGCGTTGACCTCTTCGGTCGAGGTTTCGCGCGCCACTTCGAAAACGCAATCGGTCAGCGAGGCATTGAGCAGCGGCACCCGCACCGCATGGCCGTTCAGCTTGCCGGCAAGCTCCGGGTAGATCAGCGTGATCGCCGTTGCCGATCCGGTGGTGGTGGGGATCAGCGAATTCAGCGCTGACCGGGCGCGACGCAGGTCCTTGGCGGGACGGTCGACGATGGTCTGGGTATTGGTCACATCGTGGATCGTGGTGATCGACCCATGTTTGATGCCGAGGTTCTCGTGGATCACCTTGACCACCGGCGCGAGGCAATTGGTGGTACAGCTTGCCGCCGTGACGATGCGGTGACCGGCCGGATCATAGCGGTCGTGATTCACCCCCATCACGATATTGGCGGCGTTGCCGTCCTTGACCGGGGCGGAGACCACGACCTTTTTCACGCCCGCGTCGAAATAGGGCTGGAGCGTGGCCGCACTCTTGAAGACCCCTGTGCAATCGATCACCACGTCCACACCCTCGAGCGGCAGATCGGCGATCTCACGGCCTTGCCGGCAGGGGATGCGGATGCCGTCGATGGTGATGCTTTGGTCATCGGCGGCAAATGTGGCGGGCCAGCGGCCATGCACCGTGTCGAACTCCAGAAGATGCGCGTGCATTGCCGGGTCGCCGACCGCATCGTTGACAAAGACGATCTCGGCGCCGCGTTCGAGAAGCGGACGCAGGGCGAGCTTTCCCATCCGCCCGAGGCCGTTCAAGGCATAGGTGGTCATGCAGTTTCCTTTTCGCGGCCGATGTCATCGACCCTGTTTTGCAGCGAGACGCGGTCGAGCGCATCGAGCGGCAGCGCGGCAAAGGCGATGATCCGGTGCCGCATCATGGCGTAGGTCTGTTGAAAGGCCAGGCTGCGCTCGGCCGCGCTGCCGGTAGTCTTGACCGGATCGGGCAGGCCCCAGTGGGCGCTGATCGGCTGACCCTGCCAGGCCGGGCACTCCTCGTTGGCGGCGCGGTCGCAGACGGTAAAGACGAAATCGAAGGTCGGCGCCTCGGGCCCCTGGAATTCATCGACGTTCTTGGCCCGCAGATCGCCGGTCGGAATGCCCTTGGCGGCCAGTATCTCGAGCGCCATCGGGTTGAGCTCGGAACCGGGCCTGGTGCCGGCCGAATGGGCGTTGAACCGGTCGCCCGCCACATCGCGCAGGATCGCCTCGGCAAAGATCGACCGGGCAGAATTGCCGGTGCAGATGAACAGAACGTTGTAGCTGCGGTCACGCATGGTCTGGCTCCTGTCGGACAGGGGGTGAAAGATCGGCGGGCAGAGATCGGGCCGCCCGCGACAGCAATCGAGAAACAGATCGCTCACCAGACCCTGCGCCGCCTTTGTGTCAAGCGCGTAAAGCAGCGAGGTGCCGCGCCGGGTCTGGGAAATCAGGCCGACCCGGGTGAGCGCGGCAAGATAGACCGAAAGCGTCGAGGCCTTGTGCCCCAGCACCTCGGCGATCTCGCCGGCCGGCAGCGCGTCGGGGCAGCGCCGGACCAGCAGGCGAAACACCGCAAGGCGCTGCGGATGGCTGAGCGCGGCGAGTTGTTCGGTGAGGGTGGCGGCTTCTTTTTCCATATTTTGTGAAATATCGAATGAAAGATGATTCCACAACGAAAAAGCGCCGCGCCTGCCCCGCGTCGAAGGTCGGGCTTTTATCCCTGCCCCGGCGCCGATAAGGTTTCGGAAACCTTGGAAAACCGCCCGACATGCCGCTGCCCCGCCGTCATTTTCTGACCCTGACCGCCGCTGCCCTGGCCCTGCCGGCGCAGGCCGAGGCGCCGCCGGTGATTGCCGCGGCGGCCTCTTTACGCTTTGTCATGCCGGCCTTGACTGCGGGCTTTACCACCGCTGGCGGAGGGCCGGTGCGGGTGGCTTTTGGCTCCTCCGGGACGCTGGCACAGCAGATCCGAAATGGCGCCCCGTTCGAGCTCTTTCTGTCGGCCGATGCCGCCTATGTGCAGGTTCTGGCCGATAGCGGTGCGGTTCAGGCGGCCGCCACGGTCTATGCCCGCGGCCGCCTGGCGCTGATCGCGCCGCACGGCGGGCTGGCAGTGGATGCGGCGATGGACGGGCTCGCCGCGGCGCTGACCCGAGGCGAGATCCGCCGCTTTGCCATCGCCACCCCGGAACATGCGCCTTATGGCCAGCGCGCCCGCGAGGCGCTGCTGCATCGCGGGCTCTGGGAGGCCATCGCCCCGCATCTGGTCTTTGGCGAGAATGTCGCCCAGGCGGCGCAATTCGCAAGCTCGGGCAATGCGCAGGGCGGGCTGGTCGCGGCCTCTCTGGCGGCGGCCGACACCCTGCGGGCACGGGCCGAAAGCGCGCTGATCCCCGACGCCTGGCACAGCCCGCTCGATCAAAGCATGGTGCTGACGCCCAAGGCTGGCGCGACCGCCCGGGCGTTTCACGAGTTCATGCAAACACCGGCGGCGCAGGAGATCCTGGCCGCCTATGGCTTTGCCGCGCCGGAGCCCGCCTGATGGACTGGCCCGCGCTCTGGCTCTCACTGCATCTTGCGGGTTGGACGGTCGTGCTGCTCTTGCCGGTGGCGGTGTTTCTCGGCCGCTTCATGGCCTTTCATCGCTTTGCCGGCAAGGGCGTCGTCGAGGCGCTGGTGATCCTGCCGCTGGTTCTGCCGCCAACGGTGCTTGGGTTCTACCTGCTGGTGGCCTTCGGCGCCGAAAGCCCGGTGGGCCGGCTCTGGCAGGGCGCGTTCGGCGGGCCGCTGGTGTTCAGCTTCGAGGGGCTGGTCGCGGCTTCGGTGCTGTTCAACCTGCCGTTTGCGGTGCAACCCGCCCAGCGCGGCTTCGAGGCGGTGCCGCGCGAGGTACGCGAAGCGGCGGCCTGCTGCGGCATGGCCCCGCTGACGGCGCTCTGGCGGGTCGAGCTGCCGCTGGCCTGGCCCGGGGTGCTGACTGGCATGGTGCTGACCTTTGCCCATGTGCTGGGCGAATTCGGCATCGTGCTGATGGTCGGCGGCGCGATCCCGGGCGAAACGCGGACAGTGGCGATCTCGATCTACGACCGGGTGCAGGCCTTTGACATGGCCGGCGCGGCGCAGATGTCGGCGGTGCTGCTGGCAATCTCGCTGGTGACCATCGCGGTGACCTTCCGGCTTTCGGCGCGCGCCGGGCGGAGGCTGTCGTGACGCTCGAGGTGGCGGTCAGTTCCGGGGCGCCGATCCCGCTCGATGTGGCGTTTCAGGTCGAGGCCGGCGAACTGCTGGCGCTGGTCGGGCCCTCCGGCGCAGGCAAATCCACCCTGCTCCGGGCGATTGCCGGGCTCTGGCAACCGGACCAAGGCCGCGTCGCCGTGGGCGGCGAGACCTGGCTCGATACCGCGCGGGGCACGCGTCTGCCCACCCATCGGCGGCGGCTGGGCGTGGTGTTCCAGTCTTACGCGCTGTTCCCGCAGATGACGGCACTGGCCAACGTGATGGCCGCCGGCGCCGATGAGACGCGGGCGCGCGCCGTGCTGGAGCTGGTGCATCTGGGCGGGCTCGAGGCACGCCGGCCGGCGGAGCTTTCGGGCGGGCAGCAACAGCGGGTCGCGGTGGCCCGGGCGCTGGCGCGCGATCCGGCGGTGCTCTTGCTCGACGAGCCGTTCTCGGCGGTCGACCGGGGCACCCGCGAGGGGCTTTACGCCGAGATCGAGCGGCTCCGGGCACATCTGAACATGCCGGTGGTGCTGGTGACCCACGACATGGAGGAGGCCCGCCGGCTGGCCGACCGCATCGTGGTGATCGACCGGGGCCAGGTGCTGCGCGACGGGCCGACCGAGGATATCCTGTTCGATCCGCGCGCCCTGCGCGGCATGGGATTGCGCGAAGCCGGAGCAACGCTGACGGCGCGGATCGATGGCCAGGAGGAGGACGGGCTGACCCGGCTGCGCAGCGCCGGCGGGCCGCTCTGGCTGCCGCGGATCAGCGGCACCCCGGGCGATCTGGTGCGGGTGCGGATCATGGCGCATGACGTCATGCTGGCCCGCCGCCGCCCCGAGGCGATTTCGGCGCTCAACGTGATCCCCGGGGTGATCGAGAGCCTGCTGCCGGGCGACGGGCCGGGCGCGCTGGTGACCCTGACGGTAGGCGACGAGGTGCTGTTGGCGCGGATCACCCAGCGTTCGGTGCAGGCGATGGGGCTGGCGGTCGGACAAAGCTGTTTCGCGCTGGTCAAGTCGATGGCGGTGGCCCGGCATCAGGTCGGGCGCGAAGACCCGTAGACAGGGCGTCGGCCCCCAGTGCGGGGTACGGTGGCGCAAGGCGCCCCATTGGAACCGCATAGAGCAGGATCGGCGGGCAACGGGACATGCGAGGGTGAGTGGGCACCGTTCGGTGTTTTCGCAAAGGGATGCGTCGCGTCTCGGGACGGGGAGAAAGGCCCCGGATCATATGTCCGGGGCGGAAAGGCGGCGGCGGGGCCCCGGATCAGGTCCGGGGCGCGCGACGGCTCAGAGGCCGTTGACCGGCACCTTGAGCACCGGGTTGCCGTCCTTGTCGCGCGGCACCTCGCCGGCGCGCATGTTGACCTGAAGCGAGGGGATGATCAGCTTGGGCATGGCCAGCGTGGCATCGCGCTCGGTGCGGAACTTGATGAAATCCTCGCGCGTCTTGCCGCCACCGACGTGGATGTTGTGCGCCTTTTCCTCCGCCACCGTGGTCTCCCACTGGATGTCGCGGCCGTTGGGGCCGTAATCGTGGCACATGAACAGCCGCATCTCGTCCGGCAGGCGCAGCACCTTCTGGATCGAATCGTAGAGCTCGCCGGCATCGCCGCCGGGGAAATCCGCCCGCGCCGAGCCGCCGTCAGGCATGAAGAGCGTGTCGCCGACAAAGGCCGCATCGCCGATCACATGGGTCATGCAGGCCGGAGTATGCCCGGGCGTGTAAAGCGCAAAGGCCTCCATCGTGCCGATCATGTAGCGATCGCCATCCTCGAACAGCTTGTCGAACTGGCTGCCATCGCGCTGAAACTCGGTGCCTTCATTGAACACCTTGCCGAAGGTGTCCTGCACCACCATGATTTTCGATCCGATGCCGATCTTGCCGCCGAGCCGGTCCTGAATATAGGGCGCGGCCGAGAGGTGATCGGCATGAACATGGGTTTCGATGATCCACTCGAGACGACACCCCTGCTCTTCGATCGACCGGATCAGCGCATCGGCGTGATCATAGGTGATCCGCCCTGCCGCATAATCGATGTCCATGACGGAATCGATGATCGCACAGGCGTCCGACCCCGGATCCCGGACGATATAGGAAATCGTATTCGTGGCCTCGTCAAAGAAAGCCTGCACCTGCGGGGTAACGGTCATGTTCACGGGATAGCTGGTCATAATGCCTCTCCTGATCCGGGGCGCCCTGCGGCGCCTTTGGCCTGACGTCAGTTAAACTAGCATGAAAGACGTTTCAATACATAGCAATGTTTGAATGCGTCAATCGAACCACCGCGACAAGGGTTTTGCTACGTAGCGGAACCCTGTGAAGTTTTTTCTTGCAGCGGATTTCTGAACACTGGTTCATGTGGCCCGGGCGGCGGCGGTGACTCGGACTGGACGCGCAGATTGACGCCCCCTCAATTCACGCTCAAATCACGATATATCGTGGCATCCGTGAATTTCCTGTCAATATCTTCACTCAAGGTTAACCCAGGATTAATGGGAGTGACGTGATGCCTTTGCGCGTCATCCTATACCGATGCCCCGGAATCGACTGTGGCGCAAATACCACCGCAAATGTGAACGCGCACAAAATTCACGTTTTACATTACCAATCTGACGCAAATTCTTAATATCTCCGTATAAAACGAGCATACTAGTCTCAAAAAATGCCCAAAATAAGGGCAACAATAAAAAATCATAACCGCCCACAAGGGTGGACAGTAGAGGTAGAGCAAATGGCAAGAATCAGTGTCTTTGGCATTGGGTATGTAGGCGTGGTCTCAGCGGCCTGCCTGGCCCGCGACGGTCATCAGGTCATCGCGGTCGATGTCGAGCCGGGGAAGGTCGAGGCGATCAATGCGGGGCTTTCCCCGATCGTCGAAAACGGATTGGATGCGCTTATTGCGCAGGTTGTCGGCGACGGCAAGCTGTCTGCCACGGACGATGTGCAGCATGCGATCGACAACAGCGACGTCTCCTTTATCGCCGTCGGCACGCCCAGCGCGCCGGATGGCTCTGTCGGGCTGACCTATGTCGAGACCGCCTGCCGCAACATCGGCGCGGCAATGGCGAAAAAGCAGGGCTACCACAGCGTGGTCATCCGCTCGACCATCGTGCCCGGCTCGACCGAGCACACCTGCATCCCGGCGCTGGAAGCCGCAAGCGGCAAGATCGCCGGGCGCGACTTCGGTGTCGGCTATTACCCCGAATTCCTGCGTGAAAGCACCGCGATCGAGGATTACGACGATCCCGGCCTGATCGTCTTCGGCGCGCTGGATCAGGGCACCGCAGACATCCTGACCGCGATCAACATCGACCTGCCCTGCGACATCAAAGTTGTCGATGTGCGCACCGCCGAGATGGTGAAATACACCTCGAACACCTGGCGCGCGGTCAAGGTGACCTTTGCCAACGAGATCGGCAATATCGCCAAGGCCGCCGGCCTCGACGGGCAGACGGTGATGGAGATTCTCTGCTCCGACACCAAGGTCAACATCTCGTCCTACTTCATGCGGCCCGGCTTTGCCTTCGGCGGCTCCTGCCTGCCCAAGGACGTGCGCGCCCTGCGCCATCTGGCGGAGACGCAGAACACGCCGGCACATCTGCTGAACGCGGTGCTCGAGGCCAACGAGGCACAGATCCGCCGCGCCGAGGCGATGGTGGAACGCACCGGGGCGAAAAAGGTCGGCTTTGTCGGCATTTCCTTCAAACCGGGCACCGACGACCTGCGCGAAAGCCCGCTGGCAGAGCTGGCGGCACGGCTGATCAGGAACGGCGTGCAGGTCGATGTCTATGATCCCTATGTGCACGAAGCCTATGCCAACGACAATTCGGCGGCGGGCCGCGGCAATGACGTGATCCCCGATCTCAAGGACCGGATGACCCCGGACCTGGATGCGATGATCCATGAGGCCGGCGCGATTCTGGTGGGCAACTTCTACCGCGACACGCTGGATACGCTCGAGGCCGCGGCCAAGGACCGCCCGGTGCTCGATCTGACCCGGATGAACCGCCAGAAGGTGTCGAGCGGCACCTACGAGGGCATCTGCTGGTAAGCCAGCACTTCGCAACATCGTGATCGCAGAGAGGAGCCGAGCCATGCTTGCGCTCTCCCATATGGCCTATTTTTCGTTGGTCGTCCTGTTGGTGACCCTGGTGCCCAGAGCGGCACTGGGGGAGATCCAGTATGCGACCAACACGATCTTCATCATGGGCTTCCTGGGCACTTGGCGGTACAGCTGGGCGGCCATCAACTTTGCCCGCGCGGTGGTCTTTCGGCGGGTCATCCATCCGCGGCGCAAGCGTCTTGCGCGGCGGCGGTTCGCCCAACGGGCCGGCAGATCGCACATGTACATGCTGGTCACCTCCTACATGGTGGAGCCGGAGGTCACCCTGCCCGTCTATCGCAGCGTGTTCCGCGCCGCCGCGCGCGCCCGGGACGGGGCGACGATCGTGGCTTCGGTGGTCGATGGCGCCGACGCGCGGCTGATCCGACAGATCTACGAGACCCAGGCCGAGGACATGACCGGCGTTCAGCTGATCGTCGATCGCATCAAGGCCAACGGCAAGCGCGACGCGCTGGCCAGGACCCTGCGCATCCTGGGTGGCCTGTCGCCCACCCACCGCGACATCCTCGTCTTTGTCGACGGCGACACCATGGTGCCCGAGGACATCTGGACCGAAAGCGCGCCGGTGTTCACCAATCTCAAGGTCGGCGCGCTGACCACCGACGAAGACGTCGAAGTCGGCCGCGAGAGCCTGTTCAAGGATTGGTTCGTGCTGCGCTTCAACCAGCGGCAGGTGATGATGTGTTCGATGGGGCTGTCCAAGCGGGTGTTGACGCTGACCGGGCGGATGAGCGTCTTTCGCGCCGATCTGGCCATCGATCCGACCTTCATTCAGGCCATCGGCCAGGATTTCCTCGACCACTGGCGGCTGGGCCGGGTGGATTTCCTGACCGGCGACGACAAATCCACCTGGTTCTGGCTGCTCAAGAACGGCTACGAGATGCATTACCTGCCGGATGTGCGCTCGGTCAGCTTCGAGTTTCAGCCGCGGCCGACGTTTCTAGACAGTTCCAAGACGCTGATGGTGCGCTGGTTCGGCAACATGATCCGCACCAACGGCCGGGCGCTGCGGCTCTCGCCGCGGCTGATCGGCGGCTTTACCTGGTGGTCGGTGCTCGACCAGCGGGTCTCGATGTGGACGACGCTTGTCGGTCCGATCACCGTGGCGCTGGCCGCGATCATGGTCAGTCCCTCGGTGATCCCGCTCTACATCGCCTGGGTGATGATCACCCGCTATATCTTCTGCGTCATCATCGCGCTGTTCCGGGGCAGCTGGTTTCCGGTCACCCATCCGCCGATCCTGTATTTCAGCCAGGTCGTGGGCGCGGCGCTGAAAACCTATGTCCTGTTCCGCATGGACAAGCAGAAATGGACCCGCCAGGGCGGCGGAACCGGCGGCGCGATCATCGCGCTGCGTGACAAGCTCAAGGCAACCGAAAGTGCCGCCCACCACGCGCTCGCGCTGGTCTGGCTGACGGTTGCGATCCTGTATTTTACCAAAGTCTGAGGTGCGCGATGCTTGACAAGATCACCATGGAAAAAGACGAACATGGCGCACCCAAAGCGCCTCAGGTCCCGACCGAGTTCGGATTTGACAACGAGCACCCGGTACTGCCGGTGCCGTTCACGGCCCAGATCGGCGAGGCCCGCTTTACCGGCACCGGGGTTTCGGTGACGGCGGCCTACGTCGAATTGCTGAACGCGGTTCCGCCGGCGCTGATCAACAGCCGTCAGCCGGTGCGCCTGCGGTTCGATTTCGGCGGCTTCACCATCACCCTCTTTCCCGAGGCCAAGGTCAGCGTCAATGCCACCGGCGACGAGCTCACCTTGCAATTCATCGACCCCACCGGCCCGCATCTGCCGCAGCTGCGGTATATCCTGAACACCTATATCGCCGGCGACGTCGTCAGCCTTGGCTCGATGATGAGCTACACCGGCCCGACCCAGCTCAAACAGCCGAAGGCGGGCGGCACCGAAGAGGACAACCGCCGCCGGCTCAAGAGCATCGGCGTGGTGCTGACCTCGCTGCTGCTGATCTATCTGGCTCTGAGCGCGCTCTTTGTGCGCTACACCACCAATTACGAGCTGCGCCCGGTCTTCATCATGCGCGCCGGCAATGAGATGCGCGCCACCAGCGGCGGCCAGATCATCTATCTCAACCCTGCCGCCGGCAAGGGCGAGGTGCTCTATTCGCTCTCGGCCACCACCGGCGACGTGCTGAATTTTCAGTCGCCCTGCGACTGCACCGTCACCCTGACCGATGGCATGTTCGAAGGCGCCACCGTGCTGCCGGGCGACAGCATCCTGATGCTGTTCGGCCAGGACGAAACCGTCAGCGTGCAGACCCAGATGAGCACCGAAGGCCTGTCGCGCGCGATGGCAGGCGAGGTGGTGCATCTTCAGATGAATGACGGCCGGGCGATCCCGGCGCAGATCATCCTGACCTCGGCCACCAGCGCCGCGGCGGAAGACGGCGATCTCTTCCTGCCGGTCCGGCTTCGGCCGCAGCCTGGCGCATTGACCGCCGATGATATCGGCAAATCCGCACGGGTGCGGATTTCCAAGGCACTTTTCGCCAAACCGTTTGAGAATGGGACGGACGGACAATGAAAGAGATCACCCCCCTGATCATCTGCGGTGGCAATGGCACGCGGCTCTGGCCGATCTCGCGCACGCACAGCCCGAAGCAGTTTCAACGGGTCGGCGATGCCGCGTCGCTCACCTTCTTCCAGTCCGCCGTCGAACGGCATTCCGGCGAAGGCTTCGGCACCCCGCTGATCGTCTCGTCCGCGAAACACGGCCGCACGCTGCATCGCCAGCTGCGCCAGATCGGCCGCGGCGCCGAGGTGATCCTCGAACCGATGGGCCGCAACACCGGCCCCGCCGTCCTTGCCGCCGCGCTCAAGCTGGCGGCCAGGGATCCGGATCAGCTGATGCTGGTGGTGCCGGCCGATCACGTGATCGAGGGCGACATCAACACCGCGATCAAGGCGGTGCAGCCGGGCGCGGAGGCCGGATACATCGTCACCTTCGGGATCAAGCCGCGTTATGCCGAAACCGGCTTTGGCTATATCACCGACGGCGGCCCGATCATCGCCCATCCCAACCTGCGCGAGGTCGAGCGCTTTGTCGAAAAACCCCCCACCCGCAAGGCGCGGCTGCTGGTCGAGAGCGACATCGCCTATTGGGCCTCGGGCATCAGCCTGTTCAAGGCGGCGACTATCATCGAGGAATACGCCCGCTACGATCCCGAAACGCTCGACCACGTGGTGCAGGCGCTGAGCGCCGCGTCCGAGACCGCCGAGGGCCTGCTGCTTGACGGCGAAGCCTTTGGCCAGGCCGATGCCGAACCGACCGAAAAGGCGGTCTTCGAGCAGACAAGGCGCATCGCGCTCTGCCGGCTCGACGTGGAATGGAGCGATGTCGGAAGCTGGACCGCGATGTACGGCATTTCCAACACCGACGCCTCGGGCAATGTCATTCAGGGCGACGTGATCTCGGTCGAGAGCAAGAACTGCATGATCCGCTCGGAAACCCGTCTGGTGACCTGTGTCGGGCTCGAGGATATCATCGTCGTCGACACCGCCGATGCGCTGCTGGTCACCAAGGTGGGCCATTGCCAGTCCGTCAAGCAGGTGGCCGAACACTTGAAGTCGAACGAGCGCATCGAGGCCGAGAAACACCAGCGCACCGATTACGAATGGGGCAGCATCCGCCAGCTGGTGGCGCGCGATCACATGACGCTCTGCACCGTCACCGTCAAACCCGGCGGCACCATGCGGCTCGATCCCGCGCCGGGACGCGAGGCGATCGTGGCGGCGGGCGAGGTGCTGCTGACCAATGGCCGCACCCAGGCGCGGCTGCGCGACGGCGACCGCCAGACGCTGTGCCATCAGACGCGCACGACGTTGAGCAATCCGACCGACACGGCGGTCGAGGTGCTGGTCTTCACCATCGTCTTGCAGGAGGCCCCGCAGGACCTGGCCAGCAGTGCGCGTCATGCCTCGTGAACGGAACACGAGACGCGCCGGCCTCTGGGTTGCGGCGGTGATGGCGGCCGGCATGGCCCTGCCCGGTTTCGCCGCGCCCGACAGCCATGGCCAGCAGCAGCGGCAGGCCGTCCTGCGGCTGGCCGAGGCGGTGGCGGCGGATGAGGCCGCGCGGTTCGGCGCCCGGGCGCTGATGGCCGAAGCCGGCTTTGCACTGCCGCCGGCGGCCGATGTCACGCCGATCGGGGCCCCCACCGGCGCGGCGATCTCGACCGGCAGTTTCGATCTGCGGATCGCGCTCGGCCGTCTGGCGCAGGCCTTCGGGCATGAGGACAACAGCGCCGTCCTGGCGGCGCAGGCCGGGCGCGGCCCCCAGGTGCGGATGATCGAAAGCGGCAGCCTCGGGCTGGCCGATCTGGCGGCGTTGATGGGCGAAGACGCGGTGCCCGGCACGGGCGGGCTCGAATTGCGTGCGCCGCTGATCATCCGGCACGGGGCCGAGCTGCGGATCGGGCCCGGCGAGCGGCTGGACCTCAGCCGCAACCACGGCGCCTTCGTGCTAAATTTCGGCCGGCTGGTGCTCGAGGGCGCTGTGCTGCGCGGGGTCGGTGGCGAAAGCCCCGACAATGCGGAATTCGCCCCCTTCGTCACCACCACCGGCGCCGGCACGCTGCACGTGCGCGACGCCGAGATCGCCGATCTCGGGTTTGGCAGCACGGTCAAATATTCCGGTCTCTCGGTCATTCGCGGCGCGCTTGACCGGCCCGCCGCCGGCTCTTTCATCGCCAACAGCAAGATCGCGCGGATCAAGCGCATCTCGGTGCAGGCCGCCGAGGGGCTGGTGATCGACGGCAACCGGATCGAAGACGCGGGATCGGCCGCGCTGGTCATCCTGCACAGCCGCGACACCCGCGTCACCGCCAACCTTCTGGCCGGGCGCTCGGTGACCAACGCGATCCGGGTGCTCGACGGCTCTTCCGGCACGGTGCTGGCGGGCAATGCCATCCTCGAGGGCGACCGCGTCGGCATCCTGATCAAGAACGCCCCCGACCGCACCCGGGTCGAGGGCAATATCGTCTGGGCCCGCGATGGCAGCGGCATCAAGCTCGACCGGGCCCGTTGTGCCCGTGTCAGCGGCAATTACGTGATCGGCAACCGGCAGAAGGGCATCGAGGTGCGTCACAGCCTGGCGGCGCATCTGGACGGCAACATCCTGGTCAGCAACAAGAGCGCCGGCATCTGGGTGTCGGGCCAGCCCGCCGGCGCGGTGACCCGGATCGAGGACAATGTGCTCGACGCCAACGGCGCCGGCGTGGCCACGGCCACGGCCGAGGCGATCCTGCTGGAAGGTAACGATTTTACCCGGCAATTCCCGCGGTTTCTGGCCGGAGACCTGGGCCGGCAGGCGCGTTACATCGCCTCGGACATTACCGGCCGCGCGCCGATCGCGTTGGACGCGGCGGGCCTGGTGCGGATCGCCGATCTGCCCAGTCATTGCGGGCAGGAGGGCTGAGCCATGGCAATGCGCCGAACCATCGTGCTGGCAACGGTGCTGGCCGGGACGCTGGCCAGCGCCGGCCTCGCCCAGCCGCTGACCCTGCCGGCAGCCCCCGAAAGTCGCAGGATCGCCGTAGTGGTCGACCGTGGCATCACCCACACCCGCCAGTTGCCCACCGCCGAACTGCGGCGGCTGCGCAAGGCGATGGTCGGCAACAGGCCGCTGCGCGACGCCGATCTGCGCCGGCTGGCCGAGGCCGGGGACGGGCTGGCGGCACTGCGCATGGTCAAGCGCCTGCGGCCACGCGGCCCGGCGGAACATGCCTCTGACATCGCCTATTACGCCAGCATCGCCTCGGGCGCCGGCCGGCAGGGCCTGTTCGACGATTTTGTCGCGGCGCTCTATCTGCTCGACCCCGCGCGCGAGCCGAAACACCGCGTGTCGCAATATATCCGCGTGCTCTATCCCCATGCCTGGGCCGGCAACAGCCTGGCCCAGGATGCGCTGATTGCGCTCAATGGTCCGGGCAATCTGTTTGGTCCGATGTCCGAGGCCACCCGCGCCCGCATCCGTCAGGAGGGTGGCGCGCGCATGGTGCTGGCACTGGCGATGAAGGATCTGAGCCGCGACGATCTGGATGCGGCGGCGCTAACCCGGGTGATCGGCTATCTCGAGCTGGCCGAACGCACGGGCGATCTGCCCATCCGCACCGTGGCGCAGAGCCTGCGCCGGAGCGCCGAGGCGCGGCAGCGGCACAGGGAGGCGACATGATGACGCGATGCGCAACATTCCGGCGGCGCGCCGCCGCGGCGATGCTGGGGCTGGGATTGGCCAGTCTGGGACTGGCGGGGCCGGCGGCGGCTTCGGGCTATGGTTGCCGCGGCTTGGCCGAAGGGCAGTTCATGGCCAGCGTCGAGGGGCGCGACGGCGTGTTCTTTCGCCTGCATCCCGACCTGCACAATCATCACCCGATGGCGCCGGAGACGATCGCCGATCTCGCCACACTCACGCAGGCGCTGGCCGCGAAGGGGACGGCACTGATCTATGCGCCGGTGCCGGTGAAATCGCTGGCGATGCCGAAATACCTGTCTCCCGCCACCACCGATTACGGCTTTGACTATTCGCTGGCCACCACAGTCTATCTCGACGCGCTGTCGCAATTGCAGGCGGCCGGGGTGCGCGCCGTCGATCTGCGCGCCGAAATGGTCGACGCCACCGGCCCCCTGCCCTATTTCCGCACCGATCCGCGGCTGACCGCCGAAGGAGCGCGCTTGGCCGCCGCCGCCATCGGCGCCGCGATCAAGGCGGTGCCGGGGATCGAGGCGCTGGCGCAAGGCCGGTTCGAGACGGTGCCCACCGGTTCGGCCAGCGTGGCCTCGCACGCCCGCCTTGTCCGCCAACGCTCCTGCGCCGAGCCGCTGCCGCCGGCCGAAACCGCGACCTGGAAAACCAGCCGCACCTTTCGTGCCGAGGGCGCGAGGGGCGTTGTCGCCTTGGTGGGCAGCGAGCATTCCGACACGCCGGAGGCCAATTTCGCCGGCTTTCTGGCACAGCAAACCGGGCTCAACGTGGTGCAATATTCGGTGCCGGGTGGTGGTGCCTTTGCGGCGATTTCCACCTATCTGACCTCGGCCGAGTTTCAGAACGCCCGGCCCAGCGTACTTGTCTGGGAACTGCCCCAGGCCGAGGCGCCGGGGCTTCATGACGACCAGCCGATGGCCGAACTGATCGCCGCCGCGCGCCACCGCTGCGACATCCCCCTCGAAGTCGCGCGCGACGCCGACGATCCCAAGACCCTGCGCGTCGATCTTTCGACGCTTGATACGGAGAGTGCGCACATGCTGTTTGTCGATGCCGCGGGCGCCCCGGCCCGCCGCGCGGTTCTGGCCTTTGGCAATGACGCGGGCGAGACCCGCCACCGCGAAATCCTGCGCCACCGGGCGCAACTGCCCAGCGGGCGGTTCTATGCGCCGATGACCGGTCTCTGGAGCGGGGGCGCCAGCTCGGTCGCGGTGACGCTGGACGTGGATTTCGGCGAGCATGCGGAGGTGCGGGCATGTCTGCGCTGAGCCGTCTTCTGGGTGCGCCCTGCGTGCTGGCGCTCTTGGCGCCGGCGGCGCTGCCGGCCGCGCCGCTCGATCTGGCCTTCCTGCCGCCGGCGGTCGAGGAACAATCGCTCTGCGGCCGCGCCGCGACCGAGCGGCGCGTCGACGACGGCAGCCCCGGCGACGAGGACGCGCTGACCGAGATGGAACGCGCCCGCTATCTGCAACGCGACATCCGCCGTTATCAGAGCGCCGATCCCGACCGGCATTTCGACTTTATCGCCACCCTGCGCGCGCGGCTGTCGAGCGCGGACGCGCGCTTTTCCGGGGCGGCCGAACTGATCGACCTGATCGGTCTGCACATCGACGCCGGCCGCTTCGATGCAATTGAACAGGCCGGGCTTGTGGCGCAGCTGACGGCGCAACGCCCGCTGCTGACCAACGGCCAGAAAATGCAGCTGGCGCAGTTCCATCGCAATGGTATCGGCACTCCCGCCGACACCTCCGCCGCCGATGACCTGATCCTCGAGGCGGCCTTTGCCGGTCACCCCGAAGCGCTCCTTTTGGTGGCGCGGCGCATGGCCGAAGCGCGCCCCCTGCCCGGCTGGGACGCGCCGGAGGATCTGACCGCCACCATGGCCTTTGGCGGGCTGCTGGGACAGATGGACAGTGGCGTCTGTGCCCGCGCCGAACGCATCGCACACGAATACCTCACCGGAGGCATTGTCCGCCGCAATGCCGAGATCGGCTGGGCGTGGTATCGCTTCGCCGCCGATCTGGGTTCGGCCAGGGCGGCCTGGCGTATGGTGGAATTTCATCTCTCGGCCGCAGCCGAAGATCAGGACAGCGCCGAGATGCTGCATTATCTCCGGCGCGCCGTGGCCCGCGGCATCGTGGTCGATGACGGTTCCCGGGGGCGGCTCGAGGAGGGCGGCATCGACGCCGACACCCTGCGCGAGGTCCTCGCCCATACCCAGGCCGACGACCGCGGCCGCCGCCGCGCCTCGCTGACGCCGCTGTTGCAGACCGGCGTGAACATCGATGCCATGGAGACCAGCCTCTCGGGGCCCTACCTCACCTATCTGCGCGAGCTCGCCACCATTCCCGGCGCGCCCGGCCTGGTCTTTACCCAGCTGGCGCAGGAGCTTTCGGTGCGGCTCGGCCGCTGGGCCGGCGAAGACGAGATCATCGCGCAGCTCGAGATCGCCACCGCCCGCAACGACCCCGCAGGCATGCGCGCGCTGGCCGCCAGGCTGCTGCGCTATCGCGACGATCCCGCGCAGTTCAACCGCGCCGTCGACCTCTTGACCCTGGCCGCCACGCGCCACCGCGACGCCGCCGCGATGAACGACCTCGACCGGCTGTTCCGCTGCCAGGCGCCCGATGCGCCGCTGCTGGATCAGGCCGAACCCTGGGCGCGGGCCTATGCCGGCACCACGCACAAGATGGTGGCGCTGACGCCGTCGAACCTGATGGCGCTCGATCCCTACAAGGACCCTTGGCGTCTGGCCCGTCTGCAATCGCAGGCGCTGGACGGGCGCACCCTGTCGCTCGCCCATTACCTGCAACTCGTACAGCGCGACCCGATCGCCACCGAGACGGCGCAGCGGATCTGGGCCGACCGCACCGACAATTCCGACAAGACGCTGGAAGAGTTCGCCAAGCTCGAGTTTGCGCTGGCCACCAATCCGGCGGAACGAGCGCTGGCGCTGGAATTCTTCCGCCGGGTCTATCTCAACAATGGCGTGACCACCGCGCTCGACCTCTCGATCGCGATGATCAACGACAGCGGCATGAACCCGGCCATGGCCGAAGATGTGCGGCACCTGCTGCGCCAGGCCAGCCACCGGGGCGAAGGTGCCGCGATCCGACTGCTGGCGCGGCTTGGCAAGACGCCGGAGGCCGAACGCCGGGTCTTTGACGAATTTGCCGGGATCATCGACGACCGTGGCGATTTTCTCGCGATGATGTTCGCCCTGCCCCACGTCGCCGAAACCAGGCGCGACGATTACTTCGACCGCGCGGTCAGCCTGATGGCCTGTTCCACCAAGGACACCGACGAACTGGGCGAGGCACATGCACTCCACGGCACGGCGCCGATGTCGTTTCACTGGCGCCAGATCGGGCTGGCCATCGCCGGTCACAACACCCTGTCGAAACTGCGACTGACCAATGGCCAGATGGCCGGATTCGACACCCGGCCGGCACCGGGGCCTGCGCAGGTTGTCGCCCGCGACCGGGCCGGAGACCTGCAAGGCCAGTGGCGGCTGTTTCACCTGACCGCGCAGCCCGATCTGGCGAGTTACGCGCCGCAACAGGCGGCCGCGCATTTCAAGGCACTGGTTGACCGCGGCGACACCCTGCCGCGCGCCTTCGAACAATACCTCGCCGCACCGGAGGAGCTGCGCCGGGCGATCGACGAAACGTTCGATTTCCCGCAGCTGGTGGCCCGGATCGCCGCAGCAGGCGAGCCGGAGGCGCTCTGGCGTCACGCCCGGCTGCTGCAAAACCGTGCCACAACGGCGCAATCCCTGGCCGAGGCCATCACCGCCCTGCGCGCCGCCGCCCACGCGGGCGCGGTGCCGGCGATGGCGGAACTTGGCCGCAACCTTGCCATGGGCGCGGGCGTCGCTCGCGATGAAACGGAGGCCCTAGAATGGCTCGACAAAGCCGCCACCGGCGGAGATTCAGACGCCGCGGATCTGGCGCGCTGGCTGCGGCTGCGCTGAGCCTCGGGCTTGCTGCGCCGGCGCTGGCCCAGACCTGCCCGGAACCGCCCGCGCCGGTGCTGACGCTCGCCTATGACAGCCGCTACGCCCACCAAGGCGCGACCCGCTCCGAGATCGACCCGGCTGCCGAGGCCGCCGCCGAAGCCGCGCTGGCGCCGCTGGACGATTTCATCCGCGACCTCGCCGAACTGGCCAACCGGGTGTATGAACCAGGCGCGCAGAAAGCCGTGATCGCCGATTGCGTGATCGCCCAGCTTGCGACCTGGGCCGAGGCCGGCGCGCTCGAGACGCTGGCCACCGAGACCGCCCAGCTCACCATTGGCGCGCGGCTGGCCGGTCTGGGGCTGGCCCTGCGCCAGATCGTGCCCCATGCCACCCGGCACGAAGATCTCTCGGCCATCCAGCGCTGGCTGAGCGCCCTGGCCTATCGCCAGCTCGGTTTCTGGGAACAGGCCCCCGGCGGCGCCCGCCAGGGTAATCTGCGCGCCTGGGCGGCGCTCGGCGTGGCGGCCATCGCCGATCTGGGCGGCGACCGACTGTTGCGCGGCTGGGCCGCCTGGTCGACCGATTACGTGCTCTGCACCGCCGCCCCCGATGGCAGCCTGCCGCAGGAGATGACCCGCGGGCGGCTGGCCTTCCACTACCAGATGCACGCGGTGGCGCCGCTCGTGGTGGCCTCGCGCCTGCTGGCCGATCACGGTTTCGCCCCGGGGGCGCGCTGCGACGCCGCGCTCGACCGCGTGGTGGGCTTTGTGCTCGACGATCTGACCGACGGCGCCACCACCCGCGAGATCACCGGCGAGGAGCAGAGCTATTTCGACGGCAGCCGCGAGATCTCGGCCTACAACCTCGCCTGGCTCGAGGCCTACCTGACCCTCACGACCTCGTCGGATCTGGAAGTGCTGGCAGCGGTTTACCGCCCGCTGGCCAGCTCCAAGCTCGGCGGCGACCAGGGGCTGATCTGGCGACGTGCAGCGGAGTGAAGAAATGCCGTGCCGGGGGGCAGAAATTTGCAAAAACCCACTGGACACTCCGGCACGGCTCTCCTAGAAGGCATCCACCCGAACGCAACGCGTTCTCCCGTGCCCGGGTAGCTCAGGGGTAGAGCAGTGGATTGAAAATCCTCGTGTCGGTGGTTCGATTCCGCCCCCGGGCACCACAACTACTTCACAGCCCATTTCCGCATGAGAAAATTGAGTGAAATCAACTTTCTTGGTATCCATGTGTCCATATGCGTCCCCATGCATCCACGCCGTTGACGGTAAATCCGGCGGTAGAGGCGGCAAGGGGTTTACCGTCACGAGGATACCATGTCGCTTACCGATGTTGCCTGCCGGAATGCCAAGCCTGAGTCCAAGCCGCGGAAGCTGACCGATGGCGCCGGGCTGTATCTCTACATTTCGCCTGCGGGCACCAAAACCTGGCGGGTAGATTACCGTCACGAGGGCAAGCGGCAGACTGCGACGCTTGGTCAGTATCCGCGGGTCAGCCTCGCCACGGCTCGCGGGATGCGGGACGAATTGAAGCGCAATCTGGGCGAAGGCGTCACCCCGGCGAAAGGTGATGGGCTGGCCGTCCAGAACCCGTTTCAGCGGGTGGAGAACGAATGGCTGGAAGCCCAGCGCGGGGCGTGGTCCGAAAAACACTATGAGCGCATCGCATCCCGGTTTCGCCGCGATGTATTCCCCTTCATCGGGAAGCGCGACATTGCCGAGATAGAAGCCCCCGAACTCTTGAAGATCATTCGTGCCGTGGAGGCCCGGGGCGCGCTGGACGTGGCGTCGCGGATTCACCAGACCCTCGGGGCGATCTTTCGCTACGGGATTGCGTGTGGCCTCTGCAAGCGTGATCCGGCGGCGGACCTTCGCGGAGCCTTGCGCCCAGCGCCCCGGGTCAAGCACGTAGCCGCGCTGGGCGCGTCAGAGATGCCTGCCTTCCTCAATGCCCTGTCACATGCCGACTGTGAACCGCAAAGCCGTCTGGCGCTCCTGCTGGCCATTCACACGGCCTGCCGCACCAATGAAATCCGGTTCGGGCGATGGGATGAGATTGATGGTGATGTGTGGCGCATCCCCGGAGATCGGATGAAGATGGGGGCTGATCATGTGGTGCCGCTGTCCCGGCAGGTTCTGGCAATCCTCGATCAGTTGCGAGAACTGGCGGACGGAGGCGGATAAATCGTGCCGGGAGACAAGCCGGTGAAGCCTATTTCCGAGAACCGGATGCTCTATCTGGTGTATCGGCTGGGGTTTTATACCAAGGCGACCGTGCACGGCTTTCGTTCCACCTTCTCGACCGTGGCGAACGAGTCCGAACTCTGGTCCCCGGATGCGATCGAGAAGGCCTTGGCGCATTCGCCAAAGAACGCAGTGCGGGCGGCATACTATCGCGGGATGCGCCTGGAAGAGCGGCGGCGGCTTATGCAGTGGTGGAGCGACAAACTGGACGAATGGGAAGCCGCCGGGCGGGCCAAGCAAGCGTCTGCCACAGTCTTGACCATTGATACCGACCTTTCGGACCTGCTCAGCTAGGGGTTGAGTATGAGTTGCGCCCCTCGCACTCCGAGACTTTCACGCTAGATGTGAAAGTCCGTTTATTTTCTGATGCTTGGCGGAATATCGGCGTTGTGATAAGCTGAACTCTGGATTGAAAGCGCAAAGGCCCCGCAGCTTGCGACTGCGGGGCCTTGCTAACCAGAAAAGGTCTATCGAATGCCCCTCGACAATACCACTTCCAGCCCGACCGGGCAAGCGTCTCCATGCGCCGCGAATACCGATCTGTCGGATTTGCTATGTGTCCAGATGCGTCCGGATGTGTCCACATTCGAACCGTTGGACAGCATCAATGTCGACCTACTGAACGCTGGCGCATCGCTCCATTGGCTGCATGTTAAAGAGAAACGCCCGGTCTCCGCAGGCTGGTCGACCACCCCGAAACTCAGCGAATCAGAGCTACGCGATTCCTATCGTGAAGGGCGGAACATCGGCGTCCGCCTGGGTCTGCCGTCCAAGATTGGCGACGGCTTTCTGCACCTCATTGACCTCGATGTGCGCAATCCGGCGAAGTCTGGTGAGGCCTGGGGCAAACTCTTGGAAATTTGGCCGGAAGCTCGGACGTTCCCGGCTGTGATCAGCGGCAGCGGCGGCGACTCCCGTCACATCTATTTCCTGTCGCCAGAACCCATGCCCAAGAGGAAACTTGCCAAGGGAGACGGCTGGGAAATCGACCTCATGGGGACCGGTTCGCAGGCAGTCTTGCCGCCCTCGATCCACCCCAAGACGGGGAAGCCCTATGTCTGGGAACGCCCCTTCACCGACAAGGCCCAAATCTCGCCGGTGACGCTGGGCCAGTTTGCCGAAGGTCGCGCGCCGGAAGTGTCACCCACTGACCTTTCTGACCTCCTGCGCATCCGCGCGGACCCGGCAGAGGTGCGGCGCGCGCTCGACATGATCACTGATGCAGACGACCGCGATACGTGGTTGCGCGTCGGCATGGCAATCAAGGACGAATACGGCGACACCGACGAAGCGTTTGGCATGTGGTCGCACTGGTCACGGCAATCCATCAAATTCGATGAACGCGGGCAACGGATGGCTTGGAAGTCCTTTCGGGGCGGCGCAATCGGAATTGGCACCCTGTTCCAGATTGCTAAGGCCTATGGCTGGGAAATGGAAGCATTCGAATACCGCGCCGATGACTTCGATGACCTGCCGTCTTTGCTGGAACCGCAGACGCCCGCGGCGTCGCGCCTAACCTTCCTCACCCCCGACGAGTGCGACGCATCCGAGACGCGGAAATACCTGATCAAGGACTTGGTTTCGCAAGGTGACGTGGGCTGCATCTTCGGCGCACCCGGCGCGGGCAAATCCCTCGCTGGCCCGTTCCTCGGATACATGGTCGCGCTGGGCAAGGAAGCCTTCGGGATGCGGACCCGGCGTGGAAAGGTCTTCTATGTCGCCGCAGAAGATCACCACGGGATGAAGGGGCGGGTGAAGGCGCTCAAACGTGAACACGGAAGCACCGATGCCTTCAAGCTGGTCGGCGGTATTTCCCGCCTCCTGCCCGCAGCCGGGGAGAAGCGCGCGCCCGATCTGCAAGCCTTGCTCGAAGCAGTGGAAGCCCAGCGCCCGGACCTGATCTTCATCGACACCCTGGCCGTCGCCTTTGGCAGCTTCGATGAAAACTCAGCCGAACCGATGAACCAGATTGTTCGCATCGCGCGGGCGCTCACGACCTGGGGCGCGGCTGTTGTGCTGATCCACCACGACACCAAGAGCGAAAGCGGCACCCCGCGCGGTCACAGTGTCCTGAATGGCGCGCTGGACGTGGCCCTGCACGTCAAGAAGGACTCCGATGCCGGGATCATCCGAGGCAAGCTTACCAAGAACCGCAACGGTAGCTGCGAACGGGATGTTGCCTTCACGATCTCTGCCGACAGCTTCGGGTTCGATGATGACGGCGACCCGCTGACCTTCCCGCGCTGCAATCCGCTGGTCGGGGTGCCAAAGAAGATCAGACGACTTGCACCTTCCCGACAGGCTGCGCTCGATGTTCTCGTGCAGGCAGGCGGCAGGCTTTCGGAAAAGGAATACAAGGCACTTGTGGCGGATAGCCGCGCCGTTTCTGGCTCAGATGACTCTAACTCCCGCCGAACTATTGCCGGGAAAGCGATCAGCGATCTGATTAAGGATAGACGTATCACTTTCTCAGGCGGGGACTATTCGATCTGTGACGGGTTCGGGCCGTTGTTCCAGAACGGAAACAAGTCGGAAGCAAACATTCCCATTTCAGAGACTGTCGTGTGTGAAGGAGGACCGAATGGGTGAGGCAAAGCGAAACCGGGAGGCTGCTCGTGCGGCCTTCATCGCGGAAATAGAGCTTTGGTCTTTTCCGCCAAGCGAATGGGAAACTCGGATGGTTCGAGACGTAGCGAAGCTGCCATTCGTCGCGGTCAACCGTTTGCCTATCCCCGCGTTGGAGGCACGCGGAATGAGGGCCGGGAAGTGTCATGAAAATGCGCGATTGGTCGAGGAAGCTGGAACTGCCGGTGAGAAGCGTATAGCGCGACAATCAGGGTGAGATCAGCGCGACAATCAGGAT